>JAGSHB010000172.1 GCA_023954815.1 Myxococcales bacterium | reverse complement strand
GTTGACGTTGCCGTCGAATTTGAGCTCCGACACGGACACGCAGCCGCTGCACGATAGATCTTTCGCTGGGCCGCCCTTCGTGGTCGAGCCCGCGTAGTTGAAGCCAATTTTGGCGGGAGAGATGGCTCCGGACGCCAACTGCGCCCCGCCGATGCAGCCGGTGCACGACACTTGGCCTGCAACCAAAGCATACAGGGCGCTCGACAGGGGCATACGCGCAAGCTCTGGGTCGGTCGCAACTTTGACACCGAACCAAGGCGTCTTGAGCGCGGCCAGCGTCTTGGGGTTGAGCGCCTTGATGCTGCCAAGCCGATGTTGGAAGCGGCCGTTCTTGAGCACAACCTTCACACCCGCCTCAGACCAAGCCGCGCTGGTTGCCGTCTTGCTTGCGTAGATCGAAAACGTCACTGCGTACGTGCCGTCTGCAGCTGCTCCGCCGCCAGCGCTGGTCAACACCCCCTCAATGGTTGTGGTGGCGGGTGGCGCGGCCCACGCGGGGGCGGCAATACACAGCAGGGCGAGCAAAACGCCCAGGCGAAATTTCTTTGTCATCATCGAATCCTCAGTAGTGGCTACGGGTGCAATGTGCGACCGCCCCGTTTGGGATGCAAGCGACGGATGAAGGAAATGTCGTCCCTTGGTCTTGCGCCAAGCAGATTCGAGGGTAATTTGTGGCTTAACGTGATGTGAATTGAATTTCGGCTGGAGACACAGCACGATGGCGCGCAAGAAACGAAAACAGGGAACAGCTCCGAAGCGTGAGCCAAAGTTCAACCCATTCGCGGACATTGCTAAGCAACTGAGCAAGGAACTTGCCGTGACCGAGGTTGAGCGGCCCGCAGCTCCGCCTCCGCCGCAAGTCGCTGCGCCACCGGCAGCCTCCCAGCCGCCCGTGGAGGCGTTCGCCTCAGCCATGCGCGGCGTCACCCCGCTCGCCGGCAAGACCGGTCGTGTACGCCCAAAGTCGAAGCGTCCCCCGGTCGCTGAAATCGCCATGCGAAGCGTGAACGAAGTCGCCGAAGAGGCCACCTTTGCCATGATGATGAACACAGCGGATCGGCCCCATTGGGCAGGCCAACGTGGCGCCGAGGCGGTCGAACAGCTGCGCCGCGGCGCGTGGCCGGTGGACAAAGAGGTCGACCTGCACGGCCTGCGCGCCCACGTCGCCGAACGTCGTCTCCGCGCGTTTGTTGCCGAGGCTCGGCAGCGGCGCTGGCGCTGCGTACGCGTCATTCACGGTCAGGGGCTGCATTCTGCCGGCGATCCGGTGCTGCGCGGGGCGTGTCGCTCCCTGCTGAAGCGGCTGCCAGAACACGTCGACGCGTGGTGCGAAGCCATGCCCGATGGCGGCGGCGCTGGTGCCACGCTGGTGGCCATTCACAGCAGCTAGGCAGAAAGGAGCCGGCACCATGAGCGCATCGCCACAGTCACCACGGAAGATCGCCATCTTGGGCGGCGGACTGGGCGGGCTGGCGACGGCGCTCCATCTCACCAACAACAATAAGGGCGCCGACCTCGACATCACCATCTATCAAATGGGCTGGCGACTGGGTGGTAAGTGCGCCAGCTCTCGCGGGGAGCATGGCCGAATCGAGGAGCACGGGCTGCACGTCCTCCTCGGCAGCTACGAAAACGCTTTTGCCAGCATCCGCCGGTGCTACGCCGACTTGGCGCGTCCGCCCTCCTGTCCCATTCGTACTTTTGACGACGCATTTCAGCCCCAGGACACGGTCGTATTTCAAGAGCTGATAGCCGGCCAACTGCGCCCCTGGTCGATCACATTTCCACGAAATCAAAGCACGCCAGGCGACGGTGGAATCTGGCCATCACCCCGCGATTACGGGCAGATGGTGCGCTATTGGCTTCGACTTGGGTCTCGGATTCTCCTCGCTGAAGTGCAGCGTCGCACGCAGCCGACGGCGCTGTTGAGCGCGCTGCGGGCGGCGGCGATGGAGGTGCTGGCCGCTGTGGGCGATGACGCCAAGTATCGAGACGGAGATGGCGGCCTCAACATTGTTACGTCGGTGCGCCGAATTCTGGTACGACTGCGCAAAAATTTGGCGGAACTGCTGACCGAAGACGACGAACTTCGGCGTTTGTGGATCCTGCTTGACTTGGCCGCTGCGTGCCTCACAGGTATGGCGACGGATCGGGTCTATTCCACGGGGTTCGACGCGCTCGATGACGAGGACTTCCGCCTGTGGCTGACCCGTCACGGCGCGAGTGACACCGCGGTGAATTCCGCCCTGGTGCGGTCGGTCTACGACCTGTGTTTTCACGCTCCGGATGACGACCGCCCCGAGACTGGATTCGGCGCTGGCACCGCCCTGCGAATGACGCTGCGATTTGTCGGCGCGTACAAAGGCGCGGTCGGTTGGTGGATGAAGGCGGGCACGGGCGAGATCCTGGTGGCCCCACTGTATGAGGTGCTGCGGCGCCGCGGCGTGAAGTTCGCCTTCTTTCACCGGGTGCGGAATCTCGAACTGAGCGCTGATGGGCAGCGGCTCACCAAGGTGGTCGTTGGCGTTCAGGCGACGGTTCGATCCGGACCTTTGACCTATGAGCCGCTGCAAGACATCGGCGGTCTCCCGACGTGGCCCGGCGCGCCCGATGCTGCGCAGCTGGTGGAGGGCGATCAGCTCTCGGCGCAAGCCATCGATCTCGAGGCGTCCTGGTCTGGCTGGGCAGACGTAGAGACGGTCGAGCTCCAGGATGGCCGCGACTACGACGAGGTTGTGTTAGCGATCAGTCAGCCCGCGCTGCCCGCCATCTGCGGTCAGCTCGCGGCGCATCACCCCCATTGGCGACAGCTACTCGCGACGGTGCAAAGCACCCCCACAATCGCGCTGCAAATCTGGTCGAAAGCGAAGCGAAAGTCGGGAAAACCGATGATGAATACAGGACTTTCGCCGCTGACTGGCTACGGCGACATGAGCCACCTACTGCGCCATGAGGCCTGGCCGACCCAGCCCGGGCACGTGCTGCACGTCTGCAACCGGTTGGAGAGTGTCGCCCCTCCCGACGCTAGCGAGACAGGTTTTCATCAGCGCGAAAATGAGCGTGCCAAGGCCATCGCACGACAATGGCTAGACGACGGCGGCGGTGCGTTCATCCCTGGCGCGACGCGCACTGGGCAATTGGAACCGCTGGATTGGCAGGTCCTCGTTGATCCCAGTGAGCGCGAAGGCGCCGAGCGACTCGATGGCCAATTTTGGTGCGCCAACGTCGAGCCGACGGATCGCTACGTACTATCCGCACCGCGAACAGTTGGTGCCCGACTGCGAGCGGGAGACAGCGGCATCACCAACTTGACCCTAGCCGGCGCGTGGGTGCGCACGGGCTTGAACATCGGGGCAGTGGAGTCGGCGTTCATGAGCGGCATGCAGGCCTCCCGCGCCCTCATCGGCACACCGCGGCGGGTATTTGGCGAGCACGATTTCATGTGACGGACGGCAGCTGATTCAGCCGGTTGTCGCTCGCCCCGCCCGGGCTTCTCACAGGCCGACTGGCGGTGAGAAGTTTGGGCTAGCAGACTGCGCTTTTTCTCGTTTTTTCGGAAACGCACTCCGCTGGGCGCTGTCTGCTGGGATGGGGAAGTCGCGGCTCGCCGCAACTCGAGGCGCTCAAAGCCCTCCCAATGATGAATAAAACTAGCAGTGTGCACGGGCAGTAATTCTAATTACGCCGCACGCTGCTAGAGATATCCAATGTCGCGGTACCAGGTCACGCTGTCCTCCAGGGTCTCGGAGAGGGCGCGAAGAGGCACACCCAACGCCAATTGGTCGGCACTTGGCTCGACCGTGCCACATTGCGCCATGATGAACAGGGCCAAAGAAGGCCACGGTGGCCGCCTTCCCAGTGGCGTGAGCGCCCATTCCAGGCTCCAGAGCGAGATCGCGCCGACCGTCGCTGGCAGCGCCAAAAGCCTGCTTTTTCGACCTGTGAGCGCCAAAATCTGCTGGCAGATATCCGGGCAAGGCACATTGTGACCGGCCACCAAGATGGGGCGGCCGAAGCGTTCGGTATCCACCAAGCGCAAGGCCATCGCCGCCACGTCGCGCACATCCACGAAATTAACGACGTCGCGTACGGTCCCAGGCAGCCGTCCGGCGGCCACAGTGGGAATCAGCGCCAGATCCCTCGACTTTTGATCCCAGGGGCCTAGGCAACCCGTCGGATTGAGGATTCCGACGTCCAACCCGTGATTGGATGCCGTCAGCAGCACCTCTTGCACAGCCTCCTTCACGGCGAAGTAGGGATGCATTCGGCGAAGCAGCGGCGACAGCGGCCCACGGGCCGTGCGATGGGTCACAAACGAGCCAACGGAAATCAGAACCGCGCCGGAAGTTCGACAAGCTTGGCAGATGGCGGATGCGCGCGCCCGTGCCTTGTTCACCAGCGCCCTTTGATTCTCTGGGGTTTCTGGTCGTAGTGGATAAGGGGCAGCCGCATCGATAACAAGCGAACTCCCCGCGATCGCGCGCGCCAGATCAGCCTCGTCATGGCCGTCTCCATGGACCAGGACCGCAGTTGTCCCAGCGAGACTGGTGGGGAGGATCCGGCGCCGACTCATCACCGAGACGGGCCAGCCCCTCGCCTCTACGGCTCGCGCCATCGCCGCGCCGATATGACCGGTTCCCCCAATAATCAGGGTATTCATGTGTCCTCATGGCCAAGATTGAGTTGCCGCGCAATGACGTAAATACCATGAACCTGGCCTCGGTCGACTGATACCGAACTTTCTCTCGCGCGTGCTTGCCCCAACTCTGTTCAAGGGAGACACTGAATGTCGTTCAATACTCTCTCGCTGCGTGAGTTCAATGCTGACCCTCCCTGGCTATTCGCTATCGTCAAAGATCTACGAGGGCCGCAAGTCGGTGGTCTATCGCGGCAACTCGCACGAAGGCGAGACGCCCGTCATCGTCAAAGTGATTCGCGGCGAGTATCCATCCCACCGCGACCTCGCGCGTGCTCAACATGAATACCGTATCCACCGAAAGCTGGAGGAGGGCGGTGTCACCGGCATCATTCGAGCGATCGCGCAGATTCCCCATCGCAATGGTTTTGCTACGGTGTTGGAAGACATCGCAGGCACCACCCTGCGCGATTTGATCGCGTATGGTCGCCTAGAAAACGACGAGTTTCTGCGGATCGCGATTCAGATCGCCGACGGACTAGCGCAGATTCATGCCGCCGACGTTATCCACAAAGACATCAAGCCTCAAAACATCATCGTCAATCGGCGGACTGGTGTGGTGCGGATCACGGATTTTGGTGTCAGCACCATGCTCTCGCGCGAGCAGACCAAGTTGGTCAGTCCTTCCCGCCTGGAGGGCACGCTCGCCTACATGGCTCCAGAGCAAACGGGCCGGATGAATCGCCCGCTGGATTACCGCTGTGACCTCTATGCGCTCGGCGTAACGCTCTACGAGCTGCTGGTCGGTCAACGTCCTTTCCAGGCCACCGACGCGATGGAGTTGGTACACAGCCACATCGCTCTGGAGCCCACGCCGCCCAACGAACTGGACCCGACCGTACCTTCCATTTTGTCGACCATCATCATGAAGTTGCTTCAGAAGATGGCGGAGGATCGGTACCAGAGCGCGATCGGTCTCAAGCGCGACTTGGAGCGTTGTCTTGCCCACTATAATCGCCTAGGCGGGATTGAACCATTTGAAATTGCGCAAGAAGACTTCTACGAGAGATTCGTCTTGCCGCAGCGCTTGTACGGTCGTGATCGGGAGCAGGAGCAGCTGCTGGGGGCCTTTGAACGCATCAGCCACGGCCGCACCGAGTGTCTCTTCGTCAGCGGCTACTCCGGCTCAGGCAAGACGGCCCTTGTCAGCGAGATCAAGCGGCCCATCGTAAAGCGCAGGGGCTATTTCGTCTCAGGCAAGATCGACCAGAACGAGCGTTCGGTGCCCTATAGCGCGTTGATTCAGGCCTTCGGAGAACTGATTCGGCAATTGCTGACCGAGTCCGCTGAGCAAGTCGAGACGTGGCGCAGCGCCACACTGGCGGCGCTGGTCGGCCAAGGCGCGGTGATCACCGAGGTGATTCCAGACGTCGAGCTGCTGATCGGACCGCAGCCACCGGTGGCGGAACTCCCCGCGAACGAGGCGAACAACCGTTTCAACAGCATGTTCATGGATTTTGTGCGTGTGCTGGCAACGTCGGACCATCCGCTCGTCGTCTTTTTGGATGACCTACAGTGGGCCGATGCGCCCTCTCTCAAGTTGCTTGAGCGCATGGCGTTAACCGCCGACGTCGAGTACCTGCTGCTCATCGGGGCCTACCGCGACAATGAGGTCAGCGCTGATCATCCTCTGATGCTGACTATCGACGAGATCGAGCGGGGCGGCGCGACGACCTCGCGTCTCCATTTGGAAGGTTTGGACCAGCAGAACCTCGACCAACTTGTGGCCGACGCGCTGCACTGCTCGGTGGAGAGAGCCGGGCCGCTGGCTCACCTGGTAAAGCAGAAAACCGGCGGAAACCCCTTTTTCCTGGGCGAATTTCTCAGAACCCTCTACCGCGAACGTCTCATCACCAGCGACCCGGCTACCGGTTGGGGCTGGGACATGGGCGCGATCAGCAACAAGGGCTTTTCGACCAACGTGGTCGAGATGATGACCGCGCGCATCCGTAGCCTCGACGGCCATACCCAGGACATCTTGGCCACCGCCGCTTGCATCGGAAATCGTTTTGACCTGCAAACCTTGGCCAAGGTCGCCAGTCTGACGCCGGCCCGCACGAGCTTTGCGCTTTGGCCAGCGGTCGCCGAAGGGTTGATCCTGCCGGTCGACGACACGTGGAAGCTTGTGGCGGCGCTGTCTGACGACCTGACCGAGAGCGTGCTCACCGACTTCGACGCCAACTACAGTTTCGTCCACGACCGGGTACAGCGCGCGGCCTATGTGCTCAGCCCCGAGTCGGACCGCTGCAATACGCACCTGGCGATTGGCCGCGCCATGTTGGGCGATCAGGTCTACGAAGGCGTCAAGGACCAAGTCTTCGCGATCTGCAATCACTTCGCCTACGGCATCTCTCGGATGACGGACGAAAGCGAGCGCTATCGCCTGGCGAAGCTGATCTACATCGCCGGCAAGAAGGCGAAACGGTCCGCCGCATACGAGTCGGCGATCGAGTATTTCCGTGCCGGGATTGAGCTGCTAGGTGATCGCATGTGGAGCGATTCCGAGGGCATGAGTCACGGGATGGCGTTCAACCTATCCGAATGCGTCTATCTGACGGGTGACCACGATGGTGCCGAGCGTCTCTTTAACGAGGTGCTTGAGCATTGCGAAACCGACCTGGAGCGGGCGGCAGTCTACAACCTCAAGGTGGTGCTCTACAGCAACATTACGCGCTACGAGGACGCGATTGAGTGCGGCGTTCAGGCGCTTGCGTGCTGCGGCATGCCCTTTCCGTCGAAGGTGGCGCAGTGGCACGTGTTGATGGAAGTGTTTCGCAGTAAGTGGCAGCTGCGTGGCCGGTCCGTGGAGAGCCTGGAGCTATTGCCGGAACTGAGCGACCCCCGTCTGCTCGTTGCGATTCGCGTGCTCAACGCCATGGCGGGGCCGGCCTATTTTGTCGATCCCAATCTCTACATTGTGCTCGTGCTGAAGATGCTCAACCTCTCGCTTGCACACGGTAATTCTGACGTCAGTAGCTTCAGCTATGCCATGTTTGGAATGATCTCCGGATCTGTGCTCGGGGACTATGAGGCGGGGGTCAAGTTCGGCGAACTGGCGCTGCGTCTCGACGCAAAATACAGCAACCCGGATGTCGTCGCGAAGGTTCACATGATCGTGGGCAACTTCGTCAATCCATGGCGTAACCCAGTGCGGTCGAACTACGGCTTTCTGAGCAACGGATACAAGGAAGGCCGCGTCGCGGGTGACCTCATCTACACGGGATACTGCGGCCTGACCCAGGTCTACGCGATGCTCACCCACGGCGAGCAACTGGATCACTTCTTCCGTGAGTCTCACAAGTATCTCGAGTTCTTGCAGCGAACAGGTGACGAGGATTCCGCAGACTGCATCATCGTCATGCAACGCATGGTCCTGAGCCTCCAGGGGGCGACATCGAGCCGCGGTGGTTTTGGCGACGAGTCGTTCTCTGAGTCGGGGCTGGTCGTTCGTCTGCGCGAGAAGAAGATGAAGATCCCCCTGGTGCTCTATCACACCGTCAAGATGCGCGCGGCGATGACGCTGGGCCAATTCGACGAGGTCATCAAGCAGGGTGATGCCGCCAAGCCGCACATGGACGCCGTGCTTGGTATGCCCTGGATGCCGGACATCGAGATGCTCTACGCCCTTGCATGTCTACAGATTCCGGCCGAGACCCCTGGCCACGGCAAGCGTCTACGTCGAAGCCGAAAAGTGCTGAAGAAGCTGAAAACATGGGCCGCCAATGCCCCTTCCAACTTTCTCCAGAAGGACGAGCTGGTCGCCGCGGAGCTCGCCCGCGTCAAGGGTCGTCACTCCGCCGCCATGAACGCCTACGAGGTCGCCATCGCCATCGCGCGCAAGAATGGTTTCCTTCACGACGAGGCGCTCGCATGTGAGCTGGCCGGTCGCTTCAACCTGACCCAGGGCCGTGCCCGCATGGCCCGCTCCTACCTCATGGACGCCAGGTACGCCTACGCCCGTTGGGGCGCCACGTCGAAGGTCCAGCTGCTAGAGAGCGAGTTTCCCGCGCTGAAACACGCCATGGAGGCGATGTCGCCCCAGCTTCTGACGTTGTCAGAAGAGTCGACGTCCACCGGTCGTAGCACCCTCGACATCCATTCGGTGATCAAGGCCTCACAGGCGATTTCGTCGGAGATCGTGCTCGATAAGCTCTTGCCGTTGCTGCTCAATATTCTGATTGAAAACGCAGGTGCCCGACGCGGCGTCGTCCTCCTGCAGCGCGAAGGTGAGCTGTTGATCGAGGCGGAGGGCACCGCCCAAAGCGATCGCGCCAATGTGCTGCAGGGCCGGTCGATCGATGGCAGCAACGACGTGCCCGCCACGGTCATCAACTTCGTCTCGCGCACCGGCGAGAGTCTGGTGCTCCATGACGCAGTCGAGGACAGCCGCTTCGGAGACGATCCCTACGTGAGCCGGCACCGCCCGCGTTCACTGCTCGCCTCCCCGATTACCCACGGCAACGACCTCATCGGTGTGATCTACCTGGAGAACAACCTCAACAGCGGCGTGTTCACCAATGATCGACTTGAAGTGTTGACCACGCTGTCGGCTCAGATCGCCATCTCCATCGAAAACGCAGTCTTGTATGCAAACCAAGAAGAGATGACGAAGAGCCTCTCGCGCTTTGTTCCATCCGAGTTTCTCGATGTACTTGGCAAGCCGACGATTCTGAGCGTGCGGCTCGGTGACGCGGTTCAGCGTGAAATGACGGTCATGTTCTCCGACATCCGCTCGTTTACGGCCCTCAGTGAGCGGATGACGCCAGAGGAGAGCTTCACCTTCCTCAACTCCTATTTGCGCCGCGTCGGCCCAGTCATTCGGCAGCACCATGGCTTCATCGACAAGTACATCGGCGATGCCATCATGGCGCTGTTTCCCCATCGACCGGAAGACGCGCTACACGCCGCGGTCGCGCTGCAAAAACAGGTCACGGCGTTCAACGTCGAGCGCCCGGGCACGACGCCACTTTCGATCGGGGTCGGGCTGCACCTCGGGCAACTCATGCTGGGAACCATCGGAGAGGATGAGCGTCTGGAAGGCACCGTTATCGCCGACGCGGTCAACATCGCTTCGCGTTTGGAGGGGTTGACGAAGACCTTCGGCTCGCCGGTGTTGGTGAGCGGCTCCACCCTTGAAGCGCTCAACACAGAGGGCGTCTTTCGGGTGCGTTTCTTGGGTGAAGTGCGACTCCGTGGGCGAACGGAATCCGTCGCGCTGCATGAGGTCTACGACAGCGATCCCGAGCGTATCGCACGCAAGAAAGACAAGTCGGCGCCGATGTTTGAGCAGGGCGTGCGGGCATGGCTCGCAGGCGATCTCGCCAAAGCCAAGGACGCCTTCAAGCAGGTCTTGGAGATTTACCCGGATGACCTCGCCGCCGTCTACTACCTCGCCATGGCCGGCAGAGCCCTCGACGGCGCCCGCCCTTCGCCGATCGTAGCGTAGACACGACCCGAATCTCGTGCGATTCGTATTCGTAGGCTATTGGCGCAAAGTGGGCTCGCCTGGCGATCGGTCGCTCCCCCTCGCCTATGCGATGGGACTCGATGTCTGCGGGAACCTCTTTCGCGGGAGCCCCGTGCTATTTGATAGAGACGTTCGCGATGGGGGGAAGCCACCCGCGACTTCGCATTGCTTTTGCGACCTTGCGTAAACGCGCGACATCTTTCGCCGGCGGCAGGGGTTGCAGCGGAGCAGGCGGGCAGCCATCGAGGCCCAATTGCCCAGCGATATGTTGCGCCGCCAGCAGGCCGGTGATGGTCGACCGCTCAAGATACAACGCTGGAAAATCGCACGCGATCCAGTCACCACAAAGCGCCAATCTCGCCGTGGGTCCTGCGACCGGCGGCAGCTGGGACATCACACCAGGCCCAAATGCCACGTGGGTCGGCTTGTTCCGCAGCACATCCACATGAACGACGTTCCCGGCGAGCTCCGGCCACGCACGAGCGACAGTCGCTGCGACCTGCGTTCCGATGGTCTCATCGCTCTCTGTCAGGGCAGCAGTCGCCCGATCGCCGTAAAGATGGCATTCCAAGATGCCGCCACCCGTGCTGAGGTGCCACTCGAAGTAGGGCCGCTGTAGTCGGTGGAGCCAGAAGAAGTTATCTGTGCCGAGGTCATGCATCACGCCCGTGACGGCTCGATCCTCCGCCGGAGCCACGCTCGTGAACACCCGCAGGGCAATGCTCGGTACGCCTTGGGGGATCGCCGCCTCGCCGATGAGACCACCCGAGTCGGCCGACAATTTGCCGCATGCCTGGGGATCGACCGCAAGCACCACCGCGTCCACCGGCACTCGACCGGCTCGCTTCTTTCCCGTCTGTCGTGCCAGCACGGCGCACGGCTGGCCCTCGTCGTCCCGCACCACCCGCTCGACACGCGTGTTTGTCCGAATCTGACCGCCGTGGTCGCGGATTCGCTTCAGCATCGGCTGCCAAAGGTCAACGGCGATGTCAGTCTCGAAGAAATCGAACGCAGTATCCCGTTTGTCACTGACGAAATAGGCCTGCAACCCGGTGAGGTATGCGGCGAGACTGACCTCCCGCGCCTCACGAAAGAAGGCCGAATGGGTAATGGCGGCGGTCATGCGTTGCAGCAGCAGCGGCCATCGGGAAATGTACTGGGCCACTGACAGGTCGTCGTAGCGGTGGATGTCTTCGGGCGCGGTAAAAGCGAAGGCGTGCAGCAGGTCGAGACCAGCGCGCGCGTACCCTGACGGTCCGTCACGGAGCGCCTGCAGCCCAAAATCGCCTGCTGTGAAAATCTGTCCGAATGCCAGCAGGTCGGGTAGAGGGGCGTGGCGCACACGCGCACCAAACTCGTAGGCGCGCACCTCTCCGGTGCGCGTCGGCATGACAAACTCTTGGTCCTTGGCGTGAACCAGGCGGCCCAGACCGCCTTCCTCCTCAATGATGCGCCTCAGGTTCCGGTACTGTCGCCAGATACCGTGGAGCCCGTGCTCCAACTCAAAGCGCCAAACGCGACCTTCGTAGTCAAACTCACATGATGCGTGGCGATGCGCACGACCGCCGACTTCAACGTCAGCTTCGAAGACGATGACCTTTGCCCCAGCGAGGGCCAGTTCTCTGGCCGCTGTGAGGCCAGCCATACCGCCGCCGATGACACCGACAGTTGGTGGGGACACAGTTGTCACGATGACCACCCGCCTTACTGCTGCAGCCCAATTGCACACCTGAAGCCCAGGGTCGCCCGCCGCGTAGCCGTTGGCGCGTGGGCGCGTTGGTATACCATGGTCAGTGCGCGTGAGGTCTGCTTGTAGTGCCCCCCACGAATGACCCGATCTTCGTGATCGACAAATCCCGCACCGGAACGGTACGGGCGCCAGGGCGAAGCGACCCACTCAGCCAGGTTCCCGCCCATATCCATCGCGCCGCACCATGACCGGTCACCCGGTGTCGAAGCTGTGCTCCGTGGCCCGGAGCTTCCGCAGCCGGGGCTCCCGGTCGAGGACATCATGACGGTGCGCTGGCAGGTGGCGCGTTGTGACCCCCAGGGGTAGCGCCGGCGCTCTAGTCCGCGTGCGGCCACCTCCCACTCGGCTTCTGTGGGTAAACGCCATCCACGCCATCGGCAGTAGGCATCCGCTTGGCTCCAGGAGACGCAGTTGGCGGGAGCGCTGGATTGGCCCAGCGTGCATCCCTTGCCTCCGCCAGCAGCAGCGCAGGGTCCCTCCGCCACGCAGTCTGCAAACTGCGCCGCCGTCACTTCGGCTGTGTGAATCGCAAATTGTGCAAGACGCACCTTCCGCGGCGGCATGGCGTTGGCCTCACAGCCATCTTGGGTGCCACGGCAACCCATCGGCCATGTCCCCGCAGGGATTGTAACCATCGTGCTGGGTGCCACCTGCGTGACAGTCGCGCCTTGAACTGGCGCGGGAGCGACCTGGCGTGTGCTCAGCTGGGGCTTTGTCGCCCAAAATCCAGGCATGCCCATCAACGTGACCCAGGGCCGCGCCATAGATCCTTGAGCGTCGGAGGCTGCGGGCGCCGCTGCGCCGGCCGGTTGGCGCTGTGGTGGCTGCGCTGCTGAATCGCGAGCAGCAACTCGCTTTGTCGCTCCTTCCTTGGCGGCTTCGCGGTGGGGGGCATCCACCTGGGCGGATGCGCTGTCCGGTGCCTCATCGGCCTTGCCGGTCGCGGCAGCCGAGCTTGGGTTGCGATCACTGGGAGCGGCTGACTTTGCGACGTTCACGCCGGCGGCGTCGGTCGGCTGTTGCTTCACAGCGGATGGGGCCGCCTTTGGCGGCGTCGGATCTGCTTTCGGCGCAGCCGCGGCAATAACCGGCTGGCCGTTGGTAGGTGCCATCGCAGCCTTTGGCCTAGCGGCCTCTGCCGCTTCTGCCTTGGCAACCTCGGCCTTCGCAGCCGCTGCCTTTGCCGCTTCTGCCTTTGCCGCTTCTGCCTTTGCCGTTTCTGCCTTTGCCGCTTCTGCCTTTGCCGCTTCTGCCTTGGCAACCTCGGCCTTCGCAGCCGCTGCTTCTGCCGCTTCTGCCTTTGCCGCTTCTGCCTTTGCCGCTTCTGCCTTGGCAACCTCGGCC
>JAGSHB010000307.1 GCA_023954815.1 Myxococcales bacterium | reverse complement strand
GGCCGAGCGCGCCCCGCAGCAAGCGTGATGGCCATGCCATCGCCGAGGACGCGCTGGAGCCCATCGGGGGGGCTGGAGGCAGACGTCGCCGTGTACCGCGGCCCGGAGCGGGCACGCTTGACGACCCGACCTTGCAGCGCGCTGCTCGCGACAAGGATTGGGCGACCCTGCTCGCAGACAAGCGCGTCGAAGCGCTGCTGGCGGACGAAAAGGCCCTTGAGTTGATCTTGACCGGTGCCAAATAACCTACATCGAACGCCCTCGGTCTGGGGCAGAAAGTGCTATCACCGCGCCGCATTGCTCCATGCCCCCTTGCCGCCAGACGCTGGGGAGGCTAAAGCGGGCTAGGCGATCCCGCACTGGAGGACACGCGTGAGCGACGAGCAGAGCCAAGAGACAGAAGCCGTGAACAAGTCCGGCAGCCGTTGGGAAGAGGTCACGTTCATCCGTGACTGCGACGCCATCATCATTCCGGATGGTTTCCGAATCCGCGTCCCGCAGGGGACGCTCGGGGTGATCAACCAGCTGTTGGGCGGCAATTACACCATCCGTGTCGACACCGGTTATCTCGTGCGCATCGACGGATCGGAGGCCGACGCCATCGGCAAAGAAGTCGACCCCGCCTTGATCGACGTCGAAGACGCAGAGCTGGACGAAGACCGCATCTTGGAGGTGCTGTCTAGCTGCTATGATCCCGAAATTCCGGTCAACATCGTCGATTTGGGGCTCATCTACGGCTGCGATATCGTCGAGGTCGAAGACGAGTCCGTGCGCATTGACGTGCAGATGACCCTGACCGCACCTGGCTGCGGTATGGGGCAGGTGCTCAAAGATGATGTCGAACGCCGCCTGACGCGCCTTCCTGGCGTCGTCGCTGCCGAGGTCGAGCTGGTCTTCGACCCACCGTGGACCATGGAACGCATGACCGAAGAAGCCCGCCTCGAGCTGGGCTTTGGGTAGCATTGGGCTGCGTCATTGCATGACTATCGCAGCCCCTCCCCCCTCGCACCAACGAAAAACGCCGCCCCACACGTGGGGGCGGCGTTGTCGTATGGGGGCGCAAAAGTGTGCGTCTGCTGGCGATTCGCTACGCCTCTGCAATGTCCCGAGTGTGAAGTCGCTCATCGCCGTTCACTGCCTCGGCGGGCGTGCTGTCGTCACTGGTCAGCGCAGAATCGATCACCCGCTCGTCGGACGTCTGCCAACCCGATGGGCGTCGACCTGCGATGCGCTCGATCGGCATCGCACGGCTCCCACGGTTGGTGAGGACATAGTCACTCGTAGCGTCGGTGATCAGTATCATGCGCATCCTTTTGACGGAGGGGTTGCCCGGAGTCGGGGCAGGTGGATGCCGCGAATGGCGCTGCATGTCAACAAATGATCCGGCCCCGAACAATGACGCAACGCGTCGTTTTGTCATAACATCTCGATATCAAGGGCACGAGTGAACGATACTTTTCCTGGCACACCGTCAGCCCTCGTCGGAGTCTCGATCACCCAAAAAGAACCAAATGCAGCATCCCAAAGCGGCGCGGGCGACCCCCAAATAGGGGCCGCCCGCGCGCTGACAATCCGAATCTCCGGGTCTACCGCACGAATACGCCGTGGGCGTTCCAGTTGTACGTGTGGCTGTTGCCCGCCCCCCACCAGTGGGCGTTGATGGCGTAACTATCGTCGTTCGTGCCGCTCGCGTTGCCGTAGCCGCCGCCAACTGCGAAGTCCGAGAGGCAGTACTGGGTCGATAGCGCTGTGTGTGGGTACGAGGAGCCGTTCTTCCAGATAGACCAGTCGTTCAGCGACGCGCCGACCACGCCGCCCGCGTGGCCCGTGTAGACGCTGTGACCGGCGACCTTGTTGTACTTCTGATTCCAGTCTGCGGTGAAGAAGCCGTAGTTCATCGGGCCACAGTCACGGTGGTAGATGGGGTTGCCGTTATAGCTCAGGTTGTGCACCGCGCCGAATAGCCGGTTGCGGGTGTAGACCGGCTTGCCCGCGTTGATGATGTGCCACATGGACGTGTACTTATCGCGATGGCCCCAAGCGAGATTGCGCCAAGACTCCGCCAACGAACGAATCATCACGTCCGTAAAGCCGACCTTGTCGTAGCCGGCACAGAGCGCGTTCTGGTTGCTCGTCGTTTCGCACTGACCGATGAGTTTCTTGTAGCGCCACTGGGCCGTATTGAGCCGGTTCATGGTCTTGTCGTTTCCGCGGACCTTGACGATGAGCGTCCAACCACCGCCGCCGGTCTCTTGGTCGCAGTAAACCTTGAAAGGAGCGCCCTTGCCAGCACCATCCGGGTCGATCCAGTACGAGCCGCTCTTGGCTGAGGGAGCGCGTTGTTTGATGTCCTTGCAGGAGCGTCCGGCGTTGCTTGAGGCGAGGCCCAACAACTCTGGCCACCACTGCTGGCCGTCGCACACCTGAATGCGGCGCAATGCGGAACTGAACTTGATGGCGCCAATGGCGAACGAGTTGCACGGGGCGGTATTGGCGGCGAGCACCAAGTTGCCTTTCACGCCGATTTTCTTGGTCGACAGGGTGCGAATCTTGATCGACCAGTCGGCGATCCAGCCGTCGCGCTTTGCCGTCGGGTTGCAGTACTTGCTGTTGCCTGGCGCCTGCACGACGCAGTAACTGCTATCGAGCACCTTGAGGTTCCACAGACCCTTTGGGTTCTTGCCGATCCAGTAGCCAAGGTCGCCTGCCTTGGGCTTGGCGGTCGGCGACCAGCTCTTCTTGAGGATCTTGGCGTCTTTCGCACCGCACGGGTCGCACATCGTATAGCCCTTCTTCTTGTCGTTGGGCGGCAAGACCACGATGCCAATCTTCGACAGGTCAGTGTTCTCGACGTGCACCGAGATCTGGAACGTCTGAGCGGCGCCGATGTCCGGGAATGTCAGGTTCGAAACTGCCTCAGAGCCCGTATTGTCGGGGATAAAGACGGTTTTCTTGTCGGCGGAGATGGTGTCGTCGAACTGGTTGTGCAGCAGGCCGTTTGAGATCTCGTCGATGCCGTCAGCAGGCAGCGCTTTCGGGTCCATCGCCACCACGCACTTGAGCGAACCGTCTGCGTTGATGCCTTTGACCACATGGCCGGCCTTGGTGCACTCGCCCTTGGGGACCTTGATGCCCGTGAGCTTGCTGCCGTCGCCGGCAAACGAATTTGCGGTGACCGACGCTGCTGCGACGTCACCGGTGAACGCGCCGTTCTTCGCCTTGAG
>JAGSHB010000223.1 GCA_023954815.1 Myxococcales bacterium | reverse complement strand
GTTGACTGAGCTACCAGCCGCCGGTTGACCGAGGCGACTTGCAGGAGACAGCCCGCCTGTGAGGTGGGTTTTCGAGGACGGTGATCTTCACATTCGGGTACGACGCCCATCCGCGATCGCCAGACGCGCCATTCGAGCGTGACCGTAGTTCTATACCCCTAGAATACGAGGATTCGGGTCTCCAACTAATCGCCTGGCACTACATTGGTCATACAATAACGCAGTGACTCGAAGCCCATTGTGCCTATCCTGCTCGCCATGCCACCGAATCCCGGTCGGCTCGCTCTCTGGCCCGCCGCCACCATCAGCAAGCTACACTCGGAATCCCATGACCACCGACCTCCATCCGAAAAACGCCGCCCCGGTGGCTGTCGCCAGCAACCTAGACGCCATCCTGCAGCCACGCTCCGTAGCGTTCATCGGTGCGTCGAACAAACCCAACAGCATCGGCGCCGAGCTCTTCAGAAATCTCCTGCGCTACGAGTTCTGCGGCCCGGTGTACCCAGTGAACCCCAGGGAGCGCGCTGTCTTCGGCGTGCGCGCATGGCCCGACGTCCAATCCGTCCCCGACGATATCGACCTCGCCGTTGTCGCCGTGCCAGGCAAACGGGTACTCGACACTGCCCGCGCCTGCGCCGCCAAGGGCGTCAAAGGTCTCGTCGTCATCACCGCCGGATTCAAAGAGACCGGTCCCAAAGGCGCCGCTCGCGAGCGCGAGCTTCGCGACCTGTGCATGGCCAGCGGCATGCGTTTGGTCGGCCCCAACTGCCTCGGAGTCGTCAATACCGACCCAACGGTGCGCCTCGACGCCACCTTCGCGCCGACCTTTCCTCAGGCGGGGTCCGTCGCCATGGCCAGTCAATCGGGAGCCCTCGGTGTGGCGATGCTCGATGCCGCCGAGGCCCTCAACATCGGCGTCAGCAGCTTCGTCTCCATCGGCAACAAGGCGGACGTCTCCGCAAACGATCTCCTCGAGTGGTGGGCCGTCGATCCCCGCACCAAGGTCGTGCTCTTATACCTGGAGAGTTTCGGTAATCCGCAAAAATTCGCTCGCATCGCGAGGCGGCTTTCGCGCGAAAAGCCTATTGTTGCGGTGAAATCAGGCCGAAGTGCGCGTGGCCTCTTGGCCGCTTCCAGTCACACCGGCTCTCTCGCTGGCGGTGATGCCGCGGTTGGCGCCCTGGTCGACCAGTGCGGGTTGATTCGCGTCGACTCGGTCGAGGAGCTGTTTGACCAAGCAGCGTTCCTGGCCCACCAGCCGATTCCCAAGGGGCGACGGCTGGCGATCCTCACTAACTCCGGCGGCCCCGGCATCATGGCTACGGACGCCTGCGAGGGGGTCGGGCTGACGGTGGCTGAGCTCTCCCCGACACTACAACAGTCCCTCAGTCAGCACCTGCCAGCGGCCGCCAGCGTGCACAATCCGGTCGATATGATCGCCTCGGCAAGCGCTGCCCAATACGCGACCTGTGCCGAGGTGCTGCTCGCCTCGGACGAAATCGACGCACTGCTCGCCATCTTCGTTCCGCCAATTATCACCGAATCGCGGGACGTCGCCGAGGCGATCGCGCGGTCGGCGGCAGGTTCGGGCAAGCCGGTCGTTGCGTGCTTCATGGGGCGTCATGGCGTCGAAGAAGCGACGGATATGCTCGAGGCAGCACAGATTCCCAGCTACGCCTTTCCAGAGGCGGCAGTTCACGTCCTGGCACGGGCGGCAGCCTACGGCGAGTGGCTACGGCGACCGACCGGCGAGATTCCTACCCTCGACGGATGCGACCTAGACGCTGCCAGAGCGATCGTCGGGCCCGCTGCGGCGCGCGGCGGCTTTCTGTCGGATGAAGAGACCGGCCGCTTGCTCGATTGCGTCGGGATCGCCCGGCCCCGTAGCGAGGTCACTAAGAGTGCCGGCCAAGCGGCGGAGGTCGCACGGCAATTCGGCTTTCCAGTGGTACTGAAATTGGTGGCGGATGGTGTGTCCCACAAGACCGATCTCGGCGGGGTCAAAGTCGACCTCAGAAACGAGTCCGAGGTCTTCGGCGCGTGGGAATCTCTCGCCCGGGCGGCCGAGCAGCACGGCGTCACCATGACGGGCGCGTTGGTACAGGAGATGGTCAAAGGCGGCGTGGAGACGATCTTGGGGCTGTCCCGCGATGCCACGGTTGGCGCGCTGCAGATGTTTGGCCTCGGCGGGGTCCACGTGGAGTTGCTACGCGACGTCGCTTTTCGAATTCCACCGCTCACCGATGTCGACGCCGCCGAGTTGGTGCGCTCGGTTCGCAGCTTTCCATTGCTCGATGGCTATCGCGGGTCAGCGCCAGCGGATGTCGCAGCCGTCGAAGACGTCGCCCTGCGGCTGAGCGCACTGGTGACGGCCTGCCCAGAAATCGCTGAACTCGACCTCAATCCACTCATGGCCCTCCCCCGCGGTCAGGGCGCAATTGCCGTCGACTGTCGCGTACGTTGTGAGCCGGTATCAGGTCTCAACTCAAGCAGCTAAGCGGCATCGACACAGACCAGGCCGCCTTCGCCGGCGTAGCACAACACCGATCACCTCTCACGTGCCGGCTTCGCGGGCGCGGCAATCGCAGAACTTGGTCATCACGCTGGACACCTGGTCCGCCAACACGCTGTAGGCCCAGCCCAGCTCACCTACTTGGCGAGACCTATCAGCACCTTCTTCAGGTCACCGTAGTGCACCGCGTTGCTGAGGCTCATCTGCCACGGCTTGAAGAAGCTCACCACCACGCCCTTGTCGTCGAAGACCCACACATACTCCTTGCCTGGCGTCGCCATCTTGGTCCACACACCGGCCGCATTGGAGTCCTGCAAGACGGGAAAATCAGCCTTAGAAGCGATATTGCCGACGGACGAGGCCCAGTTTGCGTGGGCGAGCGCAGCCATTTCCACAGCGACGCCTTGATTAGAGAGTTCGGTTTGTAGGGTCTGAAGCTTTCCAACCTGGAAAGCGCAAGTGGGTCAGTAACCGTGCACGCTGATGAGCACCAGCGGTTTGCCCTTAAATGCAGCGATGCCCAAGGCTTTGCCAAACCTCGCTGAGGTGGGGTTCTTGTCCGGTAAGGTCCAGGTAGGGGCCGTCTCTCCCGTGCAGATAGGCTTGCCGCTGCAGTCATTGCAGCCCACGATCGGCGCAAAGACGCAGCCACTCTTGGGGTCACAGCTATCGGTGGTGCAGGTCTTGCCGTCGTCGCAGGTCTTCGCCTTGCCGCCCGCGCAACCGCCCGATTTGCACACAGAGCCCACCGTGCAGGCCTGATTGTCGTCACACGGCTTGCCCTCTGAGCCAGCGCTGGCCGCGCAGGAGCCCGTCTTGGCGTCGCAGCTATCGGTGGTGCAGGGTTTGCCGTCGTCGCACACCTTGGCCTTTCCAGCTACGCACTTGCCGGCCGCACACACATCCCCAGTGGTGCAGCTATCGCCGTCATCACAGCCCCCAGATTGCGGCGCGCTGACGCAACCCTTGGTCGCGTCGCAACTGTCGGTCGTGCATGGATTCTTGTCGTCACAGACCAACGCAGGTCCCGCCGTGCAAGCCGTTCCCGCGCATGTGTCTTTGGTCGTGCAGGCGTTCTTGTCATCACACGGCACGCTGTTGGGCGCGACTTTACATCCGCCCTTGGAATCGCAGGTGTTCGTGGTGCAAGGGTTGTCATCCCCGCAGTCTAAAACCTTACCCTTGGCACAGATGCCGGCCGCACAGGCGTCGTTTTGGGTACAGACGCTGCCATCGGCGTCACATCCCGTGCCGTCTGATGCGTGGTTGGCTACACACTTGCCCGTCTTGGGGTCGCAACTGGTCTTGCTACAGCTTGTGTCTCCGCTGGTATTGCACTTGACCACCGACCCGGCATCCAGCTCGCAAGCGCCGGTATTTACATTGCAGACCAGCTTTCCAGCGCAGAGATCAGAGACAACGCCGCAATCCGCCGTCTTCTGGCATCCCTTGACGACCGGCGTCCCCGCGCACGCGCCTTTTTGGCAGCTATCTTTAGTAGTCGTTGGATCAGCATCGTCGCAGGTGGTTCCATCGCTGACTGGCCCGTGTTGGCAGCCCAATTTGGGGTCACAGGTGTCGATGGTGCAGGTGTTGTTGTCATCGCATGCGGCCTTCGCTGAGATGGGGTCTCCGACGCATCCGGCGGCCGTGCATGTGTCACTGCTGGTACACGGATTGCCGTCGTCGCAGCTGAGAGTCGTCGGCGTCGTCACACAGCCCGACGCCGGCGCGCAGCTATCTTTGGTGCAGATGTCGCCGTCGTCACAGAGCTGAGCGGTTCCCGTGCACACCCCGTCGCTGTTGCAATTGTCTTGCAGCGTGCAGGCGTTGTCATCATCGCAAGCTGCCTGCGTGGCGGTCACTTGGCACGCACCGGTCACCGCATTGCAGCTATCGGTCGTACATGGGTTGTTGTCATCGCACGCCTTCGCAGTCCCTGACTTGCACAGACCGGCCGCACAGCTATCGCCTGTGGTGCAGGCGTCTCCGTCATCACATGAGCCTGTATTTTCCGTGTTTTCACAACCCGTTTCCGGATCACATGAGTCGGTGGTGCACACCTTCGCATCATCACAACTCACTGGCGCGACAACGACGCAAGCGCCCGCCTTACACGTGGCTGCGGCGATAAAGCCGGCCGATTCGCAGCGCCCCTGAGCGCAGACCTTGCCGTCCTCACGATCTGCTGCGATGCACGACCCGCCGTCACAGCGGGCTTGTTGGCAGGTACCTAAGTCAGGAAAAACAGCCGCGCAGTCGCCGTCTGCGTCACAAACCGACGCCGGGACAGTCTTCTTCTGGGGCCCTTCACCCTCGCAACCCCACGCCAAGGTCAGCGCAAGGCACAGCCAAAGCGGCCTCATTCTGCCCATATTCAAGTGACATGATCCCACGCGGCCCCCTTCTCTCTGCGCTGCAGCCCCCAACTGGACAATGGAGACGAGCCGCCGGTTCAAACGTAACAGTTTCGCCCGGAGCTCTTCAGCACAATGGATAAAAACCGATACATCCTAGCTGCTTAGAAAGACAACCACGCCAATCTTTCCGTCTCTCTCGGTGTAGCGTACGAGCACCGTCCCGGTCATCGGTGGTCCACCGTTGGGGTCGTCGCGCCACCAACGCTCCCGCTCGACACAGTGATTGGGCAGCTCGAGGCGCGCGTCTACGGTCGCCCCAAAGTGACCACGCGCAAACATCGGTGCGTAACGAGCGCGAAAGTCGGCGATGCCAGTGACCTGAGTCTCCCCATCGGCGGCAAGCACGCGCACGTCATCGTGATAGCAATCACAAAACCGGTCGAGGTCGTGGCTGTTATAGGCCGCGAGTTGCGCAACCGCGAGCTGGCTGATGGTCGTTGTTGCGGGGCACATGTTGGGAGAGGGATGCAGCGAATCCTCCGGGGTGTAGGGCCAAGTCGCTGAGGTTTCACAGTGAATACACGGAGCTTTCGGCTCTATTTTGCGGGCGAAATAGCCTATCACGTTGACTTTGAAGGCAGAGATTACGAGCCTGCCGCCGCATCTTACCCGAGGAGTTCCTATGTCCAATGTCGACGCCGGTCGTTTTGTTTGGTTTGACCTGATGAGCACAGATCTCGCCGCCGCCAAGTTGTTCTACACGGCGGTGACAGGCTGGACGCTGACTCCTTTCGGCGAGGAGGCCGGTTACGACATGTGGACTGCTGGCGAGACGCCCATCGGCGGTGCGAACCCCTTGCCACAGGCCGCCATCGACGTGGGCGCACCGCCCCATTGGATAGGTTACGTCGCGGTCACTGACTTGGATGCGATCCTGGCCAAAGCGACCGAGCTTGGCGGCACGGTCTTGGGCGAACCCATCGCGATGGACGGGGTCGGGCGATTCGCGATTGTCCGCGATCCCCAGGGTGCCGTGCTAAGCGCATTTCAGCCCGCGGGCGACGCGACCGCGCCTGATGGCGACGTCCCCATGGGGCAGTTCAGCTGGCACGAGTTGGCGACGACCGATTGGGAGGCTGGCCGAGACTTCTACGCCCAACTATTCGGCTGGATCGACTCTGATTCCATGGAGATGGAGCCCGGTTCCATCTACCAAATGTACAAGGCTCCCGGCATGACGTTCGCCCTAGGCGGCATGTACAATAAGGCGCCCGAGGTACCAATGCCCTCGTGGCTCTACTACATCAAAGTGCCCGACCTTGAAGCATCATTGGCGACCGTGTCCAAGCTCGGCGGGAACGTCATCAATGGGCCCATGGAGGTCCCCGGCGGCAGTCGCGCCGCCCAGTGTATGGATCCCCAGGGTGCCATGTTCGCGCTCCACGGCGCCTAGCCCCCGTCAGTAGCCGCGCCCTCGACGCGAGAGCTACAGCCGGTCCGCCGCAGCCCGCAATCGGTCGGGGCAGTCGCCGCTGATGGTGTCGCCGTGGGCCACGCAGATCATCTGCAGATCGGCGCGCTCGGCTTGCTCTCTGAGCCACGCCTTGAATAGCGCGCTGTCTTTCAGCATCAACATCCGACCGATACCGGTCATGCCAAAAAATCCGGTGCTGCCGATCGTCTTGAGGAACCAGCCTCCGAACCCGCTCATGTGCTGATGGTTGAAGAGTAAATCGGCGACCACGAGGGCGACACCGCCTTCGATCGGCAGCTCATAGGCCAGTTCAACGGCCTTGATGCCGCCGGGCTGGATGCATTGGATCCCCAAGGGCGGCAGCACCGCCTCGCAGAGGCCATCGACGGGCACGACCTTCTCTGCTGCCTTGCGCACGTTCTTCGGCGCCAGGACCAGCGCGTCGGGGTAGCGGGCCTTGTAGCGCCCCGCATCGAGACGATGGAAGCCATTGGGCACGATGATGAAGCTCACCGGCCCCAGGGCATCGAGACTCGCCATACCCGCTTCATTGAGCGCCACGGCGCTGTGCACCACCAAGCGGCCTTCAGGCAACCTGTAGACCGTCATGTTGCGGGTCAGATCGCCGCGCGGCAGCGAGCCACGGACGAGCCACAGATTACTGGCGAGGGCGACGAGTGGGCCATGCTCGCAGACGTTGTCGGACCAATTGCTCATGGGTGTTGTGTCTCCGAACTAGACAGTGAGAACAATAGAATCAATCGTCGACGCACCGCAGCGTGAATCAAACGGCGCCCGCTAGGCTGGGTCGACATCCGTGGGACGCGCCTAGGCCGATGACGGCTCCTAACAATCGCTCTTGAGACTCGAATACGGCGGTACGACCGTTGGATGCATGTGCATCTCTTCCGAAATGGACTGGCGCTGAAGTATGCACCATCTATCGTCGAAAATCCCTGTTGAATGGGACCCTGTATGGCGTTGCGAACTGTCGCGTGCTAGCTTCGCGTCACCCCAAACAGCTTCTTGCCGGCAATGCCTGTGGCGCTTTGCCCGCGTCATTCGAGGTCTCATGTTTCCATCAACGTCGTCCCTTCGACTCACGTCATCCACCGCACTGAGATGCCTCCTGTGTGCCAGTGTCCTCCTATTTGGTTGTGTGGGGAGTTCAGGCGGTGGAGGGGGCGGAGGATTCGTACCGGCCGGCTCATCAGGTGGAAGTTCGTCGGGTGGACACACGCAGAATGGAGTTCAGTCGATTGCTGGAGCTCCCAGTGAACAATTGGATCAGTCCTACGATGCGGGCGTTTGGAAGGACGATCGAAAACGTACGTACCAATACGATTGAAGTGGTCGGCTTACACAAGTCGTCTTCCGCAAGAAGGAGACCGGCGTCTGGATCGATGAGATGCGCTACAAACTTTCGTATACGCCGGAGGGGAAGCTCTCGATGTATATCGAAGAGATGTATGATGCCGGCGTCTGGACCGAAGACGACCGCTACGCCTACGTCTATGACTTCCAGGGGCGACTAGCGTCGCTGACGAACACCGATGTGAGCGCCCCGAACAAAGTTGCCGTGGCGGCCTATACCTACGAAGGCGGAAAGCTAGCGACCACAACAATCACCCTTAAGAAAGACAATGTGGTCGACAAAGAATCCCGCATCGTGTGGAACTGGAACACGACCGGCGGGCTTGAACGCCAGACCGTGTTCTCAAGAAAGAGTGGTTCGTGGGTGGAACTTACTCGACTCGCATACACCTACGATTCCGCCGGCCGACCAAGTGCACTAACGGTGCATAAGCGCGAGGCGGAGGCAGATCCGTGGAAGCAGTCCGCACGCAATACGTGGACGTACGGTGCCGACGGAAAATTGAGCTCCTACGACGCGTTCTCTGCCGACGAAAACGGTAAACTCCAACCCCTCGCTCGGAATACCTATACCTGGCTCAACGGGACTCACGTCGGAGAGTTGATGTCTGAAATCGGCAGCAACGGTACGCTGAAAAAGTTCAGAAAAACGACCACCACATTCACGTCCTCAGGATCATCATTCACTTGGGATCGCTGGATCACAAACCCCGCAGAGGGGTTCCTCTCAGCTCCGCTCACGGTCTACGGTCGATTTGTGCACCAGCAGGGGCTCTAGCTCCGCTATCGAGCTCCCAGAGGGCCACTGTGGGGCCGATACTGCGGGGCCCCCCCTATCCTATTGCCAACACCTCGCGAGGCTTCTAGCGGCCTCAGGGACGGCAATGCGGGCATTTTGGTCTCAAAAAAGCCGCCCACAAGTCACTTTTCACAGCTCGTCGCGCATCCAGGCCGTCGCCAAGCTGTCGGCCAGCTCGTTGCCCAGATAGCCACTGTGCGCCGCGATCCACGCGATGGTCACCTTGGGTCGATCCTGTTTCAGCGCGTAGACCTCTTGCACCAACTCCAGGTTCTTGATGGGCCCCGACTTGCGCTTCCAGCCGCGCTTGGCCCAGCCAGCGGCCCACTGGTTGATG
>JAGSHB010000103.1 GCA_023954815.1 Myxococcales bacterium | reverse complement strand
TGCCGGGTACACCAACGGCAAGGGTACGGCAGCGCGCTTCAACCAACCCTTTGGATTGACCGTCGACGGCGCTGGCACAATCTTTGTGGCGGATACCGACAACAGCCGCATTCGCAAGGTCTTGACCAACGGCACAGTGTCCTTGTTCAGTGGCACTGGCAGCCACAGTCACACCGACGGAACGGCGACCACATCGCGCTTCAACCGGCCATACGGAATCACGTGGGCCAACAGCAACCTGTACGTTGCGGACTACTACAACCAGGATATTCGGCGCGTCGACTCGTTGGGGCAGACCAGCACCATTACCGGTCGTCAGGGCTACGGAAACTTGGGCGACAAGCCGCAGGCGCTTTCAGCTGCGCGATTTGCCTATCCGGTCAACACCATCGTCGATAGCAAGGGCAACATCTACGTCGCCGACCGCAACGCCAGCCGTGTGCGGATGATCAAGCTCGGCGGATCGAATGTGTGCAACGACAACACCAAGTGCACCAACAACAGCTGCGTCACCACCACGGGCCGCTGCGACAACGGTCCACAGAGCTGTGACGACGGTAGCGCTTGCACCCTCGACACCTGCACCGCCAGCACAGGCTCCTGCGTGAACAAGGCCTACAACTGTGACGATGGCAATCTCTGCACAACGGACAGCTGCGACGCCAAGAAGGGCTGCAAGCACGTGCTCAAGGCGAACTGTGAAGACTGCGACGCTGCGGGCGATTGTGACGACGGCAAGCCCTGCACCAAGGATGTCTGCAGTCAGGTCACCGGCTGCGCGCACAACCCGATCAGCGGCTGCTCAGGCTGCACGACGGCGGCGAGCTGCGACGATGGCAACAGCTGCACAACGGATACCTGCGGCGGCGGCAAGTGCAGCTACAAGCCGGCGGCTGAAGGTACCTTCTGCAGCGATGGCAGCCTGTGCACCGGCGGGGACTTCTGTACGGCAGGACAGTGCAGCGGATCGATCGCGACACTCGACTATTTCGCCGGAAAACCGGGCAGTATCGGGACGACTGATGGCCAAGGCGACAAGGCGCGCTTCACCGTGCCGCTCGGCGTGACGTGGCACCCGGGATTGGGTCAGACCATCGTCGCTGGTGGCTCAGATCACCGGATTCGTCGTGTGCTGGCCACCGGACAGACCTATCGGCTCAGCGGCTACACAGCTGGGTATAAGGACGGCAGCTACTCGAGCAGCAACACGCGCTTCAATCGGCCAGCTGACGTGGCTGTGACTCCGGACGGCATGATCTGGATCGCAGATGAGCTCAACCACCGCATCCGTCGTCTCGACATTGTGAAGAGCAACCTGGTCACGACGGTGGCTGGCGATGGCAAGAACGGCTTCGCAGACGGCAAAGGAACGGCCGCTAAATTGGCCTACCCGCGCGGCATCGCTGGTACCCAGAAGGGGCTGGTCATCGTCGCTGACAGCGGCAACCACTGCATTCGTGAGTTCAACCCCGCGACGGGCGTGCTCAACACGCTGGTCGGTAGTGACAAGGGCTTTGCGGATGGCAAGGCGACGTCAGCGAAGTTCGACACGCCGACGGGGGTCGATGTGGACGCGCAGGGTCGCATCTATGTGGCAGATCGCGGTAACCATCGGATTCGTCGGGTGATTGGCAACGTGGTGACGACGATCGCCGGCGCCGGTAGCGGCTATGCGAACGGGCTGGGCGGCAAGGCGGCCTTTAAGTTGCCGGGTGACGTGGCGGTCAACGCGGCAGGTGTGCTGTTTGTCGCCGATACGGGCAACCACGCGATCCGTCGCATCACGCAGGCTGGTCAAGTGTCGACCATCGCGGGTGGCAAGGGTGGTGCAGTGGCCGGTGCGTTGGCCCTCGCACGCCTCAATGGTCCGCATGGCATCAGTGTTGGTGCGGGCAATACGCTGTGGGTCATTGAAGAGAACAGCCACACACTGCGCAAGCTGACGTACCATGGAAGCCTGTGCGGTGATGGCAAGACCTGTCACGGCGACGCCTGCGATGCCAAGACTGGTCTTTGCGCCTATGGCCCGGCGCCGGGCTCCACCGCCTGCGACGACAGCAATCCCTGCACGGCGGATGTATGCCTGCCTTGGTCGGGCAACTGCATGAACACCCCGATGAACAACGGGTTAAGCTGCGGCGGTGGCAAGGTCTGCTACAACGGCGCCTGCGAGAACAAGTGAGAGCTGGTTGGCTGCTCTGAGGTTGATTTGCTAGGGTTTTGGCGGCAATCCGGCTGAGCGGATGTGCCATCTCTGGAGGTCAGATGTCTGGTGACAGTTGGGGCAAGGAGGCGCAGCCGAGGCGTGCGTTTCTATCAAAACTATCGACCCTACCGCTGGCGGCTGTGGGTGGCTCTGCCCTGCTGAGCGGCTGTTCAGACGGACAGTCCTCGACTAAGGAGACAGTTGTCGATGGGGCTGGGCGCTCTTCAGACACGGCGCTCTCGGACACGACGCTGTCGGACGGCGAGCGCTCGACAACAGGCGACGGTGCGGGCAGCGATGCCGCTGGACCAGACGCTGTCACTGCGTCGGACACCAGCGCGCTCGACGCATCAGGGCAGGGCGATGGTGGCAGTGACGCAGCGTCAGTTGACAGCGCGATTGGCTCCGATGGAACAAGCGTCGGTGCTGACGGTAGCGCTGATGGCGCCGGCACGTGCTCCACGGCTCCCCAAGGCCAGGCTCCCCAACCGTGCGTGGATACCGGCGCGGATTTGGAGGGGCCCTACTTTGAGGCCAACGCGCCGAGCTCGCTGGTTCTCGCTGGGCCCAAGGAGCCGGGCGAGCCACTGCTGATCACGGGCCGGGTGTATGACCACGGATGCGCCGCTGCCATCGCCAATACGCAAATCGAAGTATGGCAGGCCGACGATAAGGGCAAGTATAGAGATCTGAACCACAAGACGCCCCTGCGGGCGACGCTGCTCAGTGATTGCAGCGGCAAGTTTTCGTTCACCACCATCTTGCCGGGAGCCTATTTGGATGTCGGAGGCTACCGGCCGCGGCACATCCACTTCCGGGTGACGACCCCGTCGAAGACCATTCTGATTACGCAGCTGTACTTCGCAGGCGATCCCTATTTATCGCCGAATGACTCGTGTGGTTCCTGCAAGTCGGGCGATGCGTCCCACATCGTCAAGCTGACGAGCAAGGGCAAGCCGGTTAGCCACAGCGCGCACTTCGACATCGTGCTGTAGCAGCGTGCTGCGATAGTCATCTTGATTACGCCGCACGCTACTGAGATGGGGAAGTCGCGGCTTGCCGCGACTGGGGGCGCTCTTAGCCCCCCAATCATGAAGAAAACTAGCAGCGTGCTGCGATAGTCATCTTGATTACGCCGCACGCTGCTACCCGTTGTGCACCATGGGTAGCTTGAGGTAGCGGATGCCGTTGCCCTCAGGATCAGGCAGCTGCCCTGCCGCGACGTTGACCTGCACGCTCTGGTACAGCAGCACAGGTGCATTGAGAGACTGGTCGCGCTCGCTGCGCAGGGCCACAAAGTCGCCCTCAGCCGTGTCTATCTTGAGGTGCTTGTTGGTGCGCTTTGACTCGCCGATCGTCGTCTCCCACCGCAACTCTCGCCCATTTGGCTGGTAGTCATGGCCTACAAACACGCGGGTCTCGTCGGGGAGTGCGTACAGCTTGTCGTGGACCGAGTGGTACATGTCTGCCGCGCTGCCAGCGGGGAAGTCGCAGCGACCGGTGCCGAAGTCTGGCATGAAGAGCGCGTCGCCGGTGAACAGCACGTCACCCACCTGAAAGCTCATGCACGCCGGCGTGTGGCCGGGAGTCGACAGCGCTCTGACCGCCATGGAGCCGATGTGAACAACCTCTCCGTCGGAAAGTAGCTTGTCGAATTGGGAGCCATCGGTCTTGAACTCGGATGGCAGATTGAACAGGCCTTTGAAGACGTCCTGCACATCCGTGATGGCCGCGCCGATGGCCACCCGGGCGCCGTATTTATCCTTGAGCACCTGCGATCCCGACAGATGGTCGGCGTGCGCATGGGTCTCAAAGACCCAGCGTAGCTTCAGGTTCTCTGCGTCGATGAAGGCCATCAGGTCTTGCAGGGATTGGTCGAAGGTCTTCACCGCGATCGGGTCGTAATCGAGCACCGAGTCGATGACCATGGCGTCGAGGGTGGCCTCGTCCCAGACCAAGTAGGTTAGTGTGTAGGTGCGGGCATCGAAGAAGGGTTTGATTTGCATCTGGGTCTCCGGGTCCATCGCATGCGGGGTAACGGGCGGCGTTTGGCCGCAAGAAGCCACAACCACGCGCGAGGGCACGTGCTCTGGGGTTCGCTGCAATGCTGTTGATGTGGGGGAACGCTCTTCGTCCGCCCCTGTATCAAGGAGTGCATGACCCAGCGGATCGTTACGCCCTCTTGTAGACTGTTGTCTATCCGCCTGTATTTACACGCGTTACGAGGTGAACCAACTCGTGCAGCGAGCTCAGGTTCCACCGGTTTTCTGGATTTGGCCCCGTCAGCAGGTCCTTGTCGGCCAGGGTGCTGACCTCAAAATGGCCATGGGTCAACGCCTGCACTTCTGCTGTTGGCACCGAAAACGGCGGGCCCTGCTTTTCGCCTCGTGGGTAGGCGATGGTGATCATCAGCCCCGGCGCGCCGGGCGGGAGCAGCCGGGCCAGCTGCGCGCAATGATGAACGCGCATCTCAGGCGGCAACGCGATGAGCGACGCGCGGTCGTAGAGGGCGGAAACTGGACCGATGAGCGCCAACGGGGCTTGAAAAAAGTCACCCTGGACCACGGTCAACCCCTTGGCCGAGCCTTCGCCAATCCAGCGTGTGTAGTCCCCCTCGTTCTCGGTTCGATAGGGCAGGTCGTTGTCTTCGAAGAAAGACCGGCACGCCACCTCGGAGAGCTCCACCCCTACCACCTCGCAGCCCTGTTCGTGCAGCCAGACCATGTCGGACGTCTTCCCGCACAGGGGAACCAGCACTCTGCTGCCTTGGGGAACATTCAGGGTTGGCCACCACGCTTTGAGATTCGGGTTGACCACGGGAAGGTGAAACCCGATGCGCTGACTCGACCACCGCTCATGCCAAAACGCTGCCTTCATGCTGACTCCTGGATATTCAATGCTGCGCCAACTCGAGACCGAGACGTCGCAAATCGGCGCGCAACTGGGCGGTTGTCTGAAAGTGATGCGCGGGCATGCCCACAGCTTGCGCAGCGTCGCAGTTGCTCAGCCGATCATCGATGAATAGGCATGCGCCGGGCGGCAGCGACAGCGATGAAGCTGGGCCGAGGTAGGCCGCCGGGTCTGGCTTGCGAACGCCGGTCATGCAGGACACAAAGCGCCACTCGAGGTAGCGACCCAACCCCAGGCGATCTTCGATGTGTTGCCACCAGACGGGGTAGTTGCTCAGCGCAAAAACCCCGATATTTAGGGATTTTAGCTCAGAGAGAAGGTCTTTCATGCCGTCGACCCACCGATAGCGCTCGGTCATCCAGGCCTCCAGCGCGGGGCCGTCGACGCCAGAGCCATCTTTGAAAAAACGGCTGTAGTAGACCTCGGCTGTGAGCTCGTTTCGCTCAAAGGCAGGCCAAATATCCGGGGTCATCCGCGAAAATAGCGTCTGTCGGTCCAGGCCGAAGTGGGCGCCGAGGTCATCGTCGAAAAAGGGATCGACGACCACGGTGTCCATGATATCCAGCAAGATCGCCTGCGGGGGCGCCTGCAACGGTGATGGCTGCGTCCGATTCATGGCGCGTTTGAGCCGGCAAACTCGAACCGCAGTCGATGCCACTGACCCCGATCCGCATTGCCGCGACAGGCCCACAGCTCCAGGCGCTCCGGCACCATCACCAGGACCGAGTTCGTCGCCGTGCCCTGCTCGTCTTCCTCATAGCGATTGATGCTGTCGACGCCGTCGGTGCGGTCTGCGAACAGCTGCTGCATGCGCTCGACGCTCATGTTGTGCTTGTCGAGCGTTGTGCCGATACGATTGTAGCGCGCCAAACTGCTGGCGCTGGCTGCCTCACCCTCCAGCACCTGATGGGCGTGATTGATACAGTGGTTTGTCCGCCAAAGGGGCTGAGCGTGGGCGTCTCGGCGGACGAAACTAGCTGGCGTGGTCTCCCAGTCACTGATCCGCTCACCATCGGCGAGCCAATAGGTGTGCGCACCGGAGCGTGGGGCCTGTTCAATCACGCTGGCGGCGGCGTCAAAGCGCGACTGGCTCAGCACCTTGTGCAGGATGTTCATGTATCCGACGCCGACCCGCGCACCCCAGGTCTTGATGTTGGTGGTGCCGGTGCAGATGCCCGCAGAATTCATACCCACCAACGAAGGGCAGCCAGAGACCGTCACGCTCCAGGTTTCGGGGGCGTTCGTGGGTACGCGATGCACGCCCACCACATAGTCGAGGTCTCGCGGATTGAGATCCCAGGTTTGCCCAACGACGTGTGAGCCATCCACCGTTCGGGCGCCTGGCACCAGCACCAACGAGCACCCTTCGGCATCGGCTGGACCCACGTCGGCGCCGCGATGCTTGTTGTTGAGCACCACGCCGTCGCGTGTATCGGTCATGTTGCCAGTGGTAAATAGGCTCACCGGATCGACGCCGGCGGCTGCAGCGACCGCCATGTGTTCATCGAACCCGTCTTTGTGCCAACCCTCCAAGTGATGGAGCCCCTGCCGGCCAACATCCAGCAACTCCGACAAGTTACCGCGGCCGAGCTCACCAAAGAACGTCTGCACCGCGTCGAAACGCATCTCGATGAAGTCGCTGATGAGGTCTCGGAAGGCCTCGCCTTGGCCCGCGCCCATCTCTGTTGGCGTTCCGCGCACCGTGACCTGCCGAAGATCGTATTTGCTCACCTGAGACTCCCTTCAATGGACCCGTACTTGCAGGCCGTGTCCGCTCCGCTACCCTGCCCGCGCCGCCTTCTTGCGGCCTGCGGAGTGCCCATGTTGCCCCCAACCTCGCCCTACGTCGATGTGCATGCGCATCTGATTCATCCGAGCTTCGCCGGCGAAGAGGACGCTGTCGCCGAGCGGGCCCGTGCTGCCGGTCTGGCTTTTGTTATCGTCAACGGTCTCGAGCCGAAATCCAACCGCGCTGTCATTGAGTTATGCCGGCGTCACGACAACCTCCTACCGGCTGTCGGCATCTATCCGGTGGATGCGTGCGGCGCCGTCATCGATCGCGCGGCTTGGGATCATCCCTTCGACCCGCCGGCGGTCTTCGATGTGGACGCGGAGATCGACTGGATCGACAGCGTGGCCAGCGAGGTGGTGGCGATCGGAGAAGTCGGGCTGGATGCCTACTGGGTACGCGATGCCGCTGCGCTCGCCGAGCAAGAGCGGGTCCTGCGACGGTTGTGCAAAGTGGCGATCAAGCACGACAAGCCGCTGATCTTGCACACCCGCAAGGCTGAGGCGCGCACATTCGAGTTGCTCCAGGAGGAAGGGGTGGAGCGCGCCGATTTTCACTGCTACGGCGGCAAGCTGAAATTGGCCAAACGCATTGCAAATGCGGGCTACTACCTGTCGATCCCGCCTGTCGTTGAGCGCGCAGAGTCGTTTCAGCGGATGGCCCAGGAAGTGCCCCTCGAACGGCTGCTCACAGAGACCGATAGTCCGTACATGGGCCCCGATCGCGGCGAGCGCAATGAGCCGGCCAATGTGCCCCGGGGCGTGGCGGCCATCGCAAAAGCGCGGGGTGAATCGGCCGATCATGTCGCCGCGGTGCTGCGCGCCAATTTCCGCACGCTTTTTGGGCAGTAGCTGATGAGCCGCGCAACCCTCGTCTTTGAGCCAGACGCCACGCCAGCGCAACTTTCGTGGGTCTGTGAGCAGCGTGGGGTTGTCGATCGTCGCCTGATGTTGGGGGCCGTCGATGTGCTATCCCAGGCGGCGATTTTGGTCGAGCGTCAGAGTGCGGCGCCCGAACGCGTGGTGGTCGCAGCTCGTTTTCCACGCCACGACACACCTGTCGTGGCACTTGGGCTGCTCGCTGATGGGTTGGCGTGCCCGGGCGACGTCGTAAGTGAGGCTGGGGCGCGGGCGGCTGGGGAGGCCGCCTTTGGGGTGGGGGCAGCTTTGGCCGATCAGGTGCACATCGGTATTGGCGTGCACGCGACCGGGTTGATCTTGGGCGGCCAATTTAGGGGAACCGTCAAAGCGCCTTGGCGCACCGACGCGTGGATTGTCGATTCGGTGGGGCCGCCCTATGCGGTGTCACATGGCGACGTGGGGCCAGCTGAGGCTGCTGGTGGTTCTGGGTCTTCTGGAGCCGCCATGTCCTCCGGAGCCGGTATGTCTTCCGGAGCCGGCATGTCTTCCGGAGTTTCCGGCGCACTACGCGATTGGACCTGGCCCGAAAACATGGCTGCAGCTGCGCGGTTTTGGGGCTGTGAACCCATAGATTCAAGTGATTTGCTGGATGTTGGCGAAGCGCTGGCGCCGCTCATCGATGGGCTCTCGACTGCTTCGCCTCTCGCGCACCAACTGACGAGGGATATCGGTAGCAGACTGGGGATCGCCTTGGGTGGGATGATCAATGTCTTTGATATCGCCGATGTCGTCTTGCACGTAGCGCCTGAGGCGCTACGCGCGCCCATTGTTGGCGAGGCGATTGTGGTGATGGCTGACCACAGCTTTGAGCGTCTGCGAGAAGGGACGCGCTGGCACACGCCTGTCCTAGGACGCGACGCCGTCGCGCTGGGCGCGGCGATCTTGCCAGACGCCGTTTATTGGAGCCGCAAAGGCGCGTCAGACCAACGCTAACGCGCGCCTGGCTGCGGCATCTACTTGGGCAACATACCCGTGGCCAAAGAGCGCGACGTGCACGAGCAGCGGCCACAGCTGGTACATGGCCCGCCGCCCTTCGCTGCCAGCCTCGATAGCCAACTCGCCGTGGTAGGCCTGCCAGAATGCGGGGCCGAATCCGCCAAAGAGGGCCATCATCGCCAGATCGACTTCCGGATCGCCGACGTAGACCGCCGGGTCAATCAGCACCGGATCGTCACCCACAAAGAGCACATTGCCTCGCCACAGGTCGCCGTGGAGCGGGCCGAGCGGGCGGTCGGTACCGATAATGTCCGCGGCGTGATCGCAGACTTGGTGGACGAGGGCGCTGGTCTGGGCCGGCAGTCTGGGCCCCGCATGGGACAGCATCTCGCGCAGCCGTCGCTCCGCCCAGAACTCAGGCCAGGACAGCGCCTCGCCGCCGTTGAGCTGTGGCAGGGAGCCAATGAAGCTCGCACGACTCCACCCGGGGGCGACCTGTCCGTGACAGTGCAGCGTGGCCAGCTGTTGGCCGAGGGCGCGCAGGCCCAATTCTGTAGCGCGGCCGTGAGCCAGCCAGTTCAACGCTAAAAACCCGGGACAGTGGGCGTCTTGCTCACGATGGGCTAGCACGTGCGGGGTCTGTATCGCGCCGAACCCCGCTAGCCAGCGCAGGCCAGCAGCCTCAGCGGAGAACAGGCCCGGTGAGGTGTGTGCACTGGTCTTCACGAACACCGTGCGCTCGTCGCCGAGATAGATACGAAAGGCCTGGTGGATGTCGCCACCTGTCACCGATTCCGCGCGCGCGACCGAGGTGTCGAGTGAGCGCTGTAGCTGATCTATCAGTCGTGGGTCCAGGTCACGTATCGGCATGGCTGAGTCCGCATCTCGGGTCTATGACAAGGAGCGTCTCAAAACGCAGCGCGGCGCGCATCCCCGAAGGGTTGCGCGCCGCGGCTGGCGATCGATGTCAGCAGCCGGAGCCGCTGTGATGCGTCTACTGCGCGATGCAGTTGGACTGCACGCACCCGGCCATCGATTGGTACTCGCTGACGCCCTTCTGGGTGCCCTTGGTAGCGCAGCCTTGCTGGCAGGCTTGATTGCCGTTGCAGCCGGTGAGGCAGGTGATGAGGTCGTTGCAGTCCTTGCTGCCAGTACACGTGTCGTACTCTGTCTTGCACTTGGTCACAGCGCACGTGCTGATGCAGGAGTTGTAGTCCGGGGTTCCCTGCACGCAGTTCGAAGTTTTGCCGGGCACGTCCTTGATGCACTTGCCCTGGATGCAGATCTGCATCTCGCCGAGCTTGTCGTACGAGGTCTTGCCAGCGTTGGCGATGCAGAAGTCATTGCAGGTGGTGGGCGTGTTGCCGTTGGGGAGCATGACGCCGTCGGCAGGCTTCGCTGGCGTGATGCCCTGAGCGCAGCCGTTGAGGCAGGTGATGAGACCGGAGCAGCCCTTGTCGGAGTTGCAGCCAGCCATCTCGGTGGCGCACTTCTTGGTGCCGCAGCTCTGCAGGCAGGCGTTGTCGGTCTGCGCGCACTTGTCGTCCGTGGTCGATCCCGTGTCAGCCGTGCCGCTGCCCGTGTCGGTCGTGGCGCCGTTGCCGGTGTCGGTCGAAGCGGTGGTGTCGCCCCCGGTGGTGCCAGCGTCCTTGTCGCCGCCAGCGTCCGTAGCGCTGCCCGTATCGGTCACTACTGCGGCGCCGCCACCGTTGCCGTTGTCGCTGCCGCAGCCGGTAAGAGCCATCGCCATCGAGAGGGCCAGGGCCCCGATCCACATCCGCTTCATGTCTATCTCCTGAGGTCACGCACGTCGCGCTGGACCGCGCGCCTGTCGTCTTGGTCGGGCAGTGCCCTGTTTCTTCTTTGTCTTCCAGCTTGTTTCGCGAGCGAGATGCCGAACATTGCGCCCATTGAGCGCACATCCAGCCCCGGAAGGCGGCGCACGCTACACAAATGGAGAACATTTACGCAAGGGCGGACTGTCTCCACCGCCGACAATGGATTGTGCGCCCATGCAACAGGCATGGCTCGGAGGCCGTGAGGCTGCATTCAGCGAGCCGTTTGATGCCGAATTAGCGACGTTTGGGCGGCAGCCTCAGCGGGTAGCGGGCGACCTCTTCTGCCAGTTCTGCGGCAAAGACAGCAATGGCGGCGCGGCTCACATCCATTCGTAGCCCCACCACACCCGCTCGCCGATTTGTCAGCCGGTCTTCGTCCCAGTCGACGACAAAATGCGGCGGCAGCCCGGCGCCATCGCGACACAATAGGCAGGCCACGCGCACGGCGTCGCCTCGCTCGACCGCACGTTGCAGATTCAAGCGTAGCGCGCTGTCCAGCAGCCGAGACTGCCACGAGGAGTGCTGCCCTTCGGCCATGAAGCCGCACACATCTGCTAACTCGGCGAGTTCCCAGTTGAGTGCGCGAGTTGCACCGGTGTGCGGGCGACCCGCGCGCCAAGTCAGCCCGACACCAAGATCGAGGAAATTGAGATCCGCGCGACTTTCCGCCTCGCGTTGCTGGTAGCGACCCACCTGCAAGGTGAGCCGCGTTCGTAAATCAAGGCTGGTCAGCGTCGCCATATGCCTAGCGCTCTGTGTCCGTGCCGGCGTCGTTCGCCGCGTCGTCACCCTTGGATGCGGTCGGGCCACCAGCCCATACGACGTCGACGAGATGTTGGTCGCCGACCGCGGCGGTGGCGGCCTTCAAAGCGATGGCGGCTAGCGCGCGTTCGTCGGCAACGAACGTGAGTTTGAGTCGGTGATCGGTAGCGTCGAAAATCGGATAGCTCCCGATCTGAACGCTCGGATGGGCGCTCACGACCGCATCGATTGCGGCCACAACCTCCCACTCGTCGATGTTGTAGCGCGCGGTCGCCACAAAGGCGGGCGAACTCGCATAGCGCTGGGCGATGCGATCGGCGCTGCGACTGACCATGGCGGGCACCCCTGGCAGCACCCAGACATTGCCCAAACGCAGCAAAAAGCCCCGCTGTCCGGCCTCTGGGCGCACAATCTGCGTGGCCGATGGCAGCATGGCCATGCGCAGCTGTTCCGCCGAAAGTGGGCCGCCATTGCGGTGGGTCATCCAACTCACTACGTCGTCTCGCAGCGTGAGCTCCATGTCGAAAGCCCGGGCGACTGCGGCCCAGGTCAGGTCGTCGTGCGTGGGCCCGACGCCGCCGGTTGTCACGACGACGTCGAAGCGCCCAGCAAAGTCGGCGACGACTGTGGCGATCCGCGCGGCATCGTCGGGCAGGACGCTGACTTCCATGACGCTGACGCCGTGGTTTGCAAAGGAGTTCAGGAGGGTGGCGAGGTTGGCCTCAGCGATGCGCGCGGACAGGACCTCGTCGCCGATGATGATGATGCCAGCAGCTTTTCTCGTCACGGTGTCCTCCTGATGGGACCAGAGCGCTCAATTGTCGATGGGCCACCGCGGCGTGTCGCGCAGTCGCGTCTCGGCGGAGACGCTCAATCGATTTCCAGCCCCCAGTCATCGCCGCTGCCGCCGCCGCCGAAAGCGCCAGGCTGACCACCGCCTCGTCTGCCGCCGCCGCCGCCGACCCCGGCTTGACGTCCATCGGCACCGGTCTCGGCAACTTCTCGGTCGTCGATCAGCAGCTCACGGGCTTGCACGTATTTACCACTGTTGGCGACCGCCTTGGCGCTCGGCGCAAACACGGCCAACCAGGAGCCATCACTGCGTCTGCAACCGACGGGGATGCGGCCGAGCTTTCGCATCCACTCCCAGTCGTGCTTCATCGCCCAGCTGCGTGCCTTTTCGTACTCCGCCCAGCTCTTGCCGTTGCGATAGCCGCAGTGCGGGCAAAAATCGATGGGGTCCTTGTCCAGCACGTAGAAGCTGGTCATGCAGTCGTAACACATGGCGTCGGTCGCTTTGACCTCCTTGCCATCTTTGTCGACCCACAGCCCCGCGCCCTCATAATAGAGGGACACTGTCTCTTGTTTGCCGATGGCCAGGGTTTCGATGCCTCTGAGAAATGCCATGCGTATCTCCGACTCGCTACCGGCGCTGCCCGCGCCCTAGAACATTGCTTCAGCTTTGCGCGCCATGAATTCGGCTCGTGCTTTGACCTGCCGCAGCATGGTCGGCACCGAGAAGTCGACCAATCGTCTCACCACGGCTTCCGGTACGGCGCCGACGAACTCAAAACGGGTGCGATACACGACCGCGCAGGTGCGCCCGTCCAGCCTGGGCTCAACCATCCACGAGCCCTCGTGTTGCGACAGGTAGTTGTCACCGTCGGTGAGTCGCCACTGGATAAAATTCGTTGGGTCGCCATTCATTTCAAATGACAGATGCACCGCGCGAACGATACGCGTGTGCTGAATGACATGCTGTAGGTTGGGCGAGCGTCCTGGCTTGACCTTGGCGTCAATGATGTCCGTGAGAAAGCCGGGATAGCGCTCCACGTCCCACAACGTGTTGTAGACGATGCCGGGGCTGGCATGGATCTCGATCTCGGCTCGTGTCTCCGCCACTGGCGTCCCTCCGCGGGCCAAGGGTGCAGTGCGGGCGACACGCTACGCAAGTTTCGAGGCTCATCGAGCGCCACGGGGCCGGTTCTTGGGCCTCAAAGTCGTGGTTCGGCTTGATAAATCAGCCTGTGCACCCGACGCATGCACCGCCCCCATGCACGGCTGCAACTCTGTGTCGTCTTCCCAGGACTGCGCCAATCCCCTACCTTCCGCTCACATCGACGGCAGAAGTCTCGTCAGATGGTGTCAAACCTTTGGTAATGACGATGTTTTATCAGTTAATCTCGAGTCGCAAAGTGGTCAGCACGTCTCTGCTGACACCCGCCAGTGCCGTCGTGCGCCGTTGGCACATGGTCGCGGCTGTCATCGCCTTGATTGCCCTTTGCGTCGTCGTCGCTCCGCGCACTGCGAGCGCTCAGGTCGGTGGTACGGGGCCAGCTGGTGTGAGCGCGGGCAAGGGAACCGTGTTCGCCGGATCGATGATCAGCTACCGCAACGTGGTCAGCGCCATCAGCTTGGACAAGACCAGTGAGCCCACTTGGAATCCCTACTACGCCATGACGCTGCTGTTCGCCCCACGGGTCAAACTCAGCAAGCGTCTGAGCCTCAGCGGCATGATCATCGCCACCCAGGAGCTTACGCAGAGCGATTGGACCAACCAGGCCGGCGAAGCCACCTTGTCCGACACCTTTTTGACCGTGAATTACCGTATCGGCGGCGCCAAGGGCTTCGGTCTATCGGCATCGGGCCAGGTGCGTTTACCCACGAGCAAGGCCAGCCAAGCTCGCACGCTGCTCGTCGGCGGCTTAGCCGGCTTCGTCGGGAGCTGGGGCACCGGGTTCTCCGTCGCTGGCTTCAAGCAGCGGGTGAGTTTGGCGCTGATCGGTCGCTACGGTTTCTTCGCCAATCGCTACACCACGGGCAGCCTCGATACGCCTTGGCTTGAAGGCTGCGCGGACTTGATGGGCGGCTGCAGCCGTTTTTCTCACAGCGGCGCGCGCAACCCGGAGAGTCGTTGGCAGGGCATCGGCGCCCTGACCTGGATGCCTCACAGCCGCCTCAGCATCGCCGTGCAGTTCGGTCTGTTCTACGACACGCTGTACGACCTCGGCACCACGACCACGCAGCACGGCGTGAGCGTCGCAGCCGACAGCACCGATCCCGACGCGCGCGGCATTGTGTTCTATGTCGTCAGCGCCAATTTCCGGGTCAACAAGAGCCTCTCGCTCGCGTTTGGTAGCGAGACTGCGTCCCTGCAGTTGGCGCCGGACTCGACCAAACGCACGCCCTTCTTCAACCGAAATACGACCTTGTTCTTCGCCGTTCGGATCTTCCCGGACGCGTTGATTAGCAGCCTTCGCGGCAGCTGATCGCGACTGAATTCGGCCCCAATCCTGTGCCTCTCGTTTCCGCTCTGGAGCTTGTCATGATCGCCCATTTCACCGGTTCAGACCCCAAAGGTCTCGCCCGTCCCACCCATCGCCATACGCTGCGTCGTGTGGTCTCGACGTTGCTTGGTGCAGCCCTGCTCGCCTCTACTGCTGGCTTCGTGAGCGGTTGTGCGGAGGAGCGCGACCCCATCGATCGCGTGCAGCCGTACGCGCTCAAAAAGGCCAATTTTACGGGCGAATGGTACTACCAGCGCACCGTGGTGGACGTGCCAAGCTCCAATGGCTTCACCTTTGTGGGTAACACCGACCACAGCGGTCTGCAGAAGGTGAAGTTCGACATCCAGGAAAAGACGCTGTTCGTGCGCCGGAACGTCGAGCTCATCAAGGGCGGCGACGACAAGGCGCTCAAGGGCGACGACTACGAAGGCGAGGTCATCGCAGCCTTCCCCATCGTCAAGCACTTCGACGTGCGCCGGGCCTACAACCCGACCACGGGTGAAGAAATGAACATCATGGAAGAAAACGCCATCGACCGGCCCTGGTACGAGCGTGAATTCATCCGCGTCGACTGGTCGTCCAACAAGGTGACGAACTACCAGCTCGATTTTGAGCGCAAGAGCATCGAGTCGGTGCCGTACTACCCGCAGCAGACGTCGAAGGAAGGCGCGCTGCACCCGGACGCCCCTCACCTCGAGTTTGAGACCGACGCGCCCTACTTCGACGTCACCAACCGCATCTTCGCCAAAGCGGGCACCATCGAGTACCCGGGATACGGTCAGATTCCGGTCTGCTGGCTCATGGGTGAGGAGACCACCGAGTGTGGCAGCGGCGAGTACTCTATCCGTCACTCGTTCAAGAAAATCGATCCGAATCATCAGTTCATCGCGCGGCCGTACAAAGGCGCTGAGACCGATATGTTCGGCTTTTTCACGTCGGATCGGCTTGTCTATGACAGCAAGTTGGGCATCAAGCAGCAGAAGAAAGAGCGCTACCTGCAGCGGCACAACATCTGGAAGAACTGGAAGGACGCTGACGGCAAGGTCATCCCGCCGGCCAAGCGCACGCCGCGGCCGATCGTCTACCACGTCAACCTGCAGTTCACCGATGAGCTCAAGCCGGTGGCCCGCAAGGTCAGCGCCCAGTGGAACAAGGTCTTCAAGGATGCGGTCAAGGCGACCGGCAACCCGTACGACGGCGACATGTTCATCCTCTGCGAGAACAACCCCGTCAAAGAAGGCGATCCCAAGGAGTGCGGCGAGGCGGGAACGTCCCCGCGTTTGGGCGACATCCGCTACTCGTTCATGGCCTGGGTGCCGAAGTACATGAAGTACGGCTTGCTGGGTCTTGGACCGTCCAATAACGACCCGGAGACCGGCGAGATCCTCAGTGGTATGGCTTACATGTACCACCACAACAACACCGCCGCTTGGCGCACAGTCGAGATGATCGAGCTGCTCAACGGCATCCGCTCGCCGCAGGACTTCATCAAGGGTGTGGATCTGACCGAGTGGGTGACCACCGTCGCCAACAAGAAGAGCCGGTTTCAGCCGCGTGGTCTGGAAGAGGCCAATGAGATGGTCTCCCGCATCGCCAACAGCGTGTTCTCGAAGTACTGGGCGGGTCGTCGCACCAAGCTGACTCAGCTCGATGTCGATACGCAGCACAAGCACGGCCACCACCACTGGGCGGACAAGCACCTACAGACGATGTACGACGCTGGGCACCTCAATGGCCTCGGCAACAGCGCTCAAGCGCGTCTGGATCGCGTCGCCAATACCGGTATCGAGAAGCAGCTGATGCATCCCGAGCTGAAGATGGCCGCTGGTTTCGCGCCAGAAGCACCGGTGACGCAGAAGATGCTCGACGCGGCTAGCCCCCTCCGTTCCGGGCTGAAAGCGCGCATTCGGGACCGAGATCGCATCCGTCAGGAGATCGCCGCGAGCCGCAACATGTACCTGCCTGAGATGCTCGACGACGCGCTCATGGGCCTCGCGAAAGAGGTCAAGGGCAAGACCTCCGACGAGATCTACAAGATGGTCCAGGAGAGCGTGTACACCGCCGTGTTCGCTCACGAGGTCGGACACTCCTTGGGATTGATGCACAACTTCGGCGGTTCTGATGACGCGGTGAACTACTTCGACGGCTACTGGAAGCTCCGCGATGACGGAAAGGTCGCGCCGCGTCTGGTCGACCCCATCACCGAAAAGGAGATCAACGGCAAGATCTACAACTACGCCTACAGCTCGGTCATGGATTACGCCGGCCGTTTGACCATCGACGGTCTCGGTGTCGGCAAGTACGACCGCGCTGCTATCTTGTTCGGTTACGCCAACAAGGTTGAGGTCTTCAAGGACGCCGGTAAGAGCAAGGGCGTCTGGAAGAAGTGGTTCAACGGTCGCTCAGAGATTCTGGAGTTCTTCATCTTTGGCCCGCAGGTCACGCACTACACCAAGGTCTACAACGACATGGGCCCGAAGATGTACGAGGCCTCCAACCGTCAGTTGGTCGACGCCTCGCAGCTATCTGCGGACTTAAGCACCGCAAAATCGGGCGATCAGACGCTTATCCGCGTGCCGTATGTCTATTGCAGCCATGGCCGTAGCGACTTGTCCGACAGCTGCCTGACCCGTGATTTTGGCGCTGATAGCCAGGAGCGTATGAGCCACTTCCTCGACGAGTGGGACACCTGGTACGTCACCCGCTCGTTCGTCCGCGGCAACCTGGGCGTTAGCAACTGGAGCTACGCCAATCGCTACTACCGGCGCATCTACCATCGTATCAAGCAGTGGCACGACATCTACGGGCTCTACGCCGCGTTCCTGCCGCAATTCTACTCCCCGGAGATGCTGCAGAAGTTCTTCACAGATCCAGTCGCCGGCTGGGGAGGCAACACCTGGGCCGTGCAGAACGCATTTCAGTTCTTGGTCGAGACCATCCTCATGCCGGATGTGGGCGGCTACGCAAAGACGACCCGGGCGGACGGTACTCAGCTGTGGAAGTCCGGTGGCGGCGGCAACTTGAACTTGGGCATCGCCGATGCGCGCTACTACTCGACGGATTGGTCGCGCGGCGCCGCCGGTGGCCGTGAGTGCGGCTACTTCTGGTACGAGTGCCTCAGCCGCATCGGATTTTACGTCGACAAGATCATGGCCATCATGGCGATCTCAGACAGCCGCACCAACTTCGTCGCACGGGCCAATCCCATCGACATTCGCGAGTGGCACGTCAGCTACTACAACACGTTCTCGAAATCGATTCGCTCGATCAATGCAGCGTTGCAGTCGGGTGATTGGAGTCGCGTGGGTCCCTACAAGGACAGCAGCGGCAAGGTTCGTTTCCCGAACTACAGCGGCAAGCTCGATGCCATCCACGCTGACCCCATCGACCCCGCCGCGGACTTCACCGTGCAGCTGTACTTCTCGCTATTGGGCCAAGCCAACTTCATGACCAACTACGACCGCGACTTCATCGAGGAAGCGCAAATCTGGGTGGCTGGCACGTGGAAGGCGCCGCAGTTGCCGGCCGAATCGACCGTCTCGTTCGCCGATCCGGGGACGGGCATGGTCTACGGCGCGCTCAAGAAGAAGGACGGTGCAGGTGCGGCGATGATTGCCCACGCCAACCGCTTGTTGTCTCGTTCGAGCCAGTGTGATGGGACCTCGGCGACGGCGACCACCGCCGACGATTGCTTCAAGGGGCTGAGCGCCGCGGAGACGAGCGCTGCTGACGCTGACCTGAAGAAGTACGTGCAGCTGCTGAAGTCGGTCGCGGACATGAGCTTTGCGATGAGCTACGGTCACCCCCTCAGCCCGTAGGCGACGAAGGATACGGGCGGCCATTCGGAGCCCGATTTGCGCGCTGACATTGCCCGTCTAGCAGGCCTGACTGCGCTCTGTGGGGTGGTGCTTGCCGCCTTGATGATGGAATCCATCACCGCTCCGCTGGGATTCGGTGGCGCTGGGGCTGACTTGCGCTCCGCCGTCACGCCCCACTGGGAGTTCATCGCTGCAGCCTACAGAGACGGCCGGCTGCCCCTGTGGAATCCTCACATTTTCACCGGACAACCTGAGCTCGCTGGCGCGCAATGGGGGATTCTCTACCCCGTGCAAGCGGCGCTCTTGCTCCTGCTCTCGGTGAAGGACGCCATCCTCGCCACCCTTTGGCTGCACCTCTGCCTGACGTTCGCGGCTGGCTACCTGTTGAGCGCCGCATGGCTTGAGTCGCGTGGGCTACAGCGGGATACCTCGGCTTGCCTGCTCGGCGGCACCAGTCTGCTTGGGTCCGGCGTGGTGATGGGCCACGTCTATGCCGGGCACCCGATGTTGGTACAGGCGACTCCCTGGTACGTGTTGGGGATCGCTGCTGGATTGTGGGCCCTGAAGGAGCGGCCGCTGGCTGCCCCGATAGCTTCTGCCTGTTTCGCTTTGGGCGTGCTTGCTGGCGGCATCGTCATTGCACCCTATGTCGCGCTGACGGCGCTGGCGGTGTGGGGAGTCGGTGTTCGGCGGCCGCCGATGAAGGCGATTGGCGCCCTCTTCCTGTGGCTGTTGATGGCGGTGGCCCTGGCGGCCGGTCAATTGCTACCTGCGCTCGAATTGACTGAGAATTCGGGCCGTCGCCTCCTCAATCAGCTGCAAATTCACCACAGTTTCCTGCTGCGCAGCGAGGACTTGCTCGGTCTCGTTCGCCCCACTGCGACCTTGGATTGGGAGCGCTCTGCCTTTGTTGGCGCGCCGCTCGTTGGCCTCGCTGCGGCGGGCCTGTGGGCACCCCATCGGCGGACAGCGATGGCGCTGTGGGTCGCTTGTGCCCTCGCCTTCTTGCTCGGCTCCGAGTCAGCCACAGAAGTCGTGTCGGCGATTCCTGGATTGCAGTGGCTCCGGGTGCCCGCGCGAAGTGTGTGGATCGTCACGCTGTTGCTGCCGTTGGTCGCCCTGGAGACGTGGGTCGGCAGTCGCTCCTCGCTGGTTGCGGCGGCGTGGATGACGGGTGCGCTCGCCCTGGCGGTCGGGATGTCGGGCGGCGGATTACCAGCTGGTCTGTTGGGGCTGGCTGCGGCGGGAGGTCTCGCCGCAAGGGGCTTCAGCGATGCACCGAGGGTGCGGTCGGGGGCTTTGGTGAGTATTGCCTTGGTGTCGCTGTTGGGCGCAGCGCTCAGCTTCAAGCCGTTGGCCCCGGGGAGAACCCTGCCGCCACCTTTGCGCGAGGTCTTTGTGAAGGCTGCACCCAACCAGCGGGTGCTGACCGAAACTCGGCGGTTGTGGAATGTCGGTATGCGGCATGGCTACCTGAATCTGGGCGGCTATGATCCTCTGCTGACCGCACGTGCCATGACGTTGGGGCAGCACCTGAGCGCAAAGGGCCAACCCAATCGGATGGTCGCTATTGTTCCCGATAGGCCAGCTGTGCCGTCGCCGTTGTGGGAGCGCCTCGGCGTGGGCTTTGTGCTGGCACAATCCTCTGCTCAGTTGGCGCAATGGGGCCGCAAAATCGGCCAGCAAGGGCCAAACGCGCTGTATCAAGCAAAGCACGTGACCCCGCGTGCGTACTTGTCCGCTTGCCCGCTGACCGCGGGCTCGGTGGGCGATGCGCTGACCCAATTGGCGGCAGCTGATGGCGCGAGGGTCGCTGTTGTCGAGGCGTCGAAGCCGACCTGTACACGGGCTAACGAGGGAGCGCAGGGTCACGTTCAAATCGATCTGGCAGAAGCGGAGCAACTCATCCTCAGCGTACAAACCACGACACCGACTTGGCTCATCGTCAATGACCTGAACTACCCCGGCTGGCAAGCCTGGGTCGATGGCGCTCCCGAGCCGCTGGTGCATGCCAATGGGGTGGGGCGTGGCGTTCAGCTACGTGCGGGCCAGCACCGTGTGGAGATGCATTTCCGGCCCCAGTCCGTACGCCTGGGATTGTGGATGTCTGCGGTAGCTTGGCTGCTTTGGTTGGTTTGGCTCATCGTGCTGCTTCGAAGACGGACCGCCCGTCTAGCGACGCTTAAGGCTGGTCATGCGGTCGGGCAGGGGAGAGACGAAGCGGACGCGCTCCTCGCGGCCGAAGATCTTGAGCTCCAATAGCCGCGCCCGGCGTTGTACATCCACGGGTGGACGACTACAGACGGCCGAGCCCAACCTGCCGAGCAAGAACCGCAATGCCCGCCCAGTCGACGTGCCTGACGGTAGGCTGCAAGCATGGTGTAGCGTCGTAAATGGCGAGGGGCCCCACGCCACTTCTGCCAGCCACGCGGAAAGCTCTGCAGATGAGCGCACACTGAAAGAATCGGGGCATTGGCGGCAAGGCAGCTTCTTTTCCAAGCCGCGATGAACCCGTTGGTCGGCGACGTGACGGCTTTCATGAACGGCCACATTGCGAGCGAGCCAAATCACCAGCCGGTCGAGCGCCTGAACCATCCCCCCGGTCCTCCTGAGCACGCGGCTTGCGTTGGCTAGCTCGACGACTTGGGCCGGTGTGATGGCCGCGCACTTATACTGAGACTCCCGAACGGCCAGCCCTCGGAGCCAGCGCAATGTGTCCAGGTCGAGGCCCTCTAGCTTCTTGATGTGCAACACCAGCCGCGCACCGCACCGCCGACTCGCAGTCACCGAACGCCGAATTCGCACCAAGGTGCGGCGAGCGGCGGCCGTTGAACTCAGGGCTTGCCACTCAGCGTCGGTCAGTGCCACCCGCACCTCCGAACGCACCCGCCCTGCCAACGTCGTATCTTCGCCCGGCGCGGCCGCCTGCTGGGCTACCGTCTCTGTCGCAGAGAGCGCAGGCCACAGGACGTCGCGGGCGTGGTCTCGGATGCGGTGGAGGAGCAATGCGGCGTGATCCTTGTCCGGGCTGGCATGACCGAGCGCCAACTCCACGACGTTGAGGTGATCAGCGCGGGATAGCAATCGCGTGACGACGCGCTCTTCACCCACGGTGAGGACCGCTGTACCACGGATTCTGTAGGTCTTTACGTAAAACTGCGCGGAACCTTGGCCGACGAGCATGTTGCCCTCTAGCCACCATGGAGCACCGCCGTTCTTCAGCAGTTCGTTCCACGTCGCGACCACGTCTTGAAGGTCTTCGTTGCGTTTGAGGAGCCCGCGATCTGGGGTCGCTAGTTCGTGCAGCGTGGTGAAGAGGTTGGTGAGGGCTGGGCTGGGTAAGATCGCCTCTTTCATCGCTTGGAATGCGCGGTCTGCGGCTTCGTCGTCTTCGTTTCGAGCGACGACCCATTGGGTTAGGAGGGCCCCGTGTACGCGCTCGAGGTCGACGCCAGCCAATGGGGCGTCGCTCGTCCAAGCCTGCCAGCGGAACCATGCCCGGCGGCCGTTGCGCATGAGCCGGTCGCCGTGGGCGATGCCGAAAGCGAGCAGGGTGACGGTGATGCAGAGTAGGATGATGCCGCGCTGGCGTCGTTGGGCGTTTCGACGGAATTCTTCTTCAATGGCTTCGAATTCTGGATCTGGCCGCACCGGTCCGGGGGCAGGTGCGAACATATCCTGGGAACCCGGAACTTCGTTGGGCATCCTCGCCTCGTCGGAGAGTCGCCACCCTATCACTTGCTGTGGTGCCAGACGACTAGTTGAGGAGTCAGACGTGGTGCCAGGCGATTAGTTGGAGACCCAGATCCTCGTATTCTAGGGGTATAGAACTACGGCCACGCTCGAATGGCGCGTCTGGCGATCGCGGATGGGCGTCGTACCCGAATGTGAAGATCACCGTCCTCGAAAACCCACCTCACAGGCGGGCTGTCTCCTGCAAGTCGCCTCGGTCAACCGGCGGCTGGTAGCTCAGTCAAC
>JAGSHB010000137.1 GCA_023954815.1 Myxococcales bacterium | reverse complement strand
GCCGAGGCCGTGCGCAACACCGGTACCGACTGTCGTGTTTGGATGCAGCTCAATCACCCGGGCAAGCAGAGCCCGTCGCTGCTGTCGAAGCAGCCTGTCGCGCCGAGCGCTGTGCCCCTCGGCGGGGCTGTCGGCAAGGCGTTCAATACGCCGCGCGCGCTGACCCACGACGAGATCTTGGCGATTATCGAGCGCTTCGCCACGTCGGCGCAGCTGGCCGAGAAAGCGGGCTTTCATGGGGTGCAGATTCACGGGGCGCACGGCTATCTCGTGAGTCAGTTCCTGTCGCCGCATCACAACCGGCGTGAAGACGACTGGGGCGGCTCAGCCGAGAAGCGCCGGCGCTTTGTCATGGCGGTCTACACGGCCATCCGCGCCAAGACGAGCGACAACTTTACCGTCGCGATCAAGCTGAACTCGGCCGATTTTCAACGTGGTGGATTTACGGAGGAGGAGTCACTTGAGGTGGTCGCACAGCTCGGGAAGGCGGGTATCGACCTGATCGAGATCTCCGGCGGCACCTATGAAAAGCCAGCCATGGTTGGGCCGCCCAAGAAAGCGAGCACCCAGGCGCGGGAAGCCTACTTTTTGGCGTTCGCGGCCAAGGCCCGAAAGGCCACGGATGTACCCCTGGCGGTGACCGGCGGCTTTCGCTCGACGGCTGGGATGCAAGATGCGCTAGACAGCGGCGCGACCGACCTCATCGGCCTCGCGCGGCCCCTCGCGGTGTACCCAGACCTGCCGAAGCACCTCTTCGCCGACCCCGACTATCGCGTGACCCTGCAGCGTCCCTCGACCGGTATGAAGGGGCTCGACGCGGTTTTTGCGCTAGATGTCTCCTGGTACGAACGCCAAATCGCCCTGCTCGCGGCCGGCAAAGAGCCCAATCCGGACGCTGGAGCGTGGGGAACTGCCTGGCACATGTTGAAGGTGGGCGGTGCGGCCGCGTTCAAAAAACGGCGAGCGTAGCGACTCGACTGAACCCAGCAATCAGCCGCGCCACGACAGAAAGTGAAGCCAGACTTGCGCTGCGGACCCCAAAATCAGGGCCAATAGCGCAAAATTCGCGAGACGCGGCGCGATCTTTGGATGTTGCCAGAGGACGCCCAACCCGACCGCGAAAGCCGGTATCGCAGGCAGCAAGTAGCGATGATCCGCCGTGCCACCACCCCATGGGGTGTGATGCATAGCCAGCGCCAGCAACCACGGCGTAAGCGCCAGGAGGATCCGGCGATTGCCCTTGATGAACAAGCCAGCGAGACCGGCCAGCCACAACGGCGCTTGAGCGAGCAGGCCAGCCCCTCGGCCAGCTCCGAACAAGATCCACAAGCCGTGGGCCGGTGACTTGTCGAACGTGCTGTGGCGCGTGCGTGCAAAATCGAAGTTCTGCTGAAAGTCATAGCCGACTGCCCAAGGGCTTCCGAATGCATGCTGGTGATAGATGGCGACCAACACCGCGACGGGGGCCGCGCCGGCGAGCCACACCGGCCAGCGTCGCGGGTGCGCATGCAGGGCGACAAGCGGCACGACGGCGAGCAGTAGGAGGTAGTCGCTGGCGATTGCGAGTGCTCCGAGGGCGCCGCCGATCAACGGCCACACGGGGGCAGCGCTCCAAGAGGGCGTCGACCGGTCGCGTAAGAGCGCCAACCAAAGTGCCGCCAAGAGGGTCGCGGCGGTCACATGGCTGAAGAGCATCGTGCTGTACGGGCCCCACAGGCTCGCCAACCCGACCGCAGCGATGAGAGCGAGGCGCCGCGATCTGGCGATCCGGTACTCCGCCAAGATGAGGAAGATGAGGATGAGACCAGCCAAGCCGACCATGCGCGTGTGCACAGCGACGACTAGCGCCGTGGCTTGCAATTCGATGAGCGCCGGCCCTTTGCGGAGCCTTGCGGCGTAGGTGCGGGCGTAGTTCCGGCGCGCGGGTTGCACGAGGATGCGTCCTTGCTGACCCGCCGACGCTGCCAGCGATGGGTCGAGAGCGGCTCCGAGCCGAACCATTGGCGTCGCGAGGAAGGCGGTGCCAGGCGGCCGATCACTGTAGGAATGGCCCTGCCGCCTGGCCACGTCGACCCGCAAGCAGAGGTCGCGGTCCGGGTCGATCTGTGTCTCACCGCGGATCGCCAACGCGCGTGCCAGGGCCAGGTGCGAGCCGTCGTTGCTGCTAACCAAGCCGGTACCGGGCAACCACCAGAGGGCGAAGATCACGAGCAGGACAACGAGCAGCCGCGTGTCGCGAAACCAACCCTGCCCGAACCTGCCGCCGCTGGGTTGTGAGTTGGCTGACATTGAGCGCGCTCCTGGCCGCCGGGATGGATGGCCGATCCGTAGTATGCAGCAGTTGCGCAGCGCGACAACGGCGCCGAAAAATCGTGATTGACCGGAGGGTGGCGACCGATTGAGACTCCGGCGGATTAAGACTGCGGCGGATGAAACTGGGCGAGCGCCTGACAACGGCAGACTCGGCGCGGACGGAGCGACACATCATGACAACCCAACAGCACTTCACCGCACTACCCGGCCTGGCAGGCAGCTATGGCCGAGCGCTAATCGGCCGCAAATCCGGGCTTTCCGCTGGTCAGACCCTCGCTCGATTCGAGGCGAGCGTGGCGCCGGTGCACCCCGATCCGGCGGCGCTCGCCCAGTACAGCGACCTGTGCGGGTTTGAACGCGGGGACCTCTTGCCGCCAACCTATCCGCACGTGCTGGCGGTGCCGCTACACATGGCCATGCTGACGCACAAGGCCTTTCCACTGGCGACCTTGGGCCTCGTGCATGTACGCCAGACAATCGACCAGTACGTCCCCATGCCGGCGGCCAAGGCCATCGAGCTTCGCTGTCATGTCGAAGGGCACCAACCGGCGCGCAAAGGGGTGACGTTTGATCTCATCACCGAAGCGCTGATCGACGGCGAGCTGTGCTGGCGCGGCGTGACGACGGTGTTGGCCCGCAACAAGGAAGGTCGCGGCGAGCCGCCGACAGCCGACAAGGAGCCGGTGATTGCAGAGCGAAAGCTGCAAGTGGACAAGTGGCAGGTCCCAGCTGATCTCGGGCGCCGGTACGCGGCGATCGCGGGCGACCGCAACCCGATCCACCTCTACGGGGTCACGGCCAAGCTCTTTGGATTCAAGAAGGCGATCATCCACGGCATGTGGACCATGGCCCACGCCATGGCGAACCGGCAGGCACAGTGGCCAGAGGGTCCCGTGCGCTTCAGCTGCGACTTCAAGCGGCCGATTTTTATGCCGAGCTCAGTTGAGTTCGTGCACGAGCCGCTCCCTAGCGGCGGTGAGGCGTTTGCCGTGTGGCGCCCGGGTACGGACAAACTGCACGTGCACGGCCAGATTGAGCCGATCGGCTAGAGAGCTGACCAACAGATAGCGCGAGTGGGCTTCGGAGTGTCGGCTTGTCAGATGCAAGGCAGAAAAGTGATGTCGATGCCGTACATCGTCGAGCCCAGACTCAGTACATAGGTGCAACGCCGCAGGTGGCAGGCCGCCGCCCGAAGAGCGCCGCGGAGGGACTGTTGGTCGGCTCTCTAACAGCGCGCGGCGTCATTAAAATGACTGCCCGTGCACGCTGCTGGTTTTCTTTTCTACTGGGGGGCTATGAGCGCCCCCAGCCGCGGCAGGCCGCGACTTCCCCATCCCAGCACACTGCTTTCCGAATGACACAGCCCCCGCTAGAAACGAGAAGAGACGCAGTCTGCTAGCGCGCGATGCGCTGTTTGGGGTAGCGCTTGCCCGGCACCAGCGTCTCCGCGTATTTGCTCCCCCAGAGCCCAGCAAAGAGGCGATCGAGCGCTGTCGCAAATTGCGAACCCATGACCAGCACACCGACATTGCGGCTGGTGTGAAAGTAGCCCTTGGACCAGTTGCTCGTGCCGATCCAGACGTTGGTCGCGTCAACGACCATGAACTTGCTGTGAATCACCCGCGCGAAGGGAATGAAGCCCTTGCTGTGCTGCGGAAACGTCACATACCGGACGGTCAGGTTGGGGATCTTCTGCAGCTCACTGAGCTCTGCCGCGCTGCGACGTGACTTGCTCCAGTTGGAGACCATCACCTGCACCTGCACGCCACGTTTGGCTGCACGGACTAGCGCGTCGAAGAGCACCGGAAAGTGGGAACCGTCGCGGGCACGGCGGTGCATCGACAGCAGCTGCACCGACACCTGCGCCTTGGCGTCATCGATCCAGCGGACCAGGGGCGGTAGCTCCCACGCCAGGCCTTGCGGGAGATGACCCAGCGGGCTGCCCACCGCCGCGACCTGCACCGGCTGCCCCCGCCATGAGGCTTGGTTAAACACAGGTGGCGTGATGCGAGGCGCCTGTGTTGGGCGCTCAGCCGGTGCGCCAAGTGGCTGCGGGGATTTCGCGGTAGCTGGTTGTTTGGCCCTGACTGGCTGGACCGCCAGCGCCCAATCGGCTTCAAAAGTAGCGAGCATGGCGGCCACCACGACAGGAATGCGAAAGCGTACGCCGAGCTCATGGATGTGGGTCAACGAACGCCAATCGAAGTTTTGGCTTCCCAACCAACCGGTCTGCCGATCGATGATGAAGTACTTGGCGTGCAGCACGCCGCCCATGTGCGCGCCCACGTCCAATCGCCGCACGGTGATCCGCTTGCCGGCAGCGAGTCGCGCTAACGTCTTGGGATATTTGCGCGCGAATTTACTGTCGACCAACACCCGAACAGCCACGCCTCGGGTCGCCGCAGCTTCCAGCGCGACGATGACGCGATCGAGGTGCGAGTTCGGGCGATTTGCGATGTAGAACTGACCCAGATCGATGTGTGTCTTGGCCTGCCCAATCATACCCAGCCAGGTCATGTGAGCCGCCAGCACCTTGCGTGGGCCCCACTTGGTCTCTACCGGTCGGGTCTCGCCCAGCTCGATCGTGCCCTTTGTCAGCGGCTGATAGGTCGGGGCGGCGGCGCCGCATCCTCCGACGACGAACGCGATCACGGCAAGCCCCCCCCCTACCAGACGCCACGAGGGACGCGAATCCGGCCGTGTCATCTCTGTGCAGCGAGACCCACGAAACACGGTGGGGCGACTAAATGGACGGCGAAGAAAGAGGGACATGAGCACGCTCCTGAGACGAAACCAACGTGCCGCAGCTTCGCACAAGTTCGAACGGGATGCCCCAGACGCGCTAGACATTGTGCCGCGTTCCAGTCGATCATGGGCCACTGCTAGCACGCGGCCCCTCGCTCACTTTCGAACCAGCATCGGCACCGTCCCGCATCCTCCTCGAATCAAAGTGGAGTCCACAGATTAGCCTCCTCGCCACCACATCGGTACCCAGCGACTACGACCCAGCAGCCGAGCTGTTTCGCGTCTCGGGTCGAACCACAGCCGACGCGCTGACCTCACTGCAATGGGCAGCGATCGGTGGCGCGACGCTGTGGCTGCTGCTAGCGGCGCTGATCCTGTGGGCGGCATGGCGATTGCGGGAGGCGCTCAGCGCGCGGCATGGCGCAGCGCTGGCGATCTGGATGACGGCGCTGACCGCATGGGGGCTCGGGCACGCGCGACACTTCCCGATTCAGTCCGGCGATGAACTGGTCGACTACACGCAGAGCGTCTTTGGCGTCGTGACCGGCTTGCGCCCGGTGGAGCTGATCTTCGCCACCGGCTGGACGCAATTGGTGTCCTTGATGATGGCCCCGTGGGTGTGGCTGAACCTGCCCGCATCAGCTTCTAGCCCAGAAAATCAGCTGATCAGCGCGATTTTCGATGCCGCTCCCGGCGGCCTACTGATCAGCCGGTGGTTGAGCACGGGCGCGCTGCTGGGACTTGCCGCGCTCTGGGGAGCGAGTCTGAGTCTGCGCGTAGGCGCAGCCGCTGGCATCGCCGCGATCGGCGTGTTGGCGACCTCGCCCAGTCTGCAGCCGCTCGCCGCGCAGTGCTCCCCTCACGCCTTCGCGCTGGCGTTGTGCTGGGTGGCGATTTGGCTCGCGGCAACAGCAACGCCAAAGTTGGCTGAACCGGGCGGAACTGAAGCGCCCACCCCCATCAACATCGCAACGGCAGAGCGTCCGCGCTGGCTGGTCTGGTTGGTCATCGGATTGCTCACCGGCTATGCCGTGGGCAGTCATGGGTTGGCGGTCATTCTGCTCGCTGCGGCCCTGCCCTTGTGGTGGCGTCATCGGCGCGGCCTACACATCATCTTTGCGGGGGGCACGGCAGGCGTTGGATTAAGCAATCCTCACATCGTGGAACAATGGCCAGTCTATGTGGCGAATGCGCGTTTCAGGCTCGCAGAAGTCGGTGCGACTGAGGCTGTGCCTGATGCTGCAACTGTGGACTACGTGGCTCACGTCGTGGCGCACCCGTTGGTCGTCGTCGGGCTTGGAATGTTGCTCATCGCCGCGGTCATGGACCCCCGGCATCGCTCGTGGGACCGCATGGGACCGGTCGCGACAGGCCTGACGATGTTGCTGCTCCTCATGTTGATGCGCACCCAATTCGATCGCTACTTCGCCTGGGCGCTACCTGGGCTGGTTTGGGGCGCCGCGCTGGGGATTGGCGCGGTCGTGCAGCAAGTTGCATCCACACGGCTGGACGCGGGGGCGGCAGGCGCAATCGCAGCGTTGCTCCTCCACCTAACCCCCCCGTTCGACAACGCACGTGCGTGCCCAGCGGGTGTTGAGGCCCAGCACCCGCTGACCGATATCGCTGTCCATCGCGCGACCCAGCCCATCCTATTTGTCACGCCGTTGCCTCAGCTCAATCGCGCAGTGACCAGCGGACTGCTATCACCGGCACTGGCGACAGCGGTCACCTCCGAGTTCGCGAGCCGGCTCGGCGGACGCGCCCAAGTCGAACTACGCGCCTATCCCCAACACCAACCGCTTCCCGCATCTTTTGTCGCGCTGCCTGGCGGTGCAACGCCCACGCATCGCCAACTGTGGGAGCTGCGCTGGCGACGCGCCATGCCCTTGGGAGCGCCATTGCGGGTCAGTGGCCGCGCTCCGTTGTCCACGATTCACGCGTCCGCCGCGTGCGGCATGCTGCTCCGCGGTGCCGTGTTGCGCGCTGAAGCACCGGCGGACTCGGCAGAAGACGTCAAGACGCTGCCCGGTCAAGCGACCCAAACCCATCGTGAGACTGCACCATGAGCCAGACGCCCGACATCGTGCTGTCTGTCGTCGCCCCCATGCACAATGAACAGGCAATCGCTGCGGAGTTCGTGCGACGCTGCTGTGAGGCTGTGAGTCCGTTGGGCGTGCGTTGGGAGCTGATTGTGTGCGACGACGCCAGCACGGACGGCACCTTCGCCGCGCTGCTCAAAGCGACCGACAAATGGATCGATGCAGACTGCTCGGGCGAAGCCGCTCTCCTTCAAAACACCCGCAACCTTGGGCAGATCGGTGCCACGTTGGCTGCAATTCGGCAGGCGCGTGGCACCTGGATCGCCGTGCTCGACGGTGACCTACAGGACCCACCGGAGACCATCGCCGACCTGTGGCACGCGGCCCAGCGACCTTGTCCGCCCAGCTTGGTGTTTGCGACGAAGTCCAAGCGAGACGACCCTGCCTGGTTTATCGCCGGCCGTACCACGCTAGGCCTAGCGCAGCGTCTGCTTGGCGCCACCCCTCCGCCGCGCGGTGCTGGCTCCTTCTGTCTCATCCCTCGGCGACTGGCACGGCGAGTCGCACAGGTCGATATTGAACACGCCAATCTCGCGCCCTTGTTGATGGCGCTGGTCGCTGCTGAAGACGCCGGTAGTTCGCTGGCCGTCGTGCGCTACGTCAAGGCGGCGCGATATGATGACAAGAGTCGCGTCGGCCCTGTCGGGTTGGTGCGCGAAGCCGCCGGCTCCATGATGCTCAGCGGCGCTGCTGGCAACGGTATGCGACTGGCGGCAGGCGTCGCGACACTCTCCACGCTGTCGTGCTTGCCAGCGCTTATCGTACCGCCCGTTGGCATACCGCTCGTTGTGACTGGCGGATGGGTCTGCAATCGCCTCTGGCGCGCAACCAAGCGCCTCGACGAGCGCCGACAGCGCATTCTGAACGACGCGCAAACAATTGGCGACAAAGGATAATATCTCCCAGGGCACAAATCGTCCCCGCACTTCAATCGACAGGGGGGCGCCACACATTTGTTTGCTGGGACGCCCTTGAAAATTGACTAGCTTGCTGTTTTGCCCTTGGTTTCTCGGGTGGACTGCGCCATATTAGAGCGACTTATCCGGGATATCAGCCCCCTCCCGTCGACATCAATAAGGAAGCAACTGATGGACAAGGCACGATTGAATTGGAGCGAGTTTGCGATCCCCCTCAGTGAAGTGAGTGGATCGAGCCATCCAATGTTGAAGGCGAAGAAGGGATTCTACGCGCTCGTGAGTGCAGATCTCGATGCCGAGGCCGATCTCTGGCGGAATATTTCGCTGCTGCATATCGGCCACACGTCAGGCCAAACCTTGCGTGCCCGCATCGATCAGGCTGCACCGGGGCATGAGCGCTCCGTCGAGTTAGCAGGCGCTGACCGTTCGGTGCTGGTGATGCTCGGTGAGCTGGAGAGTTCGTCACTCGGTCGCGACACACGTGACTTCATGCGGGACGTCGAGTTGTGTCTCATTCGTAGTAACATGCCCGCAGCGCATCCCGATCCTGAGTCGGCAATTCCCGAGCGCGAGATCAGCGTGGTCAATGGCGAGCGCCGCGGCACATCCTACCGCCCGCTCAAGTGGCGTTCACTCTTCAAATTTGCGCATATCAAGAATGCGTAAACAGCGCTAGAATGAGGCCCAAATCCGTTCATATTTGAGATCGCCACGTATTTTGCCATGTTCAAATGCATGGATCGCTTGAACATCGAAAATAGCGCCCGCACAGCCGACCTATTTCACGGTTGGTAGGCCTGCCGCGCGCCAGCCGTAGATGCCGCCCTCGAGCGATGAGGCGACGCTGAATCCGGCATTCGCTAGGGCCATCACCGCGCGACCAGACCGCCCTCCCGATGCACACATGATCACCAGGGGCTGTTCGCGGGGCCATGTTGCGGCGGTCTGCATGAGTTGGCCCAGCGGCACATTCTCAGCCTGAGGCACATAGCCAGTCTGCTGCAGTTCCGCCGGCTGCCTCACGTCAATCAGACGAAAATGGCCGACATTTTCCGATACCCAGCGCGCTGACACCTCCGCAATACCATTTGTGCGATAGGTCGCTTCTTGGAGGCGGGAGGTGTTGGCGATGCGCTCGGTCTCTTCGATGTGGCCGTTCCCGAGGACCTCAAGGTTCCACGCCAGCATCCCCCCCTCGACGGAGACCACGTCGGTCCATCCGCTGCGACGGAGAGTGCTAGCAGCCAGGGCTGAGCGACGTCCAGAGCGGCAAATGAGCATCAGAGGCTGCGCGGGATCTAGCGTCTCCTGCTGACTGAGCAGCTGAACCAGCGGCACATTTTGGGCCCCAGCGGCAGCGCCAAGTGGGCCATTCAATTCATGCGGCTCACGCACATCGATAAAGCGCGCTCCGTCGTGGTGAGCAGCGGCCCAACTGGCCGTCACCTCAGGCTGGCCATTGTCAAAGGAAACGACGCTCTCGCCATTGTCGGTAAAAAAAGACGGTGTCTGTGCAGCGGCAAGCATGGGAACTCCAGTGAGGTGCCTTCGGAATCATGTCCCGAGTGGCGGATGCGGGTCGGCAAAGACAGCGCTCGACCCTCGCTCACAAGGAGGCAAAGACCGGTCAATCTGTTACGCCCGACTCTCAAACCACCAGCACCGCTGGCGATTTCTAGAGCTCGATTTTCTCGTCGATGTCGGACTCTTTGATGAGCTTCGGCTTCGGCAGCGTGTCGAGCAACAGCCGCAGCGCGCGAAAGGCGGGCGCTGCGTGGGTCTTTGCGATCGCTCCTAGATCACTGGTGTACTGCTTGGTCAACTCACTCAACTGGTCATCATTGGATGGCCAAGTATCCCGCAGCTGTGCCGACCAAATCGGCACCCAGCCGTGGCATCTCCGTAGCTCGCCGCGCACGGAAACGTCGACATTCCCGCCCTTGACGCTGACTTTCGGCTCGAGCCACAGCACCGCCTCGATCTTCTCCGTGCAGTCCGCCTTGGACGCCGTCTTCTGGGCGCTCGCCTTGCGGACGATGAAGTCCCGATGAGAGTTCACGTAGCGCGTACCGATGGCGCTGTAGAGAATGCCGAGCTTGGTCTTGCCCGCCGGCAGTGGCGCGGTCACGAAGTGCACGCGGTAGGTCGATGTGCGGTCCACCTTGGCGTAGTCGTCCCGGATTTGGACGTTCTGTACAGGAGAGCAGGCCGCGCCGATCATTGCGAGACAAGCTGCCAACGCGAGCTTGGAGAGGATGTCGACAGGATGGGTTGTGGCCATGGGAATCTCCGAATGCGAGGAGCTTGGCTAGTTGATGCCCGCCTACGCGGCTGTTTCCGTCCGTGAACGCTCAGCCGCCGCGCTGATGCGCCGATCGTGCATGAGCTGCATCACCGCCGGCATCACTGTGAAGGTCACCAGCAGCGTAGCAGTCATGCCCAAACATGCCAGCATGCCCATCGACTGCATACCACGGTGCGCGGCAGCGAGCAGCGCCGCCCAGCCCGCCAAGGTCGTGAGCGTTGAACACGCAACGGCTGTGCCTACGGAACGCAGCGCCTCCATGGGACTCGCGCCCTCTTCGAAGCGGTGCATGAGGTACACCCCGTGGCTCAAGCCGTAGCCCAATACAATCGGAAAGACCACCACATTCATGAAGTTCAGACTAAAATCCAGCAACGCCATCGCGCCGAGCATGCTGCCCACACCGAGCATGAGCGGCAGCAGGGTCACAAACGTACGCAGCGGCGAGCGCAGGTCGACGAGCAGGAGCAGGAGCAACAAGATGCTTGTCATCAGCACCGTAAAGCGCGCGTCGTGGAGCACGATCCGGGCGAGCTTGGCGAACAATATCGGCGTGCCGGCGGAGTGAAATTCCTCGCCATCGGGCGTCTTGAATGTCTCGATTTGGTCAGCAAACGCGAGCATCTGCTTGCCGTCCCACAGATCGACCGTGGGGTAGATAAACGTCAGGAAACCCTTATTTTCCGGCTTCGCAGACGGCAGGTTGCGAAACAACATGCGCAGGTTGTCGGGCACTTCATCGACGGTGTAGGGCTTGACCCGCACATACTTGAGGGCCTCGTCCCACTTCTTTTCGAACTCGGGTGGCAGGCTCTTCTTGTCGATCTTCTCCAGCTCAGTCAGCCAACTCTGCAGCACCTTGTAGTTGGCCTTTTGGCGCTGCATCGGCGGCACAAAAGCGAACATCGAGACCACTTGGTCGACCGTCGAATAGGTCTTCGTATCGAGCGGCGTGAACATGTCGTAGATGTGCTTGGCCTGCTCTCGTGTCCGCGAGTATACGCCGACAGGATCCGATGAGATCTGATAGCGACGATTGACCTCATCTTGCAGCAGCACGGACGGCTGCCCTTCGACCATGAGCGCACGGGTGTTGTATTCGAAGCGCACATTGGGCGCGAAATAGGTCACCGCTAGGGCAGCCAGGACCGCCAACGCCAGCCACATCCCGGGCTTTGCAAGGCGACCGGCGGGGCGATCCTTCTCAGAAGGCACCAATCCACCGAGCAGCTTCTTCGCCGTACCCGGCTTGCGACGCTCAAGCAACAGCAGCACGCCCGGAACCCAGACGTATAGCGCTGTACCGATGATGATGACGCCCGCACCAGCGAGCACGCCAAACTCAGAAAAGCCCGCGAATTCGGAGAGGGTCAACGAGCCAAAAGCCGCGACTGTGCCGGCGCCAGAGACGATGGAAGCCACACCGGAAGAGGCGACCGTCTTTTCAAGCGCCTCATCCAGCTCCTCGCCCTTGCCCAGCTCTTCGCCGAGCCGGTAGAGCTGGTGGATACCAAAGTCGATACCCAGCCCCATTAAAATCCCGCCCAGAATCGACGTGATCATATTGAGTTGGCCGATGGACGCCTTGGCGAACCCAAAGGTCAGCACCACGCCAAGGACCAGGCCGCTGATCACCAGCAGCACGGCCAGAATGTGCCGCCGGAAGAAGACAAGCAGCACCAAACACACGCCTGCGAAGGCAAAACCGGACACCGGAACGAGGCTCGATTTGATCAGGTAGCTGTCGTCGTAGTTGCTGGTGTAACTGCCTCCAAAGCCGAATTCTACGCGCTTCTTGTCGAGGTCTGGCTTGCCGTCGTAGTCCTCCACGAGCTTCACGCCGTGGGCATTTTTCGAGTTGTATTCGGTGAAGTGCGTGCGAATGCGCTGCAGCAACTCTCCGGTCTCCGCGAGGCGTGTATTTTCCCACATCGGCTTGACCAGCAGGAGCAGCATCTCCTTGTCGTCGCTGAGGTAGTAGTCGTCAGTGATCGAGCGCTTGCCGATGCGTGTGTACTTCTCGATGAGGTCGTCGAGCTTGAGCTCGTAGGGCTTGGTCTCCTCGATCTCCATGAAGAATGGGTCGGCGCGCTTTTTCGCGTCGGCCAGCTTGAGATCCACCCGGCGGCGCACCTCCTTCAGATCGGGGGTCTCCATGAACAGGGCGCCGTGTTGCCGCAGAAACTCCACGTCGACCTTGTACGTCACGTTGCGGATGCGCTTGGTATCGGCCCGCAGCCAGGCGTTGGTGTCGTCAGCCACCTTCTTCAGCATGTCCGGATCGGAGCCGCGGATGGCCAAGATCAGGTGCCCGTTGCCACCGATCATGTCGATGATGCGCTTCACATCCTTCACTTGCCGGAGATCTTGGCTGATGAGATCGAGCTGATTGGTGTTGATGGTCAGCTTCGAGGCCCCCCACGCCGAGGCGATGGTGAGCGCGAGGAACACCACGAGGGTGGTGCCGGGACGGGCGACGACGATGCGGCTCCACAGGCGGGCGAGGCGCTGGCTGAGAGTCATGGCGAGGTCCTTCTATCCAGCGCTGGTCGGCAGTCTTCGGCTAGTGGAGGTCGAAGCTCCAGGCTGGGATGCGGTGGTCGCTGGAGGCGAATGGGCCGGGTCGGCAGGGTCGAGTCGAAGAAGCAGGGTCGACGTAAAACGAGGCCAGCGCGGGGAGGGGCGGCCGCGCGAGGTCATGAAAGAGCGGTGCCGTGGGGGCAGAGCCGTGCACTACTTGAGCTTGGCGGTGCGCTTCTTCAGCAGGGTGAGCAGCTTGGGGAAGCCGCCCTTGGCCAAGATCTTTTGCACTTGGTCATCGCGGATGCGGGTCAGCATCGACGGGTTTCCTTTGACGGTGACGTCCACGACTTTCCACGTGCCGGCGACCTTCGTCAGATCGAACGTGGCCTGAATCTCCTGCTTCTTCATCGGGTGCAAGATGACGATGACCGCGTCGACTTTCGCGTTCGTGCCCCGGATCTTGGCCTTGCTGTAGAGCACGGTCTCCAGGTTCTTGAAGTTCTTCTGGATGTTGGGAAAGGCGATACCGGCGAACATCTTGTGAAATAGGGCGACGAACTCGGTCTTCTGTGCAGGGCTCGCCTTCGCCCAGTAGCTGCCAGCCAGGAACGCGCCCTGGGTCGGACCACTGAACTGCGCGAGGGCCTTGGCGCTGCGTTTGTACCGAATGGCGCCGATCATCCGCTTGAGCGTCTTGTGCATCGCCGGGCTCTCATCGGCGACGGCAGCCACTTTGGCCTTCTTGCGCTTCGACTTGGGCGCGGCGCTTAGGACCGCAGGCGCGAAGAGCGTGGTGCAGACTAGAACGGCTGTAAGAGCTTTGGAAAACTGGGCAATTTTCATGAAGTCACTCCGCGCACGATGGGGTCGGTGCGATGGAAGGGAGGCGGAAGGTAACGGCAGGTCGCTCGCACGACAACCGGCATGATCTCATAACGCAGCACTGTTCGGATGATTCGACAGCGGTCCTGTCACTACAGTGCGCACCCCAACTGAATTTGCGACGTCTCCCTGCTCGGCGTGACGGGCGACACCGGCAAGCGACAATCCGATGATAGGCACCATTGACGCAGGTCAGCGGCAGAATCAGCCCAGGCGTCGCACGCCACCGCAGCAATCCGAAACGCTTGGCCACAGCCAGCCCAGCCATCGCCACGACGCCGAGTTGCAACACCATCGGAGGTAGCTGCACGGCGACCAGTACACCGGCCAAGCTGCCCCAAAGACCTCCGACGACGAGGATGCGAGCGCGGGGACGATCGACCTGCGACCGGTTGCGCCACGCACGATGAAAATTGCGGATGAGCAAAGCTGGGGCCGTCCACGACAAGGCGGCCATGGGGCCGGCAACGGCCGACAAGATAAGCAAGAGCGTCAACCCGCCACCCATCCCTCCGACCGTGGTGATCACACCTGCCGCCCCGCCCGCCGCCATCAACCCGATGATTGTGAATCCCATCGCGCCCCTCCAATGTTCGGTCCCTGTGCTCACAACCTGTGTCCCTGGCGACCGTAGTGCGGCGACTTCGTGTTGAATGTTGGTCACGCTTGGAGGCGGCGCGACGGCTTGCACGTGGCTACTCCCGCCTCATCTCTTGCGCTTTCGGGCTGATTTTCCTGGGATTTCGCTGCGTCTGCGACAGTCGTCGACCCGGCAAGTGCTGACTGCGGTGGCCGCAGGCGAGGTCGACATTGGGGTCGTCACCGGCGGGCATCCGTTGCCGCCTGGCGTGGTCGCCGAGCCGTGGCAGAGCGACAAGTTGGTGGTGATTCAACGGCCAACGTCGGAGCCCCGTGACGGGCGGGACCGCAATCCACCGTGGGCGCCCCTGCGCCGCCAGCTGAGTCTGGCCCATCGCGGCGCGGATCGACGCGACCCAGCGTCTCGGCACCTGCTCGGTCGCCTACAGACTTTGGACCTCCCAATGCGCTAGCCTCCAGCCATGGCTCGTTCCCGCCGATCGCTCTCCCTACCCATCGTTCTCGCTGCCATCGCGGTGGCGCTGAGCATTACCCTGCTCGTGTTCTGGCTGCTGATCGTCGTTCGCGACTACGAATTGGGCACCCAGGTCAGTGACAACACGTGGCTCATCGTGCTCGGCAGCGTGGCGTTCGCCTTCATCATGACCGTGCTGGTGCTGTTCGCGGTGTTCTTGGTGCAGGAGAGCCGCGAGGTGCGCCGGCAAGATCGCTTTATCGATTCTGTGACCCATGAACTCAAAAGCCCGCTGGCATCGATCCGTCTATGCCTGGAGACGCTGGGGCGCAGCGGTGTGGCCCACAAACAGCGGGAAGATCTGCGGCAGATGGCCCTCACAGACGTGCGTCGGCTGCATGATTTTATCGACGATATCCTAGCCGCGAGCCGACTTTCACACGAGCGCGCCGGGCACGATGTGGTCGAAGTGGCTTTGGCGGAGCTCATCGCGCAGGTCACGGAACGTGCCGCTCGCAGGCACAACGAAACCGCGGACGTAGTCCATGTGGACGTGCCTGACACACTGACCTTTCACACCGATGCCGTAGCCTTGGAGACGGTGCTCCTCAACCTCATCGACAACGCGATTAAGTACAGCGACGCCCCGCGCCGGGTCGAGGTCCGCGGGCGGGTCAAAAAGGGCACGCTGACGGTCACGATTGTCGACCATGGAATCGGCATCCCGCAGGCTCACCTGACACAGATCTTTTTGCGCTTTCACCGGGTTCCGCTGCCATCGGTTCGTCAGCGACGCGGTACCGGGCTCGGGCTCTACGTGGTCAGCGCGCTCGTGGAGAACCTTAAAGGCCGGCTGCGCGCCCACAGTGACGGCCCCGGCCAAGGCACGACCATCACGCTCACCATCCCGGTCACGATCCCTGCCGCTTCAGAGAGTGACGCGGCGGCAGACGAGCTGTGGGGCGAGCCCGCCAATGACACGGCAGCGCACGATTTGAGTGCTAAGGTGTCTGAGCGTGACGCGGACGACCGGTCCGCCACGGAGGTCCGATGAGTGACGCAGCAAGGCTCCTGGTGGTCGAAGACGAGGCCCACTTGGCGGCAGGTCTCAAACTGAACTTCGAGCTGGAGGGCTATCACGTCGACGTGGCAGCGACCGCACGCGATGCGGCGCGACTCCTGGCCCGCCCCAACGGTTATGCGACGATTGTGTTGGATGTGATGCTACCCGACCTCGATGGGTTCGCGCTGTGCCGCCGCTTGCGGGAGTCGGGGAACTACACTCCGGTGGTGATGCTCACGGCGCGCAGTGCCGCAGAAGACCGAATTCGCGGACTAGAAGCTGGCGCCGATGACTACTTGGTCAAACCGTTTCAGCTCGACGAGCTGCTCGCCCGGGTGCGCAGCCAGATCCGTCGCAGCCAATGGGAACGCAAGCGCTCGGGGGCCGCGCCCGTGGGCAATCAGCTCACATTCGGGCGCGCGCACGTGGACTTTTCCGCCCACGAGGTCACCGTCGACGGGACCTCCCTGCACCTGACCCGCCTGGAGTTCGACTTGCTGCGCTACTTTGCCGATCACGCGGGTCGGGTCATCAGCCGCAAGGAACTGCTGGAGCAGGTGTGGAAGCTCCGCAACTACCCCAATACACGCACGGTGGATAACTTTGTCGCCCGCCTTCGCAAACACTTTGAACTCGAAGCCGCCCGACCGCTGCACTTTCTGTCGATCCGCGGTGCGGGCTATAAATTTGTGCCTGAAGGCTTGGCTTGAGTCTGCCGGAGGCTTGGCACGCCTAGCGCCAGAGTCGGAGCCCGACTACAGGACTGCCTAGATCAATGTCGTCGACCCACGTTTGGTCGTAGCCAGCGTATAGCTCCATCGGTCCCATCATGACACCGACGCTGGCATGCAGCTGCACAAAGCCAGCGGTGCCGACGTTACCTGCATCGAAAGCAGCGTGGATGACGATCGGATCGACCGGATACAGATCAAAGCCATAGGTAAAATTGAAGCCGTGGCGATTGCCCTCTGCGTCGACCAACGATCGAATGCCGACACCCGCGCGAAATTGCCCATGGCGACCGACAGCGTGCTGGTACGTTAGGTTGACGTCGCCCAGCCAGATCCGATCGATGCCACCCTCTGCGGGCGCCTCTGTAAAGAGATCCCACCGGGTCTCAACCTCGAAGCGATGTCGCCCAGAGATGACTCCCGAGACGCCCATGCGGCCCAAGTTGCTGTCGACCATGCCGCCATCCACCGACGCGCGCACGCTCATCCCCTGCCCGAGCACGCTCCTGCCTCCGAGCTGCATTTGCGGCCGATCTCGACCAGCAGACACGATAAAACCGGGGTGATTGTTGGCGTACGGATGAGAGAGGTAGGCGAATCTGTGACGCGAGGAGTCTCCCATGGCCGCCCTCGGTCCCCACCACGGCGAGGTCACGATGTAGGCGGCCAAAATCCAATCGTCTCCCGCGGATGAGGACGAATTCGACCCGAAGGAGGACGAGGAGGACGAG
>JAGSHB010000073.1 GCA_023954815.1 Myxococcales bacterium | reverse complement strand
GAGGAGCTGCGCGCCGGCGGTGAGGGTGGCCGCAAGATCGAGGCAGGTGTCTACGATGGCGACACCCCGCCGAGTCAGCGCCGCCGTATTCGTGACAAGGCCAACCTCGTCCTGACCAACCCGGACATGCTCAACGCAGGCCTCATCCCCGCCCACGGGCGCCAGGGGATGAACCATCTCTTTCGCAATGTTCGCTACGTGGTCATCGACGAGCTGCACACCTATCGCGGTGCTTTTGGCGCGCATTTTTCGAACCTGATGCGCCGGTTTCTTCGCCTGTGTCGGCACTACGGCAGCCAGCCTCGTTTCCTAGCGTCGTCGGCAACCATCGCCAACCCTGCCGAGCTCGCCGAAACACTCTGCCATCGCCCATTCGAGCTGGTCGATGAGGACGGATCGCCGTCAGGCGGTAAATCTGTGCACTTCTGGTTGCCGCCTCGCTTGGACGACGATATTCGCCGCTCCGTGGGCAGTGAGATGGCGCAACTCATCCCCTATCTCATCGAAAAACGGCTGAAAACAATTGCCTTTACACGTAGCCGCAAGGAGACGGAGATCATCGTGAAGGAGTCGCGGGATCGGCTCTCGCGTGTTCACGGTGATCACGACGAATCCAACCTGCTGGGCGCCTATCGCGGCGGCTACACGCCCTCAGAGCGCCGCAAAGTTGAGCAGGACCTCATCGAAGGCCGCTTGGTCGGTGTGGTGTCGACCAATGCGCTCGAGCTGGGCATCGATATCGGCAGTCTCGAGGTCGTCGTTCAAGGCGGGTTTCCAGGCACACGCGCTAGCTTTTGGCAGCAACTGGGCCGCGCAGGGAGGCGGGGAGACAGGGCGCATGCTGTCGTCATGCTCGCGATGACGCCCATCGATCAGTACATCGCCCAGAATCCCGATTGGCTGACCAACCAAGAGGCCGAGCATGCGGTTGTCGACCCGGACAATTTGGCCGTCGAGTTGGCGCACATTCGCTCCGCGTCGGCAGAGTTGCCGTTGACCATCGACGACGCGGCGGTTTGGCCTGATTTAGCGGAGGTCATCCCGGTGCTGGTCGAAGCGGGTGAGCTGCGAGAGATGCGCGGCACGTGGCATTGGACCGGCAACGCGTTTCCAGCGGGCGATTTCAGTCTGCGCAACAGTGATGGTGACCGGTTCAAGGTCGTCAACCGGATCAGCGGCGAGACCCTGACCGAGATGACCCGGCCTCAGACCTATCGGGAGGCACACACGCGCGCCGTCTATCTGCATGATGGCGTACAGTACCTGGTGGAGGAGCTCGATTTGGTCGGCCACCGGGCAGTCGTGGTGCCCGTCGACCAGAACTTCTACACACAGCCCGACGTGCGCACCCACATCGACGTGCTCGTCTCGCAAGAGGCGACGGAGGTCGGGCTCACACGCGGGCAGTTTGGCGACGTGCGGGTCGACGAGACGGTGGTCGGCTACAAGATGCTGCAGTTTCACAACCATCAGAACCTCGGCTACGAGCGCCTGCACCAGGAGCTGCAGATGAAGCTGGAGACCGAGGCGATTTGGTGGACTGTGCCCGAGCATGTCTTGGCGACGCTAGGCGGTGAGCCGCGAGATGCCGTCCGTGGGTTGGTACATGCGGTTCGCGCGGTGGCTCGGCTCAAGACGATGGCTGAGCGCTCCGACCTGTTGGCGACGAGCTTTTCCTTTGTCGATGAGGTCGACGGCGCCACACGCACAGCCTTGGTCTGCTACGACAGCCATCCCGGCGGCATCGGGTTTGCCGCTAAGGCCTTCGATTTCGCAGCTGAGTTACCGCGCGAGGCCCTCGAGTTGGTGCAAGGCTGCCCCTGTAAGGCTGGATGCCCTGCTTGCGTCGGCAGCTTCACCATCAGCAGACACGCCGTCGCCTGGGCATTGAGCAATCTGTTCACCCCGTCGCCTCCCCCACCGGGGCTGCATGTGCACCGCAAGGGCCCGCAGCGCCCCGTGACGCAGGAACCCGCCCGGGAGCGGCGGCGCTTTGGCTGGGACGACCTGAGTAAGCGCTGGCCTGATGTGAGCGCCCACCTGCGTCAGAGCGGCGAGCACGGCACGGAATTGTTGTCGCAGGTCAGCAGTGTTGAGGTGCGCGGCAACAAGCTGGTCCTGCATGTACACAGCCCCGGTTTGGTGCGGTGGATCGCGGGCGACGACACCCGGCGGCAGCTCCGCAACGTCATTCGATCCCACGTGGTCACACCGAAGGGGTGGCGCCTCGCCGCGGAGGTCTCTGAGAAGGAGGCGCAAGCGTCGAGCCGGCGTCTGCATCGCGTGCGTCGCCGTTTGGAAGATATGCGCGCTGAGGATGCCGAAAACGAGCGCCTCGCCAATCGAAAGCTGGCCAGTGGTCTGGTGTTGGAGGCCGATGAGCGTGCCACGCGGTCCGACAGGGAGCCGTTTTCGATTCCTGGCGATGGCTCGGTGAACTAGACGACCGGGCCGACGACCCATCGGCCGCCCCGTTCGCGCCCTACCCCGACTGAAAGAGCTTGCAGGAGCCCTTGGCGTCGACTGGGCCCGGCATGACTGCACAGCCGCCACAGTTCGTGCCAGGCTTATAGTAGGCGCACGCCCCACACGTACGCTTTGAATCGACCGCAATCGGCTCGTATCGAAGCTCGGCGCGCTTGTCTCGAATGTGCTTGGCCAACGATCGGGGATCGGGCGGATGGCACTCGGCGCCGGACCTGCCGCAAGCCGCCAGCAATGTTGTGGAAGCTGTCAGCGCCAGGAAATCTCTTCTGGACAGCGAGCCATCGCTCATCGACTGCCCATGGGGCGGGGCTTGAGGGTCTTCAGAAACGCCCAGAGCGCCTTCCGCTCGATGTCATTCATTTGTTCCAAGGCTTCCAGAGGCATGAACGGGTCGAGTTTCTTGCCGTTCTTGCGAACCCCGGTGTCCAGCATCTTGGTGAAGTCGGCGTATGTCCAGGACTTGAGGCCCGTCTCATCGGGGGTGATATTGCTGGGAATTGGGAAGTCCGATGGCGCACCTGGAATCGGGCCGCCGCCGTAGTGCTCGCCGTGACATCCCATGCAGAGTCGGGCGATGAATTTGCCGTAGGCCGCGGTTGGTTCCGGCGCAGGGACGTCCTCTTTCTTGTCATGGTCAATACGCCGAGCGACATCCACAACGACGGCGTCCTGCCGGTCGAGAATCTTGGCCAACAACCCCAATTCGAACAGACCATTGGGCTTTTCCACAGCGGGCTTGCTACGCACGTAGGCGATAATCGCTTGGACATCGCTGTCAGGCAGCCAATTGACCTCATGTGACGGCATGAACCGCACGCTCTTGCCGGTTTTTGTGATGCCATGGCCGATGAGCCGCGCGAGCTCGCCGTCGCTGTATACGGCCCCCAAGCCGGCGCTGGTGATATTTGGTGCCGTGAATTTACCGAGGGGGCCGACGTCCATGGTCTTCCCGCCTGCGAGCGCCGGGCCGTGACAGTCCCGCATGCCACAACCAGCGAGAGAGCTCGCCAGGTGTTTGCCACGAGCGATCAGCTCAGGTGTCGCCACCACCTTCAGTTTGGGAACGGGGACGTCGTAGACCTTGTCCATGCTGGCGGAGAAGGCGCTCACCTGCGTCCACGCCCACACGCCTCCCCCTAGCGCGCCGACGAGAACCACGCCACCCACGCCCATCAACACCTTCTTCACGATGGGTTTCATCGTTCCCTCCTGACCGACGCGCCATGAGCACCGTCACCCGAGGGACGGCGCCATTCGCGTTCTACGTTCAACCGGACACAGCGCACCGAAGGTCGCATGCTCACGGCAAATGAAGTCTCATTGACTCGGGGAGTTTCCCGCACAACCACTCACAAATCAAGACCGGCCGGAGTTGTGTTGAGTCACCACTGAAGCTGAGCTCAGACTCAGAACGCCTCGCCGATGTAGATGTACGATGCGAATTTCTCAAACGTGAAGGGCGTGTAGGCAACGTCGATGCGAACGTAAATGTCCTTTTGTGGGAACAACAGAATGCGCGGACCGCCACCTACGGACCACAGGAGGCGGTTGAACCCAAGGTCTGGCGCCACGGAACCCACAGACGCAAAGGCCGCACCACCGATGCGCCACGCGACTGGAAGCCAGCGATACTCCACCTGCGCCGCGATCGCATTCCTGTCGCGGAATCGACCGGTATAAAATCCCCGCATGATGCGAGAGCCGCCGATTTGAGCGAGCTGATTGAACGGTACCTGACCAAAGGTGAAGTCGCCGGTCACGTGAAAGGCCAAGACTTGGGAACTGGTCGTTGGAAAAAAGTACCGGCCATCGGCGTACAGAGTCGTCATCGCGAAATCACTGACCCACGACGGGTAGGAGAGGAAACCCACTTCGGCGAGCACACCGTCGCGTACGTTCATGGCGTTGTGACACGTGTCATAGACGAGACCGAGACCGAGACCAAAGTTTGAGCTCCCGCCGTAGCCCAAGGGGAGCTCCATATCCTCGTAGCCAGGTTGTTTCTCGTACTCCACAGAGCTCATCCGCTGAATATCGAGCGCGAGCCCGAGGTAGAGCGACCCTTTGAGCTTGCGAAGCACACGCTCACGCACCAACGCGAAGTTGCCTTCCACCAGCGCCTTTTCATGTTTGTCGGCAGACGGCCCGATGCCGTAGAACTTGAGCGGAAAGGATTGAAGATAGACTTTACCGTAGAAAAACCACTCGTTGTGGTCGCTGTAGAGGGTGTGCTCGAGTTGTAAGCCGTACTGGCTTTGCTGCGTCACAAAAGTGAACGCACTCAACTCGCTGAGCCGGTTGGTCGGATCGTTGCTGGCGAAGTAGACGTACACCGAACTGAAGCCAAATTCCCACTTCGTCTCAGGTGCGTAGCCGACGGTGGGGTAGATGAGGAGCCCGACGTCGCCTGTATGGCCGCCGTCACCCGAGATCTGGTCGAGGGCGCTCTGCCACCAGGTGCGCTTGTCTGCTTTCTTCGCTGGACCTGCCTTACAGTGGTGCACGCAGGCCGTGTGGCATGCCCCAGAACACTTCTGCTCGCAGCGGAGCATGCAGCGCTTGTGAGTCTCTGTCTCGGTAGCCGCGCTTGGCAGGTTGACTGGTGGATGAGCGCCGTGGGGGGTAGCGGTGCACGGCGACGTCCACACAACCAGCGCCAGCAAGACCGCAAACAGCCGCACACCCGCGCGCGACCGGCGGGCACGAACGTGACAAGATGGCTGCGAGATCAACGGCTTCAATCCGACCGACCATGAGAAACTGGGCCGTCGCTGCAAGTCATATCCAGAAGAGGCCATCGTGTCCCTTGTGTGCGCGAAAGACGCTGGACCTCGGTGCGGGGCTCTCAAGGTCACCGTGCTAGGGTCGCGTCTGCCCGGAAGAAGGGCAAGGGGCGACGCCAATCGTGTCTCGCGGCTGGGGCGGGTTCACCAGCACACGACTCATCCAGACTCCCCCTGGGCGAGTGAACAGACGCCGTGTAATATAGGACCATGCACATCGTCTTTTTCAACGTTCTCGGCTCCGGTCACGTCAACCCCACCCTGCCTGTCGTGCGTGCTTTGGTGGCCCGGGGCGACCGTGTGACCTACTTCACCTACCCCGAAAGGCGACGCGACGTGGAGGCGGCCGGCGCGACCTTTCACAACTACGGTAGAGATGATTTTCGGGTCGCGGACTACAATCCCGAGGGGCGATTTCCGACGCAGCTCTTTCCTGCTGCGGTTGGTCTCATGCCGTATCTGCTAGCCCGCATGGCGGAACTGCAGCCGGACCACATCATCGCTGACAGTTGTGCGCCGTGGGGTGCTGCCGTGGCGCAGGCGCTCGACATACCGCTGCTCGGGTCAATCACCACCTTTGTGTTCACCGGCGATCAGGCCGCACGTATGCGCAAGAGCGGCAAAATGGAGCTCGATGAGGCCAATCGCCAGGCGCTCGATACGTTGGAGCAGCAGTGGGGCATTTCGTTCGAACGCGCGGACTTTCCCTTCTTCTCTGTCGAGCACAATGTCGTTTATACCGGTCAAGCGTTCAATCCACCGATAGAGAATCAGGCCGGCCGGTTCGAGTTTGTCGGGCCGATGATCAGCTCCCGGGCAACGGCGCCGGAGTTCCCAACCGCGCACTATGCCCAATCCCCCAAGAAGTGCGTCTACATCAGCATGGGGAGCATCCTCGGCGCCATGCATGGCCTCGATCAGGCCTTCTACCAACCCTTTTTCGACGCGCTCGGCCATCGGGATGATTGTGAGGTGGTCGTTTCTGTGGGCAAGTCTGTCGACCCAGCGAACTTCCAGGCTCCGAGCAATGTTCGACTGGCACGGTTTGTGCCGCAACTCGAATTGCTGCGCCACGTGGACGTCTTTGTCACCCACGGCGGCATGAACAGCGCCAATGAAGCGCTCTACTACGGCGTTCCGCTCCTCGTCATTCCTTTTTTTGGGGACCAACCGATTGTGGCCGAGCGCGTCCGCGACCTCGGTGCTGGGCTGGTGATGGACCACCGCACGTTGACCACTACCGCGATTGAGACCGCCGTCGATAGGCTCCTGTCCGACCCGACGGTGCGACAAGCCGCCGCTTTGATTCGAGACGACCTGCGGGCTGGCTCTGGGGTCGATGGTGTGCTGTCGTTGCTGACGAAGTAGCCGCTGCCTGGAGCATCCGACCATGGACCTGATTTGGGAGACGTTCACTGCGCCGTTGAACGCGCGTTTTGAGCGCGCCGACACGCAGGTCATAGAGCGGGAGGGTTGGTCGCAGGTGCTGACGCCATCCATGCCGATGATCTGGCGCAATACGGTGGGGCTATCGGTGCTGCCATCGGACGCCAATGTCGACCGCGTGATCGATGACACGCTGGCTCAGTACGGTGCTCACAATCTCCCTGTTCGTTGGTTGGTCGGCCCGCCGACGCGGCCGCTCGACATGGCCGCGCGGTTGCGTGGTCGCCAGCCGGAAGAGCACCAGCTGCGAGGGATGTGTGTAGACGTCGATGCCCCGATTCCGCACCCAGACGGCGTGAATGTGCGCCAGATTGAATTGACCGACCTCGATGCCTGGAATGACGTCACCAGTCGCGGCTGGGAGTCGCCACCGACAGAGCGGGTTCGCGATGATTGGGCGTGGGCGATTGGGCAGAAGGAGCGCCAGTTCTTCATCGCCCGCGTCAACGGCCAACTCGCAGGGAGCGCCGCCACAGTCATCTGCCCAAAGGTCGGCTATCTCATTGGCGCGCAAGTGCTCCCCCAATTCCGTGGTCGTGGGGTATACCGTGCCCTCCTCGCAGCGCGCCTCAAGCGTCTGCGCGGCGTTCGACAGGTCGCGACAACGCAGGCCCTTGTGGAGACCTCTGCGCCCATTTTGAGGCGATTAGGCTTCACAGACCTCTTTGGCTGCACCATGTTCATCTTCGACCCCAAACGGAGCGATTCAACACTATGATTGTGCGACCTAACTTGACTTGGTGGAAAGCTATCACTGCCTGGCGAGGCTCCACTCTCCAGGCGACATGGGGTCGTCAAAGCTGGACCCTCGCCGTCGCCATCGCGGTGACGGTTGGCCACGAAAGTTATGGCTTGTTTCACATCAACCTGACGACAATCCCGTTTTCGCTCATCGGCCTCGCTCTATCTATCTTCCTCGGTTTTCGCAACAACACCGCGTATGACCGCTTCTGGGAGGGGCGCAAGCTCTGGGGAGCGGTCGTCAATACGTCGCGGAACCTCACCCGGCAGACCTTGACGCTCATCGGTCCCAAGGCGGCTGGCGATGCTCCGGGCGACGCCCTGCCGGCCAAGGGCGCCCACCTCACCGACGCGCAGCGGGAATTTCAGGCGCAGCAGGTCCGGCGAATCGCTGCCTACGTGCATCTCCTGCGGCTCCACCTGCGGGATGAACACAATCACCAGGAGCTGAGTCACCTCATTGATCCTGCCGAAGTCACCGCCATGGAGAGCGAGCATAATCGCCCTATCGCGGCGCTGCAGATCCTCGGCGACGACTTCCGGCGGGCCTGGGACGCTGGTTGGGTCCATGACCTGCACCTACCCGTGTTTGAGCAGAGCCTGGCCAAGTTCGCAGATCTTCAGGGCGGCTGTGAACGGATCAAAGCGACGCCGATCCCCTTTTCCTACACCGTTTTGATTCACCGAATTGTCGGCGTGTATTGCGTCGGTCTACCGTTCGGCCTGGTTGACACCATCGGCGTGCTGACGCCTGTGGTGGTCGGTTTGGTGTCCTACGCTTTCTACGGACTCGATGCCGTCGGCGACCAAATTGAGGAACCATTTGGTCACGACGACAACGACCTACCGCTATCTACGCTGACACGTATGATCGAGGTCGATGTGCGTAGGCGGATTGGAGACGAACCGCTGCCGCCGTTGCTCAAGCCGGTCAACAAGCTGCTGCAATAGAACCCTCCTAGCGGGGCGCGCACAGACGCGAATCACACCCAGGATTGGGCTTGACGTCACGCACCTGTGTCGGCGAAGACCTTGACGCACGCAGGAGGCCCCATGACACGGCAGTTCGTTTGGTTTGAGCTCAACACCACTGACAAGGCTGCTGCTGGCACGTTTTACACGTCGCTTTTCGGCTGGAAGCTGAGCTTGGATGATGGGGGTGAGGGGTACGGGCACTTCGCCAATGGGGACAATGGATTTGGCGGTCTGGAGATGGTCAGGGGCGGTGCGCCTTCATGCTGGATGGGCTACGTCTCGTCCGTCGATACGGCGACTGAGACCGCCAGACTGCAGGGACTCGGCGCGGCGGCGCTGACGCCCGCGATGACACTGCCCGACGTGGGTACAATCTCTGTGGTGCAAGACCCAGATGGTGCGCCGTTCGCGTTGTACCAATCCGCTCGGCCAGACGGTGATTGGACGCCGCGCACTTCGGAGAGCGGCGACATCGGTTGGGTCGAGGTGTCGTGCGATGACGTCGCCAGAAGCTCGGGGTTCTACGAAAAGGCTTTCGGCTGGACCATCGGCGCCGGTTTCGGTGCGCCCGACAGCCCGTATTACATGCTCTCCGCTGGCGACAAACCCTTTGGCGGATTGATGAAACGGCCGCCCAACGTGCCGGTCTGTGCGTGGACATTCTATGTCAACGTGGATGCCGTCGATCCGGTCTGCACCAAGGCCAACGAATTGGGCGGTAGGGTGCTCTTTCGCGAGACCCTACCGGGGATGGTCGATTTCGCCATCCTGCAAGATCCGCAAGGGGCAGTACTCGGTGTAGCGAAGAGTCTGGCGTAGGCGCGCTGCCAATCGGGTGGCGCGACGCGGATGATGAAGCCTTGTCAGAACTGAACGGGCGCGGCGTCCCTCCAGGGTGACCGGTACAAACACCGAGCCCAGGACACCCGATGCGCTTTCACCTTGCCCACACCCGTTGCGACGCCGACATCGCGGCGGCGCTCTGCGATCCCCTATCCGCCGCGGGAAACGTGACGCCTCTAGCCGCGCCATCCCTGATGGGGCCATCGTGGTCGCAACTCGAACGGATGCTCGTCGACTGCAACGGACTCTTTGTGCTTTGGACAGATAGTGCCGCCGTCCATACGGAACTGCTGGAGCTCATCTCACTCGCCGTACGCAGGGGCGTATTGGTTGTGATGGTGCGTGCCAATGGGGACGGGCCCCGGATTCCTGTCGGTCATCGTTCTCTGGAATTCGAAGACGCGCCAGCTTTCGTCGCTTCGGTATCGAAGATGGTCGCGCTGCTGCGCCGTCGGGCACGGGAGGCCAACGTCGGGCGCTCGCCAAAGCTGCCGAAACTGCCGCCGCCGAGGCGCGCCGGAGGTGGCCGACGCCGCCAGCGCCTGTCGACCCTGATGGGGACCGGGGCGCCGTTTGCGACCGCGCTATCAACTGCCGGCGGGTAACCTCACAGGGTTGGTCGCACGTTACTTGAGCTTGCCAAACAGGATGATGTTCTGGCCGATCTGCTGGACGCCCGCCTGTTTGACGGTCAAGACCTTCGAGGCCTTGCCATTGGCGTCATACCAATCCGGCGCCGGCAGTTGCATCAACGCCTCGCGCATCCGCTCCCGCATGAGAGACTGGGCAACTTTGGCAAGCTGCGCCTCAAATACCCGCTCGCAAGCCTGCTCGTCTTTGCGCGTGGCCATTGGGCAGCCTGGGAGCTGAGATTCGATGACCGTAGCAGTCCAAATCGACTCCGGCAGGCCGACTTGGAGGAAGCCATTGGTGGGCGTTGGCGTGGCCTGAAAGCCCAGTGTGAGATTCGCCTGACGGAAGTCGATGTAAGCGCGCATGACGACCTCATCCTTGTGCCACAAGGTCCACTCAAATTGACCAGCCTCGTAGCGTACCGGACAGAACTGATTCGATGCGCAGAACTCGCTGGCCATGGCAGTGAATGGGGCGAGGGACCGGCGGACCACGAGCCTGAAGTCGCCCTTGTCCATCCAGGCGAGCAACTCCTTCATGGCCTCTTTGGCGAGTTCGTCCTTGTAGCCTTCATCAATGACTTTCGAGCCCACGCTGATGGAAGCCAGCGGCGTGGACGTCGTGGTCTTAGCCGGCGCCGGAAACAGCCAACTGGTCCCCGACAGGTCCTCGGTGAAGTTCATCAGCTTTCGGCCACTGCGGGCCTTGAGAACTTGATTGAGTACCGGGGTACTCACGACATGTCCGATGTCGTAGCCCTTGCCGTCGAGATACGGGGTGGGGTCTATGGCGGGCTGATAGAAGATGCCGAGGAGCGCGGGCAAGAAGGGAAACGGCACAGCCGTCGCACCAGTGTTGTAGCGCGAGATGAGCCCCTCGCTACTCCAGTAGGTGTTGATCTGCGCAAAGTTCGCCGTGAGTTTGTGGTCGTTGAACGGCCGGTTGGTCAGCTCCAGTGGGCGAAACAACAGATCCAGCGCTGTGGCCTGACCGTGTGATTTCCCGCCCTGGTACCACGCTTCTGCGATGCTGTTTTCGATAGCGCCGGTGAGCTGCTTGACAGCCTTATGAGCCTTGTCGGCGATCCAGACGGTCGCGCAGGTGCCAGTGACCTGTGAGCTTGGCTTGTGCAACTTGAATGGCACCCTGTGGGAGCGACGCACGCTCATACACTGCGGTGAATGGTTGAAGTGGGGCCCCACACCACAGCCGGTGCTCGACAGATTGAAACCAATACGGCTGTCTTTCTGATTCTTTCTCGGCGCGGTGTCTGCGTGGTCGGCCCAGAGTTTGCTGTTGTCGCACGTACGCCAAGGGCCCACTGTTGCGCCGTTGAGCGCCTTGCCTTTGATCTTCTTTGTGAACGCTTTTTGGCACAGCTTCGAGCCGCGCCAACGAAAGGAGATGTCACTGAGCTTCACCCGCACCAACGCGTCGATTTCCCCGATGCGAACCTGCACGCCGACATCACCGTGACTTGGACCGTTGGCAAACTCGCCACGGAATCGGATGTCTGACCTTTCCACGTCGCCGGTCGTGACGTTGCGCAACGTGGCCTTGAGCCGGCCAACGCAGACGTCGAAATGATGATCCTCCGGCATCTTCCTGACACACATGGCCTCGCAGGTGGCCAGGAGCGCGCCCCCGATGATGGGCACCGACTCCGCGGTCGCCTTGCAACCTTCGTAGGCCAAGTAGGCGCCCACAGCAGCGGAGCGCAGATCTGTGAACGCTTTCACGCCGACCAGCGGGTGATAGCTGTGCATGGACACGCAAAGATCGTTCGGCGTAATGGACTCGTCGGCCTGCGCCTTGGCATGCGTTGTCACACGCTGAGCAAAGGTCTTTGCATCTGGCCAGGGCAACGTCGTCAGGTGGAGGTCGGACAGGGAAACTGCACCATCGTCTGTGATTTGGGACGCAATAGGCTGCCCCACGCTGCCGACATGCCGTGGGTCGGCGCCGTAGTTGGTGGTCTCGAGCACCACGATGCGGTCCCTGTGGGTGACCGCGGTGCCCTTTTCGTTCAGCAATTCGGCCAAGATAGGCAGCACGATGATGTCGCGGCTGATGTAGTTCTGGAGGAACGGGAATCCTGCGTCCCAGGTGCCACCGATGCCGGGCTGAATCGGTACCGTCCAGACATGGCGAAAGAACCACCCGGTCTGGGTCTTCTGAAAAGCCCCCGGAGCGACGGTCACACCGAGCACCTGCACATTCGGCACGCCCTTGCCGCTCCACACAACCTCGCCCTCCACGATCATCGTTGGATTCTGTGGCTTTGGGTCGGGCGGCGGCGTGGTGGTGACGCGGAGTTGCACTGCGTCGCCGTGTTCCGGGTAGGTGATGACGATCTGTGCGGTGGCGCTAAAAGAGAGCACTGTCAACGACAGGACGGTGCTCACGACAACCAGGATGCGGCGATGGATGGACATGGGGGACCTCCGCCCGTTTGCGTCGGGATGCGTGACCTAAGATTAGGCTGCGGGCGCGCGGAAGGTGGGGATTTTGATGCGCTATGTCCAGGACAAATTTGATGTTCGCGACACTGCGAGGCCGCCTCGAAACCGCGTTCGACGCTGCCTTGTCGGAGTGGGCATGCTCATCGTGGTAACGAGCGTCCATGTCCGGACAGCAAATGACCGCAACTTGCCTGCAATCCCGATACACTATCCCAAACTCGTCGCACCGTGCCCTGCGTTCGCCTAGTATTTTCGCCGTAAAGGTAGACGTCATCCCTCGTTTGGGCGGATCCTATTTCGGCAAAATGACCGCACTCACCATTCAAGCCATCGCGCAATTTCAGAGGTTTTCATGGCCACAATCACGCTCAAAGGTAATCCCATCCACACGTTCGGCGAGCTCCCGGCCGTTGGTAGCAAGGCGCCCGAGTTTTCGCTGACCTCCCAGAAGCTGCAAGATCACAGCCTCGCTGAGTTCGCGGGCAAGAAAGTGGTCCTCAATATCTACCCGAGCGTCGATACCGGCACCTGCGCCATGAGCGTTCGGCAGTTCAACGCTGCCATCGCGGAGCACCCGGATGCGGTGTGCTTGTGCATCAGCCGCGACCTGCCCTTCGCTGCCAAGCGTTTCTGCGGCGCCGAGGGGTTGGACAATGTGCTCACGCTGTCGGTGTTACGCGACCTGGCGTTTGGCGAGGCCTATGGCGTGCAGATCATCGACGGTCCCATGGCTGGCTTGCTGTCCCGCAGCGTCGTTGTGGTCGATGCCGAGGGCACCGTGGTCTACACAGAGCAGGTAGCCGAGACGACCCATGAGCCGAACTACGCAGCGGCCTTGGCTGCGCTCAACGGTTAGGGCGCACAGGTCCCGAGTACGGTTGCTGGGACGGTGGTGAGTTCGACGGCCATCGACATCGCATCGTTGACACCGTTGCCACTGAGGTCGAGGTCCGCGGTGAACGTGCCGCCGCAGAGCATGGATTTTAGTATCCCTACGGTCGTAGCGGGCCCTCCAGGCGCGTTGACGAGGGCGTCGCACGATATAGCGCCGCATAGCGTGACCTTTCCGGCTGCCCAGGTGGTCGCGGTGCCGACGTCGCCCTTCAGTCGTGCCTTGAACAGCGGGACGATGATGGGACCAACGACCGATGGGTCATACTCCACTAGCAATGGCAGTCCGGTGGGCGGAGTCTGCGCCGCTAGCTTTCCGGATTTGACGGTCGCGTCGATAAAACGCCCGTGGGATGGACACTTGGCGGCTGTGCTGTCGGTATCGTAGTTGTTGGGGTCAACGCAGAAGCTACAGTCACCCGTCTTGTTCTTCTTGCAGGTCTTGCTGGACGCATGACCTAACACGGACTGGATGGCAAAGGGTTGTGCACCCCAGCTCTCGGGCAGCAACAGCCAGTCCAATTCCGCGCCCTGCAGAGTGTCTGCGAAGAAGTCATCAAGGGCGGGATAGATGTCGTACACCTTGCTCATCCTATTGTCGGGCGCGCCATCACCGTTGAGATCACAGCCTTGGCCCTTCGGCAAAACGACCATATCTACGACGATGTGACCGGCAGGCTTTGGCGGCCCGGTGGGTATCGCGCATTCGTTCACACAGATGTCTTTGGCGAAATCACACTTCTGCCCCGAGGGGCATTGTCCGCCGCAGGGCTTCTTGGTGGCCGAAACGCCGGTGTCAGCTGACAACTGTTGCGTATCGGCTTGTGTGTCGAGCTCGGCTATGTCCGACGATGCGTCGTCACCCGCGGAATCGCCAACAGCAGCATCGGCGCCGATATGTTTCGAGATCGCATCAACTGCCTCGATGTCCGATTGAGCGGCCACAGCATCGGCTGCCGTTTCCATGGGAGCGGATTTTTGCGAGCAGCCGAGCGACAGGAGCGCGGTGCACAGCAGCGCAAAATGCAGGAGGATTGTCTTGCTCATCTCGTCCTCGACTGTCGACACATAGCGGCATTGGCAGCGCGTCTCAGACTTGTCACTTGTTCGGCGTTCAACGGCACCCTGCGGATTGTCGCGGGTGAGCGCAAGGTAATTTGGGAGCGGTCGGGCTGACTTCTGCCCAATGTTGCTTGGCTTGAGGGTACGCTTCAAGCTCGTCCTGCCGGGGCTGTTGTCGCGACGGTTCGCCTGGATAACCTGGCCAAGCGCCTTGAACTTCACGGCGCTTAGGCTGGGCCACCTTTGTCACGCTACGCCGCGCTCACCCATTAGGATGAAGCACGCAACCACCAACAAACCGACTCGTCCACTTGGCGCGCATGGCCTCAGCATACGCGTCCAGCGGGTAGGCCGGACCGCTGTGGGGCCTCAGCCGCCCTTCCTTGACCCACTGGAGCAGCTGCCCCAGGCGCTGCTTGCGCACAGACGGCTGCATTCGCGTCGTAATGGCGGTTGGGCAGCCGAGCACGTCGAGTCCCTTCATCATCATCAGGTTCGTCGGCAGTTGATTGGCGTTCGGCGCGCCGCGAGCGCCCTTCCCTCGCGCGACAAACGGGGTCGACGCCCATCCCACCAGCAAGAAGCGAGCGCCAAATCGCACACATCGCAAGGACTCTAATGAGATGGCGCCACCCACGCCGTCGTACACTACATCGACCCCAGGCCCTCCGGCTCCGTCCTGCGTCAACGCGCGGACTTCATCTCGAAAACGCGCCACACTGCCATCCGGCGCGGCGGTTGCGATCACGTGGTCGGCACCTGCGGCCTTTACCTCTGCCAGCTTTGCAGGCGAACGCCCCGTGGCAATGACCGTGGCTCCCAGAATCTTCGCCACATGCACGGCAGCCAACCCGGTGGAACCCGAGGCACCGTGAATCAGCACCGTCTCGCCCGCCTGCAGCTGGCCGCGCGCCACGAGGCAGTGCCAAGCCGTCTCGTAGTTACCAAAGAAGTTGGCGCCCTGGTCGTAGGTCCACGCCTCGGGCAGCCGATGGAGGGCCTTTGCGGGCGCTACCGCCCAAGAAGCAAAGCCACCATATTGCCTGTGTCTGCCGTGGGACCGCGGCCCTGTCAGCAGACCATCCGCCATGACACGGTCCCCTACGGTCCACTGTTCCCGAGCGGCTTGGCCGACCCACGCGACCTCACCGCTGTACTCCAGCCCAGGCGTGTAGGGCGGCGAGGCCATGTGCTGGTATTGCCCGCTGCTCATGAGCAAATCCACCCACCCCACCGCGGCGCTGCGGACGTTGATGATCACATCATCGGCAGCCAGCGTGCTCCGGTCTGGGCGCGCTTGCGGCTCCAGTGATAGGTGATGCGCCAACGCATCCATCGGCGTCTCACCGAACTGGGAGACGACGACATGGCGGCCGGCGCTAGACGCGGTGTTCTCGGCCATGGTGACTCCTCAGTGGTCTGCGATGAATTTGTCCAACTTGGCGTCCCCGCGAGAACACACGGCGTAGGATTCGTTGGTTTTGGTAATCTTGTCGACGGCGTTCATCTGGGCGGCCTCCAGTCGGTTGTCGCACTGTAGCGGGAGGGAGGGGTGCTGTCGCGGCGAGGCGGCGAGGTTGAGCGGGGTTCATGGCTTGCGGCGGCAGTTCTGAGGCCTTTGGGACGGGCAAAATGCCGTCCTGCGCCCTAGGATGCCGTTTCTGGGGCACTGGCTCGGTCGAAGGCATATTAGGTGGACCGCCGGGATATCGGCCGTTGGTGGGCATTTGGGCTGGAGTCGCACGGTCGTCTTGGTCCCGCTCTAGCGCGATGCAGGGGTGTGCGTATGATACGTGGACACCCATCCATGACGGAGGCGCCACGCGATGTACTGGAGCAACGATGCTGTCGGCGGGGAGAGAGGGCGAGACTGCCAAAGCGGTAGGGGTCTCGCAATCGGACTCGCTAGACGACGCTCGATTCGAGCTCGGCAGGTGCGGAGGTGAACGCGCCTTGTACAAGCCCTCGCTCCGGCGTGTTGGCGTCCCTAGCGATTGCAGCGGTCGTCGCATTGCTGGGGTGTAGCGAAACGACAAGGCCCCCTGACTTGAACAAGCACGGCCAGCAAGACACCTCCGAGGGGCATAACAGTGCGCCGGAGAACGTCGGTGCCAACCCCGCAAGGACAGATTCCGGTAGCTACATCGCTGATTGCTGCACGGACCGATCAGGCCCACCCGATCGGCGTCAGAACGGGTGTCCCGGTGGCTATGGCTGTCCATGCCTCGTCGGCTCTGACTGCGACGGAGGGTGGTGTATCGATACACCGATCGGGAAGCACTGCGCGCAGGGGCTAGATATCTGTCGGGACGGCTACGTCATGAAGTACGTGGCGCTGCCGGATGGCGACGGCACCTATCTCTGTGTGCCACCGTATGGGCTCAATTGCCGCCCATGCAGCACCAACGCCGACTGCGCCTAACAGTGGCAACCCTCAGACGTGTGCGTCGACCACAACGGAAACGGTCGGTTCTGCGCACTGTCGTGCGACGGGACACCCCCGGCTGAGTGTCCCAGTGGCTTCGCTTGTGTCGACGTCACAGATGTCAGCGGAGCGAAATCGAAACGGTGCCTGCCCAACAAGACGGACAAAAAGTACGGACCCTGCCCTTGTTCGAAATCCTCAGCGAAGTTGAAGCGGTCAACGCCTTGTTCAACAGTTTCCTCTCGTGGAAAGTGTGCCGGTGAACGCCGATGTGAAGCAGCGGGCGAGCCCCCGACGGCTTGTAGCGCACCAGCAGCGGTGACAGAGATCTGTGGCGATGGCGTCGACCAGGACTGTGACGGGGCCACGGATGAGGGGTGTTGAGTGACGCCTGTCCCCGAAGTGGCGGCCGCGCAGCCTCCCGCCAGCGAGGCCTCCCGGTGCTATGGTACGATGGGGCCCAACGGAGAAGTCATGACCGCCGAACTGACCGATGCTGCCGAACTCGCGAAGACTGCGCGCCGTGCTCGCGGTGCTGCGCGCCGAGCGGTGGCCACCGGGCGTCTGGCGACTTTATCTTCATCTTCGGAGCCCAACGACGAATCGTGGCGAGAGATGACGATGGAGGAGCGCATCGCAGCCGTCTGGGAACTGACGTTGCAGTGCGATGCATGGAGCAGAGATGGCGATCATGAGCCCCGACTTCAGCGATCTGTTAGCCGAGTTCAACGCTCACGGGGTTGATTTCATTGTCGTTGGCGCACACGCGCTCGCTGCACACGGACACATCCGCGCGACATAGGTTCTGGACGTTTGGGTTCGGGCCGACGCCGACCATGCGGGCCGTGTCTACGCGGCATTGGCGGCATTCGGCGCGCCCCTCCATGAGCTTCGCCAAGAGGATCTGGCGCGCCCCGGCACGGTGTTCCAAATCGGGGTGCCGCCGGTTCGAATCGACGTGCTGACATCAATTACAGGTGTCGACTTTGAGCGTGGTTGGGCATCACGAGTGCAGACCCGGCTGGGAGAAGAGCCTGCTGCAGTCCTGTCGCGAGCTGACCTCATCACCAACAAACGGCAGTGCGGCCGGCCGCAGGATTTGGCAGACGTAGATTGGTTGCTCAAACACGAGTAACTCTTGCTGGTCGGTGGTTGGCGCGTGGGGTCGCGTCGCTGCGGCCCTCTCCACACACTTTGATCCTGCGCTCGCCGCCACGACACAGACAACACGAACCACTCGCAATCGAAGAAGCCGCGCGGTCCGGCATGCTCGGGAGGTAGCTGTGTCCCGTGTTGCCCTCGCCATGAGCCTTGGCCTCGCAGGCATGCTCCTCTCCCACTCCCCGCTGGCACAGCGCAGCACTCGCGAAGCGCACGATAGGGCGCTTAACGCCCAGAGAGTCGAGCAGGCTGCTGCTGCCGTCGCATCGATGGAAGCGCGATTGAAGGATGCGACCAAGGACCACCTCGCTGCGCTGAAGGACGAAAATTCTCTCAAGCCGAAGTGTATCGATGGCCCGCTTCGGTCACTGCGGCGGGTTGTGCGTCTGGCCCGGAAGTTCGAGTTGAGACTGAAGGCAGCTGCCGCGCAGCACGACCGCCACGCTACGAAGCTCGCGTACATCAAAGTGTCGACGGTCCTGTCGAAGGCTGAGACCTACTACGGTGAATTGAAGGGGTGTGGCGGCTGGATTGACGGCCAGATCAGAGTCCATACGCCGATTGGCCCCCGCGGCGTGGAGCCGAAGGGGCCGCTCGTCAACGCGACGGAGGGCACACGCGACCTGCCGTACGACAGCGGATATGTGTCCTCCGTGAGCCCTTTCTTTGTGGATCGCGGTTGAGTTCGTCACTGGCGAGGCAGTTGATTGGAGCCACAGCGCGGTGCGGCAAGGGGGGCTGCATGATGGCTTGCGTAGCGCGGGAAACGTCGTTCACAGCGCGTGATTTGAGGTCGTTTTGGCGCGCAAAATGCCGCCCTGCGCCCTAGGATGCCGTTTCTAGGGCACTGGCTGGGTCGAAGGCATATTAGGTGGACCGACGGGACATCGGCCGTTGGTGGGCATTTGGGCTGGCTCCGTGCCCGTTTGGCGCGAGATATGCGACGTGCGACGAACCAATGACCTCCGACCCAATCGGCTCGGCAGGTGCCCGGGTGTCCAGCGCCACGACAAAAGTGGCCACGCCCGCGCCACGACCTGGGGGCCACTGCAGCGTTCGCCTCACCATATGTTGGACGCCATTTCGCCAATGGGGTTCGCTTTGAACCAACCACGCACCGTCGCCCCCCGGGATCAGCGCATCGGCTGGGTGCTGACCGGCTCGCGGCTTGCAACTGGGCAGGCGCCGTAGCCGCGCTGCACGCTGTTTGTCGTAGTCGTCCATGATCACCGTCACCGTCTGATAGCGTCGATTGTTGTAACACACGGGGCAACTAGAGAATCCTCACCTGCGGCTCGCTCCAGCCACAGTCGCCAGCTAGGACTTTCCCGTTCGGCAGGGCCGCGCAAAACACGCTAGGCTCCGCAACAAGGCGCGAAGTGCCACCCGTTGGAGCCTGACGAACCATGAAAATCGACATCCACGCCCACGTCCTCCCCAAACGCTGGCCCGACCTGAAGGACCGCTACGGCTACGGCGGCTTCATCAGCCTGCTCCACCACGGCGACCCGGGCGCGGGCAAGCACGGCGACATCCCCTTTGGCTGCGCGCACATGGTCAAAGACGAGACCTTCTTCCGCGCCGTCGAACCCAACCTCTGGGACAGCCACGCCCGCATCGCCGACTGCGACCAACATGGCGTCGACGTGCAGGTGCTCTCCACCGTGCCGGTCATGTTCAGCTACTGGGCCAAGCCGCAAGACACGCTCGACCTGGCCCGCTTTCTCAACGACGACATCGCCGAGCGGCTGATCCAACACCCCACACGTTTCGCTGGGCTGGGCACGTTGCCGATGCAAGCCCCCGACCTAGCCGCCGCCGAGGTCGCCCGGTGCAAAGCCATCGGTCTGTGTGGGGTGGAGATCGGCACCCACATCGAACAGTTCAACCTCGATGACCCGCGCTTTGATGAGGTCTGGGCGGCGTGCGAGGCCCACGACATGGCGGTGTTTGTGCACCCGTGGGACATGATGGGCATGTCGCGAATGCCCAAGCACTGGCTGCCCTGGCTGGTGGGGATGCCGCCGGAGACATCCCTGGCGATTTGCTCCCTGATTATGGGCGGGGTCATGGACCGCTTCCCGCAGGTGCGCTTTGTCTTCGCCCACGCTGGCGGCAGCTTTCACGGCACGCTGGGGCGCATCGACCACGGCCACCACGTGCGGCCTGACCTCTGCCAAACCCACACCACCCGCAAGCCGAGCGACTACCTGCGCAACTTCTGGGTCGACAGCTTGGTGCACGACCCGGACATGCTGCGGCTCATCGTGCGGCGGCAGGGCGCGGACCGGGTGTGTCTCGGCACAGACGCGCCCTTCCCCTTGGGGGACTTGGAGCCGGGCAAGATGATTGAAGAGTCGGACTTTGACCCGATCACCAAAGAGATGCTCCTCAGTGGTGCTGCGTTGCAAGCATTTGGGCTCAATCGGCAGTTGTTTGAGACCGAAGCAAGCGTGGCGCACAGCGAACGCATCGGCGCAGGCCGGCGGATGGGCTCATGGATGTAATCGCTCCCATTGGCGGCGCTTCTTGGGTGCTGCATCTCGATGACGCCTCGGATTGGACCGTGCCTGTGCAGACGGGGTCCGAGCAGACCAGCGCGTTTGGTCTGCGCCAGACGGCCACTGAGCCTGTGGGTATCGGCGGTGACATGCACTTGGTTGTTCGCGACGGCGGGTCGGTGAACTGCGCGGACGTGGCCTTCAACCCCCACGGCGCGGGCACGCACACCGAGGGCATCGGCCACATCAGCATCGAGCGGCGGCCTGTGTCCCAACTGCAGCTGCCTGCGCTGCTACCGGCGACTGTGCTGAGCGTGGTCCCAGTGCGCCTGGGCACGACGACGGAGACCTACGGCGGCGACTGTCATCCAGACGACTTGGTGGTGAGCGTCGAGCCCTTGGCGCGGGCGCTGTCGGACCTGCTCGTGGTGGGGTTTGATGCGGCGATTGTTATCCGCACGCGAGAAGACGATGACAGCGCGCTGCAGTGGAGCGGTCGCAACCCGCCGTACTTCACCCGGGAGGCCATCGCCTTTCTCGCCACCCTGCCCTCGCAGCATCTGCTGGTAGATCTGCCGTCGATCGACCGTGAGTCGGATGGCGGCGGCGTCCCCAATCATCTGTGCTGGTGGGGGCTGCCCACTGGGGTGCGTCGTGAGGCGGAGGCGGCGCAGCCCGATCGGTCGGTGACGGAGATGCTGTGCGTGCCGCAGCACTGCGGGGATGGTCCGTGGGTGCTCAATGTGCAGATCCCAGCGCTCGACCTGGACGCCGCCCCTTCAAAAGTCCTTGCGTGGCGACCAGTTCGGCCGAGCTAGCAACCCAAATCACTGTGACAGCGCAGTGACACCTCTGCGTCGGCTTCTACGATTGCCCGCTTTGCCACAGAAACTCCTTGCAAGTGCCCCACCCCCGACGTACTCCCCGCTCGTCTCTCTCTCGGTGAGAGCGAGACCAGCACACGACGCTTTGCACCAGACCCGACGAGGGTTTGATGGCGGAGGGCGCGATGAGTCAAGGTACGAAGGCCCCAAACTTGGGTCCTAAAGTCCTGCTGTTGCATGCCATGGGCACCAATCGTGACCGTGACGCTGCGCGCGCTTGCGAGATGGCCGGCGGCCGCCCACACATCGCGCTGGTTGATGAAGTGCTCAGCGGCACGATCCAGCTCTCCGATTATCAGATGTTGGTCCTCCCCGGCGGCTTTTCCTACGGTGACGACCTCGGCGCAGGCAAGCTCTGGGCCTTGCGATTGCGCAGCCGACTCGGTGAGCAGCTGGAGACCTTCGTTACCGCCGGCAAGCCGGTCCTCGGGATCTGCAACGGCTTTCAAGCCTTGGTGAAGTCGGGGCTCCTTCCCGGCCCACTGGCTAGCGAGGCATCAAACGCTTCCAAGGCAACGACGAGCGAGCCAGAGAGCGAGCCGTCCGTCTTCGGTGCGCCCATCGCCACCCTGACCCGCAACGCCTCGGCCAAGTTCGAGTGCCGCTGGGTCCATCTCGCTGCCAACCCCGACAGCCCGAGCATCTTCACGAAGCACTTGGGCACGCGCCGCATCCACTGCCCGGTCGCCCATGGCGAGGGCCGCTTTGTTGCCCGCGACGCCGATACACTCGCTGCCATCGAGGCCGGCGGCCATGTCGCCCTGCGCTACGTGACAGCCGATGGCGACGACCCCACCTATCCGGCCAATCCCAACGGCTCGGCGCACCACATCGCAGGAATCTGCAACGCCGCGGGCAATGTGCTGGGCCTGATGCCGCATCCAGAAAACCACGTCGATCCGCTCCAGCGGCCATCGACGCTGATGACGGGCGAGCTTGGCCTGCTGCTCTTTACCGCAGGTGTGGAGCACGCAGCACAATTGTAGACCTTCAGTTCGATTTTCCGGGAGACCACCATGGCAGTGACAGCCGTAGTCGGGGCGCAGTGGGGAGACGAGGGCAAAGGCCGCGTTGTGGATTGGCTTGGCCAGCGAGCCGACATGGTCATCCGCTTTCAGGGCGGGGACAACGCGGGCCACACGGTCATCAATGACTATGGACTGTTCAAGCTGCATATGGTGCCGTCGGGGATCTTCAACCGGGACACGGTGTGCATCGTGGGCACCGGCTGCGTGGTCAACCCGGATGGCCTGCTGAAGGAGCTCGCGGAGGTCGAAGCGGCGGGGGTGTCGACGGACAACCTGTGGCTGAGTACCCGTGCCCACGTGGTGCTGCCGTACCACATCGCGCTGGACGGCATGCAGGAGAAAAAGCGCGCCTCCGACCAGCAGATTGGCACCACCAAACGTGGCATCGGCCCGGCCTATACCGACAAGGCGTCGCGGCGCGGGATTCGGCTCGGAGACCTGCGGCGACCCACCTGGTTGCGGCAGCGGGTTGCGCAGGCGCTGACCCACGCCAACGAGCGACTGGCAGCCTTCGACCAGCCACCGTTCGAGCTCGAAGAGGTGCTGGCCCTATGCGAAAAATGGAACCGCGCCATCGGTCATCGCATCGTCGACACCATGCCCTTGGTACGCACGGCGGTGCGGGCGAAGCAGAACGTGCTGCTAGAGGGCCAGCTCGGCGTGATGCGCGATTTGGACTGGGGGATCTACCCCTACGTCACGTCGTCCAACCCAACCGCGGCGTATGCGGCGGCGGGTGCGGGGTTGCCGGCCAATGAGATCACGCGGGTCATCGGCGTGGTCAAGGCCTACTCGACCTCGGTGGGTGGCGGGCCCTTTCCCTGTGAGCTGCACGACGACGTGGGCCAACAACTGCGCGATGTCGGCAAGGAATACGGCGCCACAACCGGCAGACCACGGCGCTGTGGTTGGTTTGACGGCGTGGCCATCAGCTACGCGGCGTGGCTCAACGGCTTTACCGGGTTGGCTGTGACGAAGCTCGACGTGCTGGATGATTTTGACGAGATCAAGCTCTGCACGGCCTACAAATTGGACGGCGAGGTCCTGACCCAAGTGCCGGACACCGTGGACCAGGAGCGCTGCGAGCCCATCTACGAGACCTGGCCCGGCTGGAACGAGCCGACGGTGGATGCCCGCCGCTGGGACGACCTGCCCAAAGCTGCCCGCGCGCTGTTGCATCGGATTAGTGAGCTCGCAGGTGTGCAAATCGACTTCATTTCCGTCGGCCCGGAGCGCGAGCGCCTGGTCGTGATGGACCCCGCCAAAGAGCAGGACAACTCATGAGCGCTGGCCCCTACGACCACAGCACCTATCTGTCTCCCTTCACCTGGCGCTATGGCTCGCCTGAGATGCGGACCATCTGGAGTGAGGAACACAAGCGGCGCACGTGGCGGCGTATTTGGGTGGCCCTGGCCGGTGCCCAGTGTGACGCTGGCCTGGTGACCGATGCACAGGTCGATGACTTGCGCGCCCATGCCTCAGAGATCGACCTGGACACGGCCCACGCCATCGAGGCGGAGATCAAGCACGACCTGATGGCGGAGGTGAAGACCTTCGCGGCGCAGTGCTCCGAAGGTGCAGGCATCATCCACCTCGGCGCGACGAGCATGGACATCGAAGACAACGCCGACGCGCTGCGCATGGGTGAGGCGCTGGATCTGCTGCTGAGCCGGCTGGGCGCGCTGATCGACACCGTCTGCGGCCAGTGCGAGACCTGGGCCAACCGGCCGACCATGGCCTTTACTCACCTGCAACCCGCCGAGCCGACGACCATTGGCTATCGCATGGCGCAGACGCTTTGGGATCTAAGCATTGACCTCGGCGACCTGCAGAGCATCCGAGCCAGCATCATGGGTAAGGGTTTCAAGGGCGCGACAGGGAGTTCTGCGAGTTACGAGCAGCTGCTGGCTGGCGGCCCCCTGCGGGCGCGCGACCTCGAAGCCACCATCATGGATGAAATCGGTCTCACGCCGATGCCGGTGGCGACCCAGACTTATGCCCGCAAGCAGGATTTTCGGCTGCTGAGCGCCTTGGCCTCACTCGGGCAATCGCTTTACAAGTTCGCCGCTGACCTGCGTCTGCTGCAGAGCCCGCCGCTAGGTGAATGGGCCGAGCCCTTTGGCAGCAAGCAGGTGGGATCGAGCGCCATGCCGTTTAAGCGCAACCCCATCAACGCCGAGAACATCAACAGCCTCACCCGCTTGCTCGCCGCCCTGCCCCGTGTGGCTTGGGACAACGCCGCGCACTCCTACCTGGAGCGCACGCTCGATGACTCCGCCAACCGCCGCAGCGTGCTGGCCGAGGCGTTCTTGATTGCTGATGAGTCGGTCAAGCGGGCGCAGCGCATCATCGGTGGCCTGCGGGTCGACGAGCGGGCGAGCGACCGGTTGCTTGATGTCTACGGCACGTTTGCGGCGACGGAGCGGGTGCTGATGGAGTTGGTCAAGCGCGGCGGCAGTCGGCAGGACCTGCACGAGCTGATTCGAGAGCACAGTCTGGCGGCCTGGGCAGCGCTGCGAGACGGCAAGCCGAATCCGTTGGTCCAGTCCATGAGCACCGACCCCCATGTGCTGTCGATGGCTACCGCAGACGAGGTCATCGTCTGGCTCGACGCCTCCGACTACACCGGCGACGCTGGTGAACGGACCCTGGACCTGGTCGCCACCGTGCGCGCCCAACGAGGTGCTGCGGCATGATCGCTTCAGACAGCAGCGCCAACAGCAGCACCACGACCGAGCCCCTGAGCAGCACGCAACGTGGTGCCGTCTCCAAGCTCGCCAACCTCGCCGACGCCGAGCCGCTGACGGCGACGCACCTGTCGGGGCTAGGCGAGCGCTACCAGGGCAAGGTGCGCGATGTATACCGCCAAGGCGACCAACTCACGCTCGTCAGCACCGACCGCTTCAGCGCCTTCGACCGCGTTCTGGGCACCATTCCCTACCGCGGCCAGGTGCTCAATCAGCTCTCGGCGTGGTGGTTCGAACAAACCGCAGACATCGTCGGCAATCATGTGGTGCGCGTGCCCGATCCCAACGTGACCATCGCTCAGCGTGCCGATGCGTTGCCGGTGGAGGTCATCGTTCGTGGCTACATCACGGGCGTCACCGACACGGCCCTTTGGACGCTGTACGACAAGGGTGTCGATCGGCCCTACGGCCTGGATTTGCCGGCGGGGCTCAAAAAGAACGACCGCTTGCCCGCCCCGGTCATTACCCCGACCACCAAGGCTGCCCCAGGGCATCACGATGAGCGCCTGAGCGAGGCGGAGGTCGTCTCGCAGGGTCACGTCTCAGCTGACCTGTGGCAGCAGGTCCGCGAGGTGGCGCTGGCCCTCTTTGCCCGCGGTCAGCAGCGCGCAGAAGCCGCCGGGCTCCTGCTTGTCGACACGAAGTATGAGTTCGGACTAATCGACGGCAGGCTTGTTGTCATCGACGAATTGCACACGCCCGACTCCAGTCGTTATTGGACCCAAGACAGCTACAAGCAGCATCTCAAGGACGGCTCAGCACCGCGCGGGCTCTCCAAGGAGTTCTTGCGGGAGTGGTTTGCCACCCAGAACTTCTTCGGCGACGGGCCCATTCCAGCGGTGCCCAAGACCCTTCTCGGCGAAGCCGCCGCGCGGTACATCACGGTCTTTGAACGCCTGACGCAGACCCCATTTGTGCCCGGCGAACTACCGGCGGAGCAGCGCATGTCACGCAATCTGGCTGAATGGATGGTCTCGCAGCGCGAAGACGGCTCGGTAGAAGTCACCGTGGACGACTTGGACCGCCCCCATGAAGAGTGCGGCGTCGTGGGGGTCTATACGTGGCCAGACGCGGGGGTGGATGTCGCCCGGCTGAGCTTCTTTTCGCTCTACGCCTTGCAGCATCGCGGCCAGGAGAGTGCCGGTATCTGTGTCAGTGATGGTAAACGCGCGCTGCTGCACAAAGGGATGGGCCTGGTGGCCCAAGTGTTCACCGAAGACAACCTGCGACCGCTGACGGGGCATCTCGGTATCGGTCACAACCGCTACAGCACCACCGGCGGATCGTCTCTGAACAACGCCCAGCCCTACCTTATCGAGACCATGCATGGCCCCATGAGTGTCGGTCACAACGGCAACCTGACCAACACGCACGCCCTGCGCCGGCGCCTGCTGGAGCGCGGTGTTGGGCTGATCTCGAGTAGCGACACCGAGGTCGTCACCCAGATGTTGGCCGCACCGCCTGAGGGTGGCGAGCCCGACGGGGCTGATTGGCTGACCCGGATGCGCAACTTCATGGCCTTGGCGGAAGGGGCCTACTGCGTGGTCGTGCTGACCCGTGATGCCATCTGGGCCATGCGTGATCCCCACGGTCTGCGGCCCCTGTGCATCGGCGAGCTGCTCGGAGAGCGCGGCCCCAACCGTGATGACGCCCTCGGTCACGTCGTGGCAAGTGAATCCTGTGCCTTGGGCACCATCGACGCCCGCTATCTGCGCGAGGTAGCGCCGGGCGAGATCATTCGACTCGACAGTGATGGCGTGCACTCGTTCCCAGGCCGAAAACCGACCGACAAGGCGGCGCTCTGCGTCTTTGAGTACGTCTACTTCTCGCGGCCAGACAGCATGCTGGAGGGCCAGAGCATCCACGCGGTGCGCCAGCGTCTGGGCCGGCGACTGTGGCAAGAATCCCCGGTCGAAGCGGACGCGGTCATGGGCGTGCCCGATAGCGCTATCCCTGCGGCGATCGGCTATGCGGCGGCGAGCGGCATCCCGTTCTCCGAAGGTCTGACCAAGAATCGCTACATTGGCCGCACCTTCATCGAGCCGACCGACCGGCAGCGGCGCGCGCGGGTGACGCTGAAGTACAACCCGCTCAAGGCCAACCTCGCGGGCAAACGTGTGGTGTTGATCGATGACTCGATTGTCCGCGGGAACACCTGTGGTCCGTTGGTGCGGCTGCTACGGGAAGGTGGCGCGTCGGAGGTTCACGTGCGGGTCAGTTCCCCGCCGGTGGCCCATCCGTGCTTCATGGGCGTCGACATGGCCACGCACGAGGAGTTGATCGGTCATCGGATGAGCGTTGAAGAAATTAGGCAGCACGTCGGAGCCGATAGCTTGGCGTACTTGAGCCAAGACGGGCTGCTCGCTGAGGTCGCAGTACAGTCAAATATCGACAAAAAACGCTGCGGCCACTGCGATGCCTGCTTCTCCGGAAAATACCCCTTGGATGTCAGCGCGTGGTTGTCCACAACAGAGATGGAAAGAAAGCGCTCCTTCGAAGGTTAATCTGCTTACCTTGAGTGCCACTGGAGGTCTCTCATGCGTCATCACACTTCGGCTCTCGCCGGCCTCGGCCCAGACGACGGTTCGCAGCGCGCTCAGGTGCTCATCGTTGGCAGCGGCGGTCGGGAACATGCACTCGCCTGGAAAATATCCCAATCCACCCACGTCGCCCGCGTCTTTGTTGCCCCTGGCAATGGCGGCACCCAACATCGTCACGAGCACGACCGCGTTCACAACGTCCAGATCAGCCCCAATGACCACGACGGACTGATCAACTTCGCGCGCCTCGAGGACATCGCGCTGACGGTTGTTGGCCCAGAAGCGCCGCTCGCCGAGGGGTTGGTGGACAGATTTAGTGCAGAAGGGCTCAAGTGCTTCGGCCCGCGCCGCGTGTCGGCTCAGTTGGAGGCATCGAAGGTCTTTGCGAAGAACTTCATGGAGCGCCACGGCATCCCGACAGCCGCATCCAAGCTGTTCGAATCGCTGGAGCCCGCCAAGGACTACGTGCGCGAGCTCGATGGACCCTGCGTGGTAAAGGCCTCCGGCCTCGCCGCTGGCAAAGGCGTCGCAGTCTGCGATACCGCGGAGGAGGCAGTGGCGGCCCTCGACCAGATCATGGGCCAACGGGCGTTTGGTGAGGCCGGTGCGGCCGTGCTCATCGAGGAGCGTCTTATCGGCGAAGAAGCGTCGGTGCTCGCCTTTTGTGATGGTCATATTGCCGTGGCGATGCCTGCTGCCCAAGACCACAAGCGCCTGCGCGACGGCGACCTCGGCCCCAACACCGGTGGCATGGGAGCCTATGCGCCTGCGCCGGTCATGACACCCGAGCTCTCGGCGTTTGTGCAGACCCAGGTCTTCGACAAGGTCATGGCAGGCATGGAGAAGGAGGCCTACCCCTACGTGGGCATCCTCTACGCCGGCCTGATGATCACCAAAGACGGTCCACGGGTGCTCGAGTTCAACTGTCGCTTCGGCGATCCCGAGACCCAGGTTCTCCTGCCGATGCTGGACTGCGACCTCTACGAGATCATCGCCGCCTGCGTCGCAGGTGACCTCGCTCCGGGCATGGTGCAGTGGCGGAAGGGTGCTGCGGCGACGGTCGTAGCGGCCTCTGGCGGTTATCCCATCCCCAAAGACGGTGAGACGATCCCGAAGGGCTTGCCCATCGGCGGCATCGAGTTGGCCGACCACGCGCGCGACACCATGGTCTTTCACGCGGGCACCCAATTGGCCGCTGATGGCTGGCAGACCTCCGGTGGTCGCGTCCTAGCGGTCTCGGGCGTCGGGGGGGATTTACACCAAGCGCTCGATAGGGCCTATGCCGGCATCCACCGCATCGGATTCGACGGTATGCAGGTTCGCGAAGACATTGGCTGGCGTGCGCTGGCCCGGCTCCCCCGCCCGGCGCCGCCGCCCGCGCCGATCCCACTGGTGAGTTCGAGCTACAAGAGCGCGGGCGTGGACTTGGCCGCCGGCGCTCGAGCGGTCGCGCTGATGAAAGACGCGGTCGAGGAGACCAACGGGCCAGCGGTGCTC
>JAGSHB010000145.1 GCA_023954815.1 Myxococcales bacterium | reverse complement strand
CCCCCCCCCCCCCCCCCGAAAATCGGGCTCGCGTGACGACGCACATACTTGCGTCAGCAAGCGATCCGGAGACCCGATTTTTGGACTCGGAACTAGCTCGTGTGATCTCTTGTTTCTCGGCGCACGTCGCATCCGTTTTAGGTCCCGACAGCCTGCGATTTGACAATCACATGATAGTCATTCACCAACCGCTGATTGGTCGTTCCAACAGGTTGAATTTCGGGACCAGTACTGGTTCACTTCGACCTCTTCCTGGGCAACGAAAAGCGCGTGACGCTGAACGGCACAGGAAATGATGACCACGCGTTGTTGCTAGACTAGGGCGGCGTCAAGCGTTGTTCAGTTCGCCAACAAGATCTTGATAATAATAGGAATAACACAGATGCATACGACAAAATCATTGGTTCTTGTACTGGCGCTCATGCTCGCGGCAGCCTGTTCGTCAAAGGACGAGGGAGGGTCGACAGCTACCGGCCAAGACGCAGCAGGCAGCCAAGACACAGTTAGCGATAGCTCAGCCACCGACAGCGGCGGCGGTGAGGACGCCGGCAGCTCAGGCACCGACGGAGGCAGTTCCGACAGCGGGAGCTCGGCGACCGACGGCGGCAGTGGGACAAAAGATGCCGGCAGTTCGTCAGGCGGCAAGGTCAAGAATTCCTACGCCGGACCAGGATCAGACTGGGTCTTGGAGGTCAAGGACGACAACAAAGTCACGATGATGGAAAAAGACTCGAAGCTAACCATCGAGGCGACTGCCACGCTGAAGCCATCGGGCTTCTACGAGCTAGTCGCAGACTCGGTCCAGGGTAGCGGCGTGTCCAAGGGCGACAAGGCCTACGGCATCGAGGTGCCTGGCGTGACGTACCTGCTCAAGCCGTTCAAGTCGGATCAACTCATCCCGATGGTTCAGCACGGCAAGTGCCCCACGGCCGATTACACGGCGAATTGGGTGGCAGTCAATCTCGGCGATGACGATAAGCCCGGTGAAGCCGGCGTGTTCGGCACATACAAGTACACGCACGCGAACACATCTTCAGCGCTCCCCACGCAGTACAACTTCAAAGGCGACAGCGCTGGCAAGAGCATGCCGCTCGGCACCCACCAATGTAAGGACGGCCTCGCCGTCATCAAGGATTCGGCAGCTGGCGGATCGATTGGGCTTTACCTCACCGCGAACGGCGGCGCCGCGATTAACACCAACATTGATGACGACGCGAAGGCGTGGCACGTGATTGCGCTGCCTGCGCAGAAGCTGGACGCCGCAAGCGTCAAGGCGCTGACAGGAGATTTCGTCGGTCTGGTGTTCGCCAATGACGTCCTCCTTCCCGTCAACGCGAAGTCGGACGGCAGCGGTGAGGTGGATGTCGCTACGGTCAATCCTGATACCGGCAAACCCGAGGCCATCGATGGCGTCGAGATTGATAGCACCATCGAGTTTGGCGACCTCAACGTCCCGGACGACGGCTTCACGGTCGGTTCCATCGATGGCTCGGACACCGATCTCCTCGCCTGCATGATCAACACCAACGCTTCGGGTTCAGGCAAGTCCATCATCTTCTGCACGGGCGTTATGGTCGATGAGAAGACGAAGGAGGCCGAGCTCTTCAACATGCTGCTCGTCACCAAATAGACGCACCTTTCGTACATCGCTGCGGCGGTGCCGCTGGAACGGGTCTGGGCGCTTGCGCACAGGCCCGTTCCTCTTTTTGGGGAGGACGCGCTGCAGGTATCCCTGGCGTGTTGAACACCACATCAAACACGGGTGACACCAAGATGCTCAAGACTCAGGGGGCAATGGGGGGGCTCCCGCCGCCGTCGGCAAAACGCGTTGCCACGAGTAGATGCCGTTTCCGCTAAGTTCATTGGTTCCCGGGGGCGGCGTCTCATGTACGTTGGCGGCAGAGCCCGACAGCTGCACGGCGAGAAGGACATTCCCGAGCCGCTGACCGACTGTATTCAATACTAGATTTAGGACCATTAGGGCGTTCGGCGAGCGAATCGGCGCGAGAGGTCCAATAGTGCGTGGTCGGATCCGCCCCGCCTGTGGGCTACGCTTCATGACCGTCGACGCAAAGTTGGTTGAATCCAACGCCGCGGCGCTCTTTTCGGGCGGGCTGCTGCCAGCGGTCGCAAAGCCCCTGGCGCAGGCCTATGCGGGGCATCAATTCGGCGCCTTCTCCCCTCAGCTTGGCGACGGTCGCGCGGTGCTGATCGGCGAGCTGCTCGGTAGGGATGGGCGGCCTCGGGATCTGCAACTGAAGGGCTCTGGGCCGACGCTATTTTCTCGCGGTGGGGATGGCAAGGCCACGCTCGGCCCCATCCTGCGTGAATACCTGCTCGGCGAGGCGATGTATCACCTTGGCATGCCCACAACACGGGTGCTCGCAGCCCTGACCACCGGCGAGCGCGTCTGGCGCACGACCCAGCTGCCGGGAGCCGTGCTCGCACGTGTGGCGTCGAGTCATCTGCGAGTCGGAACGCTGCAGTTTTTCGCTGCTCGGCGTGACCGCGAGAGGGTCTCTCAGCTCGTCTCCTACACGCTTCAGCGCCACTATCCGGAGCACGTTGGCGCCAACAATCCAGCCTTGGCGCTGCTCAAATCCGTAGCGAAGGCGCAGGCTCATCTCATCGCGCAGTGGATGCATGTCGGGTTCATCCACGGGGTCATGAATACAGACAATGTGACGCTGTCAGGCGAGACGATCGACTATGGCCCAGCTGCGTTTTTGGAGGTCTATGACCCCAGCACTGTCTACAGCTCAATCGACCGCAATGGCCGCTATGCGTACGGAAGTCAGGGACGAATCGGGCAGTGGAACCTCGCAGCCCATGGACGACACGACCGTGGCATGTATCGGCGACAGCTCGCACGGCATGGTTCGCATCGAAGCGACCTGCGCGGTATGTGACGCGCATCTCGGCCATGTCTTTCCCGACGGACCACCGCCGTCTGGGCTGCGGTATTGCATAAACGCGCTGGCGTTGCGGCGGAATTAGACGAGCCTCCGGTCGCGCCCCAACTCCGCGCTCGCCTAGCCCTGCCCCCCAAAGGCCTCGCGCACTGCCTGCCGGACCATGTCTTCATCACTTCGCAGCCGATAATCGTCAGACTGGTCTATCCACAGGATCTTGCCGCGCTCATCGACCAAAATGGACGTCGGGATCGCCATGACTTTGAAGGACGGAACGAGCGCCAACGGCATGCCAAATAGGGTGAAAGACATCGTGCTGAACTCGACAGCTTTATGGTGCTCTACCCCGTACTGCCGGATCACTTTCAACTCGGGATCGGCGAGCAGCGTCAGGTTGAGCCCGTCACGACGCTTGTGCACGGCGGCGTCGACCACGCTGTCTTTGCTCAGAGCAATCACTGAGACGCCATAGGCATCCAGGTCTGATTTCATCGCATCAAAGCGCCGCAACTCGGCGCTACAATACGGTCACCAACCGCCGCGAAAGAACTTCAGCAGGGTGCGTTTGCCGAGGAGATCGTCGGTGTGAAACGCGGCTCCGTCGGATGACGTCGCAGCAAAGGAGAGCAGCGTGTCGCCCACCGCCACCTTCAGGTCGCCGATGGGAGTCTTGCGCTGGGTGAGCAACCACAAGAATACGAGCGCCATGAGGAGGCCAAAGGCTGCTGGCACCATGGCGCCCCAGGCAGCCGCGCCGCTCGGCTGCCCGACCACCACCGCCGCAACAGCCAGGGCGATTCCTGCGAACTGCGCTAGGATGGAACCCACGGGGCGAGCCGGCACGTTGCCGCTTGGCACCTTGGCGAAGTAGACGATCCACGTGGCCAGCACCACCAATAAGCTGGCTCCAGACAGTGTCACAATGGTCATGTATCGCTCCAAACTCGTTCAGAAGGGGTCCTGCATGCAGTCTACACCCCGATCACGCGCAACAAACGACGAGCCGGCAGGCACTCCGTTACAGATGCCCAGCTCGCGGGCTGAGTCTCCGTGCGTTCAGCGGGTTGGCATGCTGCTTTTAGGCGCCGCCCTAGTGATGATGAGCGGTTGCGGCGCGGTGCACGCACTTCCACCCGTCATGCAAGACCTCGAACCCGCCAAACCGGTTGATGATGCGTCCCTGCGCCGGCAACTGCTCGCTGGTGCGCAACTGGCGCATGAGACGGGCAAGACCGTGCCGATGGCGACGCTCCGCTCACAGCTGGGGCGTCGTCACGGGCGATTCGCCCTGCCGCACGCGTCGCCCCAGCTGGTCACTGGCCCCCAGCTTGGCCGGCGACTGCGCGAGGCGGTGGTCATCGTTGGCAACCTGCACAAATGCGGCAAATGCAGCCGGTGGCATGTCGGAGCAGCGAGCGGCTTCTTTATCAGCAAGTCCGGGTTGCTGGTCACGAGCTATCACGTGGTCGACAAATCAGTGAGCGCGACGCTGGTCGTCATGCTCGCAAATGGCGCCATGTATCCAGTGCTAGAGGTGGTGGCGGCCGACCCCGCCCACGATCTCGCGGTGCTGCGGGTGCAAGGCGGTTCTTTCACTGCCCTGCCCTTGGCCAACCCGCCCCATGCAGGTCGCAAAATCGTCGTGATGTCGCATCCAAATGAGCGGTTTTACACGCTGACGGCCGGTGTGGTGTCTCGCATCTTTGTGGCGCAGCGCCTCGGCCGTACCGTGCAGATGATGCAGCTCGACGCGGCGTTCGCCAAAGGCAGCAGCGGTGGTCCTATCGTGGACGGTCGCGGGGCGGTGGTCGGTGTGGTGCGGGCCACACACGTGCTCGCTCACGGCACTGGCGACAAACGCGTGCAGCAGATGGTGGTTGGGTCAGCGGCGACAGCAGCGGCGATTCGATTGTTGATCAGCGAGCCTTAGGGCTGGGTTGTCGGCAAACGCCAATGCTTGATCAACGGTCGACCGGCTTTGGGAGGCCCGAAGGGTTGCTCGATGCATGCGACGCTGCGATATCCGATATGATGTACCGTCTTAGGGAAACTCGATTTTGAGGTTCGGAGCTGGCTTGTTCGGGCCAGTCGTTCCAATCCCCCGCTGCGGAATCCACACGACTTGCGAGACAACGAGCCAGACGTAGGACTGAAGTCGATCTGTGAGTCGGAAGCCGGGCTCTGCGAGATGAAACGTGTGTGAATCGACGTCGTGGGGTGAAGCGATCGCGTCCGCGCGAGGTTATGTTGTTGGAGCGTTCGACAGGGGCGGCAACAACAACCGATGGAGTCTTTCGCATGAGCAAGCACTTTGAGCGCCTAAACCAAGCACCCGCATTGTCCCCGGGACGCGCGCCAACGTTATGCGCCGTGATGGCGCTGACCGGCGTCATGGTGATGGGAAGCGCGGCGATCGCGCGCCCCTCTCAGCCCTCATCCTCCTCAACCGCCGAAAAAGTAGGGTTGCAGACGCCACCGCCGGCCGCCCGAGCACCGCATCTCGGCAACGCGTCGCCCGCCGGCTGGCAACCTTGGAACAGCACGACCGTCGCGATGCAGGTGGTGGGCGGCGCTGGCGGCGCAGTGGTCGGTTTCGGTGTGGGCGCGCTGGCTGGTGCGGCCGCATTCACCGCCGGCAACTCCAGCGGTAGCTGGGACGGACTGGTGGGGGCTATATTCGGCGGATTCGCGGGCGGTGTCGTTGGAATGGGTACGGGCACCTGGGCTGCCGGCGAGCTCACCGGTGGCGACGGCAGTCTAGGTTGGACGTTGGCTGGCAGCGTGGCGGGACTCATCGGTGGCATGGCTGCTGGAGAAGCCATAGCCAGGGACCCGATGGGCCTATTGATTGGCGGTGGGCTCCTGGGCATCGCCGGTGGAATCGTCGGATACAATCTCACCGCACATCCAGCCGCTCCCGGCCCCCTCTCTGGCGCGATGCGCGTCGGAATGGACGGCAGTGTGCAGGCCGGCATCCCGCTTGCGCTGCCCTATACAGGCGCTGACGGGAAGGTCACTGGCTGGCAACTCTCCCTCGTGGCTGGTCGGTTCTAGCTCAGCTTCGACTGCGTCCTGACGTGCAGCAACCGTACGCGTATTAGAAATCAGACTCAGCAAGTGTGGCCATTTGACCCCTCAGCCTACCCTAATCCTTGCAGCCCTCGTCTGTTTGGCCGTCGCAATCCTGTTCGATGCCATCACTCTCGCCGTTTGGTGTGCAGATTTCCGTGACGCGCCTACCCGAACGATGCAGCACCATCAGGCGTACAACCGCCCACAGCACCCCGCTATTGCCTAACCCCCACACTAGTGCCTCCGACCGACAACAACGCCTCAGAGGGCCACCAACGGGCGCGCAGCACCATTTCGGCCCTCCCAAAGTCGCCGGAATGTGCCGCGCGGGAGATTTGTTACCCTAGCGTGCGCCCTCGCGCCTAACGACGCGAGGCCCCGCATGTTGGAGGTCTCTTGAGATGAACCGGCTCCTCGTCGCCACGCTGTCCGCCGCAGCCCTAGGCACAACCGCCCTGGTTGTTGTCGGTGTGATGGGCCACGACGGTGTCGACAACTCAGCCGAGTTTACCGATGACGCCCCCATCACCAGACCAGCAGCACAGCGCGGCGCCACCGCCCTGCACCTCGCAGCTGGTGACGATCCGGAAGACGCGCCCGATCTGGGCTGCGCCGACCTGGAGCCCGCGTCCTGCACGACACCCCTGCATCCGCGTCTGGTGCTCCCCGGGGACCTGCCGCCCTTGCCGGGACTGCGCACGCCGGCCAACGGCGCGGCGACCTCGATGGCGCAATCCCGCGCCATGGTCGACGACATCGAGCGCCTCTTGGGCAGTATTCGTGACGATATCGGTCGCGCCAACGGCGACGCCATGCTTGTGACCAAGGCGCTGCAGCGTTTTCACACCTCCACAGACAAGGAGATGGCCCGTGCCGGCGAGCTATGGAAGGACCTGGAACCGGCCGAACGTGCGCGTTTATCCAGCGAAGTGGAACGGCGCCTGCGCCCCTTGATGAGCGACATTATCCGCGCCATGAACGGCCAGGGGATCAAGGTCCCGGGGTACAACAGCCTGCGTCCCGAGCCATCGACTGCCGCCGAGCGTGCCGATGCCGCCGGTCGCCCCCTGCGTAACTAGCCGCTGTCCCAACCGTTGCGAATGAGCCTGTTGCGGGCGTCTCCGTTGCGGCGGCACCTGCCGGCGGTTATGCTGCCGCGCTCGCCACACAAGGAGGCCGAGGGCATGAACGGACCTATCGCACGCGCTGAGCTCGAGCTGGGCAAGACCCAGTACCGCGCGCTGAAGCAAGTGGTGCATCGCACGACCGGACTCAAGCGCTACGAAGCACAGATCGGCCCCTGGCGTGTTCCCTATCTACGCGGCGGCAAAGGCCCAAAGCTGCTGCTGATCCACGGCTTTGGTGACAGCAAGACGACCTGGGCACCGCTGATCCTGTTGTTGTACAGACATTTCGACGTCATCGCGCCGGATCTGCTGGGGTTCGGGGATAGCCCGGTGGTCGGCTCACAGCACATGGTGCCCAGAGAGCAGGCGCAGATGCTGCTCGGGCTGCTGGACACCTTCGGGCAGGAGCCGGTGCACGTGCTCGGTCAGTCCATGGGCGGAATGGTGGCGGCCTACCTCGCGCTGGCACGGCCCGAGCGGTGCGCGACGCTGACCCTGGTCTCTCCGGCTGGCCCGGCGGGTATCTCGCCGGAGCTGGAGCAGCTCATCGCTCGCGGCACCAACCCGCTGCTCGCCAATGATTTGAAGAGTTTCGACGCGTTGCTGAAGCTGAGCATGAACCGCCGCCCCCCCTACCCTCGCCCGATGCGCCGGTACTTGGCTGCCCAGTGGGGTGAGCGCCATGAGGAGGCCTGTCGCCATTGGGATCGGTTGCTGGGGGTCACGCTCGACGAGTTGCGGCCAACTGAAATGCCGGAGTTGGTGCCGCGTACGGTGCTGGTGATGGGGGAAAAGGAGCGCATCGTTCACACCGACAACATCGCGATTTATCGAGAGTGGTTTCCACGCTTGCGTACAGAGACTTACAAGGGCGTTGGTCACAATCCACATCACGAAGCAACCAACAAGCTCGCGCGCACTCTGCGTGAGCATGCGCGCCGGTAGCCGCACCCCATGCATGCGCTGATCTTGACCGCGGATGGACCCGCTGCCGTCACCGACCATCCAGAACCCGCAGTTCCCCACGGCGAGGCGCTGATTCAGCTGCGTCTAGGCGGCGTCTGTGCGACCGATCTGGAGCTCGTGAAGGGCTACATGGGGTTCACGGGTGTGCTGGGGCATGAGTGGGTTGGTGAGGTGCTACACGCCCCGAACGCCGCGCTCGTTGGCAAGCGGGTGGTTGGCGACATCAACGCGGCGTGTGGTGCTTGTGAGACCTGCCTGGCTGGGCGACCGCACCACTGCCCGACCCGTACAGTGCTCGGAATTGACGGTCGGGACGGCGCCTTCGCCGAGCGCCTGGCTCTCCCGATGACCAATCTGAGCCTCGTGCCGGACAGCGTGTCGGACGAAGCCGCCGTTTTTGTGGAGCCCTTGGCTGCGGCCTGCGAGATCTTGCAGCAAGTTCATGTGCGCCCAACCGACCGCGTCGTCGTCATCGGTGCCGGGCGCCTGGGGCAGCTCTGTGCGCGGGTGCTGGCGCTGACGGGAGCGCAGGTCGATGTGCTCAGTCGCGGGGCGAGCCGCCTGGCGCTGCTGCCAGCGGGGATTGGACAACACGCCCTGGAAATCAACCCGGAAGCGGCCCAACAGCTTGTGGGTGCGGATCTCGTCGTGGAGTGCAGCGGCAGCGCCGATGGTCTGGTGACGGCGACAACACTTGTGCGCCCTGCCGGTACGATTGTCATGAAGACGACCGTTCACAACCCGGAAGCGGTGACGCCAATTCCCTGGGTGATCAACGAGATACGCCTAATAGGGTCACGTTGCGGACCCTTTGAGCCGGCCCTACGCTTGCTGGCGAGCGGGGCGGTCGATCCGACGCCGCTCATCACGGCTCAGTTTTCGCTGCGAGAGGGCGTCACAGCCCTGCAGGCGGCCGCACAACCGGCCCATACCAAAGTTGTCCTCACGCCCTAGCGATGTGCGCGGGTCTCCGCCGCTCACTGGGGGGGGGGGGGGGGGTGATCGTCCCGCAGCCTACTTGCGCTTGAAACGGTACTCCGCCGGCATCACAAACTGCGCCAAGCTCTTTTTCAACTGCACGACGAGCTCGTCGCCCTTGATCGTCCAAGACAGCTCCTGCGGCTCTTTGGGACCGCAGTCGAGCTTCCACGTGCCCTGCCCGGCCTTGTCCCCTTTCACGACGACACCACTCGCGGAGAGATGGTCGACACTATCACTCCCTTGGTTGCCAAATTGCAGGAGAATTCGAACACGCGCATCGATGGTTAGCCTGTCGCCGTCGGTCCACGCTTGGCCGCGTCCAACGAGCTGAGAGGTCTCCAAATTGACGTATTGCTTGGCGATCTCAGGCAGTACAAACGTAGCGCCGGTCAGTTCCCAGTGATGCTTGCCGAGGTCGCCGCCCGCTGCGGTGTCGGGCAACCCCAGCTTCAGCTTGTTCACCGTCTTGGGGGGCTGCGCGGTTGCGTCCTTCGGCGCGCATGGGCCGGGCGTGTACGTCACGTCTGGGTCTTTTTCGACGAAATAAGAGTTGCAGTACGCGCTCTTCGGCGGCGGGGTGACGAACATGAAATCGAAGCACATCTCGTCAGCCGTGCCCGTACCGACATTGACGGTCGCGCTGGTCGTGTTGTTCCACGTGCAGCTGGTCTCTAGCCGATCGCCGGGGTTGAGCGTCGCGCCAATCTTGTAGAAGGGCTGCATCTCAAAATCCCACCCCGTCAGGCTGATCATCGGCTCTCGCGTGCCGTCAGCGCGGACGATCACCTGCTCAAACGCCGTGCCGATCTCGTGCATGTGCGGCATGCCGGCCAAAATCGTGGTCTTTTCTTTGACCAAACAGTGACCGGTAGACGTGATCTTGCTCTTTGCCGGAATACTGAAGACCAGCGGGCCCGGTGCGATCATGCCGTACTCGGTGCCCTCGGTCGGACCGTAGTAGATACGCACGCCGCTGCTGTCCTTGACGTCCTTCACGCCGGCGCCGTTGTTGTAGTGCACCTGCAAGATGTAGTGCTCGCCCGGCTTGACGCGCATGCCACCCTCAGGGAACTCAATCGAGCCTGCGCCTGGTGCCCATGCGTAGAGATATTGGCTATCAGCGGGCATCCCCTTGCACTTCTTCTTCCCCAATGCGTACTTCTTTTTTGGGTCCTTAAGAAGCACAACGTGATGTAAGACTTTACTCTGATCAATCACCACTTCGATACGACGCACGAACTGGTCTTTCGTCACCGGCACCTCGAACGTGAAGCACTGGTACAGATCGAGCACATCCTCGCCAACGGGGAACTTGCCGGCCGTCAGGTCGAAGTGCTTGAGACCTTCCGGCGGCTTCTCGGGCGCGCCGAAGACGGGCTTGTCCACCACCAGACCGATGGAGTGGTCCGGGTGCTGCTCACCGCAGGACGCCCATTCAACCAGCGTGTCTTGAACCTGATGCGGAATCGGCTCACCGCCGGTTGGCGGCATCATCTTCTTGCCAACGAGGTGGGCGATGCGATCGACTAAGCGCTCGCCGACCTTGCCCGCCACCAGGGATTCATAGGAGCCCGTGAGGGTGTTCGGCGCGCCAAAGTTCGGCGTTGTGCCATGGCAGGTGCCGCAGTGGGCCTCGATGTGGTCCTTGGTGACCTTGTCGAAGATGGAGCGGCTGGGAACGCAAGTGGTTTGCCCAGCGTCGGCGCCGGCCACAGCGTCTCCAGCGCCCGCGCCAGCGTCGGAGGCTGCAGCACTGGCTGGATCGTCAGTGGAACCGCATGCGGCTAGCGAAGCCACCATGAGCAGCGGCAAGAGAGAAGTTCGAAATCCCATGGAGATCCTCAAGATTGGCGCAGATTGCGCGATATGAGCTTATGGACAGAAGCTGTTGGCGCTGCCCGGCGTGCCGAAATCACCAGCACCATAGGTGACTTGAGCGAGACACCAGGCGGTACCAAAGTCGTTGGAGGAGGCGTTGAGCAGGGTCGGTGCTAGCTGGTAGGCCTTGCCCGGAACCTTGGCGACCCACCCGGAGCCGCCATACGTCACAGCGTCGATGGTTTGGGTGCCGACTTTCAGGGCGATCAGATCGCCCGAGTTGTTCAGTGTCACCACCTTGTAAGCGTAGCCGGGCGTAATCCCGCCGTTGACGGACGGGCTCGCCTGGTTGCTGAAGACGAAGTAACTCTTGGGCGCGATCGTTAGCGACTCGCCACCTACGACTGCGTGGCTCGATTTCTCGTCCGCGATCGTCAGCCCGCCCAAGTGCACGGTCTGGTTGGTGGTGTTGTAGACCTCAAACCACTCGCCCTTTGCGTCCGTCACCTTGGCTGGATCTGGATGGAACTCCGTGATCGCCAACGCGCCCGGAGTCAGCGCGACGGGGCCGTTGCCGCCTGCGTCCTGCGGCGGCTGTGTGTCCTGCTGCGGGGTCGTGTCCGTTGAGTCTACATCTGGCGTGCCCGTGTCTGGCGTGCCCGTGTCTGGCGTGCCCGTGTCGACAGGCCCAGCATCTGGAGACCCGGTGTCCGGCGAGCCGGAATCGAGCAAAACGCCGGTATCTACGGGTACTTTCGTATCGTTTTCGCCGCGCGCCGCGCCGCTATCAGAGGTCGAGTCTTGTGATGCAATGCCATCAGAAACTCCCCCTCCAGCCGTGTCCAACGGTCCGGCATCTTCGTCAAACCGAGCAGAAACATTCGCGTCGATTCCGTAATAGTAGCCGTTCGAGCCCGTCGGCGAGGCGCACCCAAAGGCGGCGACAAGGCTGGCGGCGACAAGGCAGAAGGGGCGGTAGGGCGCGGTCGGCATGGCACTCCGGAGCGGAGGGGGCGGGGCGAGCAAGGTAGACCTCTTGGCGGTCTCCTCGCAAACCTTTATACCGTCTCCGGCCTGCCCGCTCATCTATCGGCGCAGGTGGAGGACCCACATGTCGACATCGGCCACCCCCATCAAGCACATCCTCGCCGGCACACCCGCTGCTGGCGCGACCGTCACCATCGAGGGCTGGGTTCGCACCCGCCGGGACTCGAAGGCAGGCGTGTCCTTCATCCACATCAGCGATGGCAGCTGCTTTGCGCCCTTGCAGGTGGTCGCTGATGGCGCGTTGGATAATTACGAGTCCGAGGTGCTCAAGCTCACCACGGGCTGCGCGGTCAGCGTCACCGGCGAGCTAGTTGAGTCGAAAGGTAAAGGCCAATCCGTCGAGATCATCCCCACGAGCCTCAAGGTGCATGGCTGGGTCGACGATCCCGAGACCTACCCGATGCAGCCCAAACGGCACTCCATGGAGCACCTGCGGCAGTTTGCTCATCTGCGGCCGCGCACCAACCTCATCGGCGCCGTGACCCGCGTGCGCAACTGCTTGGCTCAGGCGACCCACCGCTTCTTCCACGAGCAGGGCTTCGCTTGGATTCACACGCCGATCATCACAGGCAATGACGCCGAGGGTGCAGGCGAGATGTTCCGCGTCTCCAGCTTGGACATGGCCAACCTGCCCAAAACGCCCGCTGGCGAGGTCGATTGGAGCCAGGACTTCTTCGGCAGAGAGACCCATCTGACGGTCTCCGGGCAGCTCAACGTGGAGGCCTTCTGCCTGGCGCTCAGCAAGGTCTACACCTTCGGACCGACCTTCCGCGCTGAAAACAGCCACACCCGGCGGCACTTAGCTGAGTTCTGGATGATCGAGCCGGAGATCGCCTTCGCCGATCTCAACGACAACGCCGACTTGGCCGAGGCCTACCTCAAGTACCTGTTCAGCGCCGTGCTCAATGAGCATCCCGATGACATGGCGTTCTTCAACCGCTTCATCTCGAAGGGTATCGCCGGTCGCATCGAAGCGCTGACCAACGCGAGCTTCGAGCGCATGGACTACACCGAGGCGGTCACTCGCTTGCAGAAAGCGGCCAAGGGCAAGGCGAAGTTCGAGTACCCAGTCGAGTGGGGCATCGACTTGCAGTCCGAGCACGAGCGCTGGTTGAGCGAGAAGGTCGTCGGTGGGCCTGTGGTGGTGACCAACTACCCGAAGGACATCAAAGCCTTCTACATGCGCATGAACGACGACGGAAAGACGGTCGCGGCCATGGACGTGTTGGCGCCCGGGATCGGCGAGCTGATCGGTGGCAGCCAGCGTGAGGAGCGCCTGGATGTGCTCGATGCCCGGATGACTGAGCTCGGCATACCGAAGGACGATCTGTGGTGGTACCGCGACCTGCGCCGCTACGGAACCGTGCCGCACGCTGGCTTTGGGCTCGGTTTTGAGCGGGTGGTGCAGTACGTGACCGGCGTCGACAACATCCGTGACGTCATCGCCTATCCCCGCGCCGCCAACAGCGCCGAATTCTAGGGGCTGGCGATGAGCGCGAATCCCGCAGACGTGTTGCAACGCTGCCAGGCCGCCCTGCCCTCGTGGCGCGGCCTGGAGGTCAGCGATTTTGAGTTCGCCGATCCGAAGGGCTTCTCGTCCTTCACCATGGGTGTGCGAAGTCGGGAGCCACGGCAGCCCGGTGCTGTGCTGTACCGCCATCTCGCTGGCAAGGAAAATCCGATGCTGGACCCAGCCGACGAGCGGCGGGTCTACGAGACGCTGGCGGACGCAGGCATCGCTGCAAACCTGCATACCTACGAATCCGACCACCGGATCGAGGCGTTCTATGAGGGGCGCACGCTCACGCGCCACGACCTGAAGTCCCCGGAGATCTTGGGGAAGATCGGCGAGCAGCTGGCCAAGCTCCACGCCTTGGCACCGACCGTGCCCAGCCAGCCATTTTTCGAGCGGCTGCATGACCGGTGGCGCGGTCTCGCCCGTAAGACGTTGGTGGACTGTCGCGCTGAATTTCCAGCCCACGAGCAGGCGATGTGCGAACGCCTGATGCCGATTTTGGACCCGGGCATGCGCGAACGCGTGCAGCGGCTCATGCCGGATGGACCGCTGACCTTTAGTCACAACGACACGTATCACGGCAACGTCATGCTGCTCGATAGCGGCGAGATTCGGCTGCTGGACTTCGAGTTTGCCTGCCTGAACTACCGGGTCTTTGATTTCGCGAACCTGTTTGCGGAGACGGTGATGCGCCACAAACTGCCCGAGTACCCGTTCTTTGGCGTCGCTGCGCCGAAATATGACCGGGAAGATGTGGCGGCAGTTGTGCGTGGGTACTTGGCGGCGGGCGGCGAAGGTGAGCTGCAGACGCTGGTCGACGATACGCTGCGGATGATCCCGCTGTCGGACTTCATGTATGCGATGGCGGCGTTGCCGTTGGCGGTCGAGCCGATTCAGAAGATTCGCTTTATTCCGTATGCGTTGACGCGGTTTGAGCGGTTCTTGGTGAGCTCGGCGCAGTGAGATTGGTGGCGGCTTCACTCCCTGGCTACGACACCCAAGCCTCCACCATCTCGCGATCTGAGTTCTCGGCGATCGGTGTGAACGCCAGATATCGCTGATGAGCAGGGGCGATGGCCGCCAAACACAGCGAGCACTGCCGGGTTTGGCTTAAATCGAACCCAAATGGTCGTATCTAACCATTTGTTAGTAGATGTGAAGCCTCGGAACAAATGTCGTTGCCGCAGCACAAAATCGCTTTACATCTGGTCGGCACTCTATCAATTTGACATCTCCCAAGTCTATGCATCGCCAGCAGAGGCGTGCCCTAATCAGTCGTAGGTTTCCCCCGCCTTGCGCTCCGCTTTTTGGTGTCGGCTCCCACTTCGCCGGCATGGAGGAAGTTCCGATGAGCCACTCGTTTTCTATACGCACGATTGTGGTTGCGCTGGCAGCAGTCATGCTCGTCAGCTCCACACCAGCAGAAGCTGGCGTCTACAACGCCATCCACGACTTTAGCGGTCCCTCCGGCAAAGCCGGCACGAACTCTGGGGTCGAGGCGACCGTCGGAGACTTCAACGGCGACGGATTCGATGACACCGCGATCGAGTCCCTGTTTTGGGGAGGCGCGTGGGTCGGCGCAGCGCTTATCTACTACGGCGGCAAAGACGGCGGGGCGACCGCGCCAGGAACGGTCCTGATGAAGGGCGGCACCAACCGATACGCGCACTCACTGACGGCTGCTGACGTGAACGGTGACGGCCACGACGACCTCATCTTGAGCGAGCCGTACAACGACGACGCCGGCTACAACACAGGGCGCATTTATGTGCACTTGGGCAGCGCCAAAGGCGTCTCGACGACGGCGAGTTGGAGCTACTCCGAAGGTGTCTCATCTTCCTACCTAGGCGGCTCCGACAACCCCACCGGCGCGGTGGCGAATGTTGGTGACGTGAACAAGGACGGCTACACAGATGTGCTCGTCGGCGCGCGAGGGTGGGGCTCTCAGCGCGGCAAGGCCTACTTGTTCTACGGCGGCGCGGCCGGCCTGAGCAAGAGTCCAGTGTGGACCTTCACGGGTTCAATCGGTGGCTACGCTAACCCGGACTACGTCGGTCACACCGTGGCTCGCGCCGGTGACGTCAACAAAGACGGCTATGCGGACTTCCTCATCGGCGCGACCAACGGCAAGTTGACTGCAGATGGTCAGGGTAAAGTGCTGCTGTTCCTCGGTGGCGCCAATGGGCCAGCTTCCGCACCAACTTGGGTTGGCCACGGGCTCGGCTACAAGGCCTACTACGGTTTCGCGATGACTGCCATCGGAGACGCCAACGGCGACGGCTGCGACGACATCGCGCTGGGCAATCAGATTCGCATCGGGGGCGATAACTACGCTCAAGTCGACGTGTTCTACGGTTGCCAGGGCGCAGCTGTGTTCGGCAAGACGCCCAACTGGGTGTACGAGCTACCCAGCCGTATCAATGTGACGGCTGACCACTATGCATCCCTGCTGTCGATCACCGGCGGTGACGCCAATGGCGACGGCAAAGGCGACTTGATGGTCGCGGAGGCCGACACGCTGGCGAGCATCAAGAACGCTGGCAGCATCCAGATCTTTCTCGGCGGCAGCGGTGGTCTCAGTGACGTGCCCGCTCAGCGCATCGATGGGGCGGCGGTCAATCTCCACATGGGCTACCGCATGGCCATGGGCGACGTCGATGGCGACAAGAAGGCTGATCTCATCACTACGGCTCCAACCTACTTCGGTGGCCAAGGCGGCTTGATGACATTCCTCAGTGGTCAAGCGGGACCCGCGGACCCTTGCGCCAGTGTGGTGTGTGCGGATGACGGCAACCCATGCACAAAGTCTACGTGCGACTCAAGCACCGGAAAGTGCACGGCCGCCAACGTTGACGGCGCGTGCGACGACAACAACAAGTGCACGACGGTCGATGCCTGCAACGCCGGCGCCTGTGAAGGCACCACGGCTCCCGACTGCAACGACAACAACGTCTGCACCGCCGACACTTGCTCCGCCTCGACTGG
>JAGSHB010000306.1 GCA_023954815.1 Myxococcales bacterium | reverse complement strand
CGCGCCATTCCAGCTGCGAATTCGTCGCGCACGTCGGCGTAGGAATGCGGGGTTCCGGCAGCGTCTGTCATCGTGATCCTCCTCACTTCCGAATCGGGCAACCACCCTCTCGCTAGGTCGGCGCATCCCAGTCGCGCGCTACGCCCAAAGCAACTCAGCCAACCCCGAGGCGCGGATCACGCCGCGGCCCAGTGCGTCAGCCAGCACGCTCCTGTCGCCTACCCAATCGACCCGCCACATCGCGCGGGTTAGACCGGTATAGACCAACTCTCGCGTCAAGATTGGGGAGCCCGCCTCCGCCGGCAGCACCAACGCGATTCGGTCAAACTGCGAGCCCTGGCTCTTGTGCACCGTCATGGCGAGGGCTGTCTCCCACTGGGGCAACCTGGCGAGGCTCACATAGCGAATCCCTGGGTGCGCTTCGCTGGTCACACGTGGATCGGGAAATGCACACCACAGCGCTCGGCGACCATCAGGGGCGGTGCGCGGCACGACGAGGCCGATGTCCCCATTTCTGAGGTTCACGTCGTAGCTGTTGCGCGTGACCATGACCGGTTGGCCCAACCAAAAAGCCCCGGCTTTCTCCGGCGGCCTCCCAGCGCCAGTGCCGCCTTGGGTCGACCCGCTCGCACGCGCAGGCACTGTCAGCGCGCGCTGGATGGCCGTGGTTAGCCATGTGTTCAGCCCAGATACCCCGCGCGGACCACTGCGGTGAGCCGCCAGAACGCGGTAGCGCCCCAATGCGTCGAGAAGCTGTCTGTGCCATTTGGGATCGGTCAACCCACGGCTGCGGTCGCCATCCGCTGTGGCTAGCAAGCGCTGACGAATGAGGGCCGCGTAGCCCGGTTGAGGGGGCAGGAGCCCAGTCGCGTCGTGCCGTAGGTTGTCGACATGGCCGCTGATAAACGGGGTGAGCAGCGCCCCCATCACCGCGTCGGGCAGGGCTTGGCCGTGGGGCGCGGGAGCTGCCGCCACCAGGTCATCCGGGCGCAGCCACCTCATCCGCGCGAGGGCTTGTGGATCGTCGCCCGGATCGGATTCGATCCGCGACTTCCAGACCGCAATCTCGGGCAGATTGCCGCACATCAGCTCGATTGCTGCGCTGATCATCGCGGGGTCTCTCGCCTGCAATCCTTCGGCCACATTGGCGATCGCGGCAGCTAGCTTGAAGCGATACGAATGTGTCAGCTGCGCGACGCTGGCGTTCAGCGCCGGATTGCGATGGCCCCGACCGTCGATGGCGCCACCGACCACGTCAGCGAGCACGGTGCCGGCATCGACGCTTGCGAGCTGGTCGCGATCACCGAGCAGCACCAGCCGCTTGCCAGGGGCGATCGCCTCCACCAGGTGCCGCATCATCACGAGATCGATCATGGAGGCTTCATCGACCACGACGATATCCGCGCGCAGCTGATTGGACTTCCCACGACGGAACTCGTGCGGCTTGTGGGGCAACCGTCCCATCAGGCGGTGCAGGGTCTGCGGCTCTAGGGACTGCAGCGTGTGCAGGGTCTCGTCCTTGACCCCGTCGATCGCACCATCGCTGGTCATCGCCTCGGCCATGCGAACCGCCGCCTTCCCTGTGGGGGCGGCGAGCGCGATGGTGAGTGTCCTTCCCTCCGCCTGTGCGCTTTCGATGAGCAAGGCCAGCACGCGCTTGATTCCCCACGTCTTGCCCGTTCCCGGTCCGCCGGTGATGACCGCGAGGCGCCCGCTCGCCACCCGCTGCGCCGCCCGCCTCGCCTCGAAATTGGCGGCGCCGCTCTGTGCGGGACCGTAGATCTGGTCGAGTCGCTGAGTCACCGTGTCTTCGTTGGGAAGCCAGTCGACGTCCTGTTCTGCGATGGCACGCAACGCATCCGCCAGCCGTCGCTGTTGCCGCCACATGCGACAGGTCATCAAGATGCCGTCGTGCGAGCCCGTCGGCTGAAAAACGAAGGGGCTTGCGGGATGTCGGGTCGCAGCGGCGACCGCAGGATGGTTCTGGGCCTGCGTCTGCCAGCGCCCCAAGTCCTCCGGCAGGCTGGCGCGCGGATCGCTGGTTTCGCCATCAGCGGTTGGGGGCAGGCGCAGCCGCTCGGGCACCCGCGTCAGCTCCACGCCGATATGCCCCTGCCGGGGCGCCGCCAGCGCCAGCGCAAACGCCAGCGCCATGTCCGCGTCGTCCGTGAGGGCGAAGCGGTCGCTAGCTGCATCTAGGACGGCGATATCGGCCGCCTTCAGTACACCGGCCAGCAACAGCGGCGCTGTTTTGTCCAGCAGTTTGCCGCTTCGGGTACGGACGGGAATGCCGTGGCGTGTGTAGGCGACGTGCGTAAAACGGCCCGGATCTCCAACCGATTTGCGCAGTTTGGGCTCGCTCATTGGTCGCCCCCTTGGGCCAGCGCCGCGCGGCGTCTGTGCAGGTCAGGATCGAGGGCGCGGTCGAAGGCGTCGATCACCTCGAATGGCCAACGATCCGCATAGACCCCATGTACGTCGCCAGGGAGGAATGGCCCAGCCATACCGCGGAGGTAGAGATAGAAGTGCCCGCCCATGTGCCGGTCGTAGCTCGCCTGACTGTCGGCCCGGTAGCCCGGCAACCGCTCACTCAGAAAGCGGTGCAGCGCCGTGGTGTAGATCAGGGACTGCAGGTGATAGTTGCTGTGGGCCATCGACCAGGCCAACCACGGTCGCGTGTAGTGCGCACGGGTCGTTCGTCGATCACCGGCCGAACTCAGCTTGTTGGTCTTGTAGTCGGCGATGAAGTAGCGCACCTGTCCATCCTCACATTCGGCGCGGAACGTCAGGTCGACAAAGCCCGTCAACATACCGGCGATACGCGGCAAAATAGTGCTGATTTTGGGCTCTCGCGTATCCGGCGCGGTCTGTTGCCAGGAGTGGTGGGCCTCCTCGCTCGCCTTGACCCGCGCGAGGAGGCCATCGATCCACGGGCTGCCGTCCCATTGCGGGCCAGAGGCCTCGCTGCTTCGGAGCGAAAGCGCCTGTTTGACGGCCGCTGCGTCGATGGTTTCGCTGCGGTCTCCGGTCGTTTGTGGTCGCCAGTGGTCGCCGCCCATCAGGGACATATCAAACGCGAGTTCATCGATACGGTCCGCAGGTTTCAACTCGGCCAGGCAGTAGCCAGATTTGGGGGCGTATGGCGCGGCCAGACCCGGTACAGACAGGGGCGCATGCATCATCTGCGGCAACGCGGCAACGAAGAGCTCGTGGTCGACCTGCCTCTGGTGGCCATGCTGCGCGCCAAGTTCGGTCGCCAGATCCATTGCGGATTGATGTTGGCCAGCGTCACCGCGCCGTACGAACGGGCTCTGCTGGGCTGCCGCGCTTCGGGCCGCGTCATCGTCCACCGTTGGCCAGAGATGCGCATGGGTAATTTCGACTGGGATTCCACTGCAGTCTTTCGGCTGAAAATCCAGCAGCTCCAGAATGGCATGGGCCCAGGTTCCGACTTTGGTGCCGCCCCACATATCGGCGAGCGGTAGCGCATGGTGCGCGCCCGCCGGACT
>JAGSHB010000252.1 GCA_023954815.1 Myxococcales bacterium | reverse complement strand
AGCAGGGTGCGCGAGCGAGCACGACGGCGTCCCGACGTAATACCGCCAAACATCATGGTCACTTTGTAGCCGCTGGAGTCGCCACCGAGATTGCGCGAGTAGATCTCCAGGTCAAAACTCTGGCCTGGCGATGTCAGCATCTGCGTCGCGCTGTTGCTCGCCGCTCGGTTGATCGCGTTCTTCTCTGCCTGGCTGTAGTAGGTCGTGCGGGTGTAGCGATAGTTGCCCTCCGTCCAGCTGGTCTGGCTCTTTGGGCCCGCAGTTTGGGCTGCCGCAGCGAAGATTCGCATCAGCGCCAGGATGGTGCCGGTGATGAAGCCGTTGCGTTCAAAGTAGCGAAATCCCATCGCCTGAACATGCAGCGGGTTGCCGGTTGACCACGAGTTGAAGTCGCCGCTGTTGTTGACGATGAGGCCCATGGTTGCGCTGTAGCTGTGAAGCAGGCCGCGGCCGTCTTCTATGAGCCGGAGGCGTGGTCGGGCCTGGCTTATGCTCGCCGTAGCCATGACCAGTAGGGCCGCGAGGGCCAATCCGATGGCACGCCTTAGACGACGTTTCGCAGGTCGCATGGTGATCTCGGCTCCTTGCACGCAGCAGCTCAGTCATGACGATGAAGACAGGCGGGGCGTGACGTTCGTTGTTTGTACAGACTCATCTTCGGCCGTGGTCGCGACAAGTCAAGGCGCATCAGTGTGCACCTCCCTGAATTTTCAGGGTCTCAGCTGGCTTTCAGCGTTGTCCTGAAGCAATACGCACGTCGTTCGAAATCGATCTAACGCGAAGGACAATCCCAAACCGTCGTACGTTGGCCCCCACGTCGCGCACCAAAACGACACGGGGCCCGATCCACCCCATTGGCGGACCGAGCCCCCTGCGTTCCCACACCCCGGGAATCAGGTCGGATAGCAGCGCTGTTCCCCTGCCACCCGCGAGTGTTGCCTTAGTCGACGGTCACGACGCCGTATAGCAGCGCATTGTTGTCTTTAGGCTCTTTGAAGACGTTGGTCGCGTCGGTCACGAACAGCACGTGATAGGTGCCCTTCGCCGTGCCCGCGGGAATCTTGATGGTGTTAAAGCCCGACCAAGTCACGAAGCCATACCAGGGGCTCGTCTTGCCATGGGCGCCAAGCTTCGAGTAGCCGCCTTTGGACTCGAAGATCGTGATGTCGGAGCTGTCGAACTTGCTATCTTTCGACAGCACCACGCGGGAGGCCATCTTGCTGATGAGCGCCTTGTCTGTGGTGCCGATGTTGCCCTTGTTGCCCATCTGAAACTGAACCTTGTAGGTGACGCCAATCTTCATCGCCTTGAGCGGCGGGTTCTTGTAGTTCGTCGTGTAGATGAGCGCGGCGCCAGGGCGTGGAAACAAGTCCATGCTGACCACGGTGTACGCGCGGCAGACGGTGTTGTTGCTGAACGACTTCTCTGGCTGATTTTTCGGCCAGTTGATGAAGGCGCAGAGCTTCATGTTGCCGTAGGAGGTTGGCGTGGTGATGGCCATGGTGGCCTTGGAATGCGCGCCCGTGAACTTGTCCTGGTTCTTGATGGCCGGCGTGTCCCAGTGCACGTCCCACCCGTCCTTGACCGGCTGCGGCACGGTCTGGGAGGCCGGCGCCAGAAAGCAGCGCACCTTCGTCGGTTTGGCGTCACCTGTTCCGATGTTGCTCAAGTCGAGTCGACAGCCGAATTTGTCGCCCCACTGCGGAAAATTCTTCGCGTTGCCCTTGGCATCCGATGTCCACAGCGTCACCGGAGATGCGGTCAGGTCAGCTAAGTTTGTGAAGGTCGCAGCCACGCAGCGGGCGTTGTCGGTCTGGTTTGGATCCTTGTCGAGGAATTTCTTGCCGACCACCGCACACAGGTACTTGTGGGTGGTCTGCATGGCTGGCTTGCTCAACTTGATGGGTAGCGACTTGTTGATCAGGGTGCCGTTTGTGGCCAGCTTTCCAAGAGACGCCGTGCCGAGCTCTGCATCCGACTTGTCCCACTTGTTGTCGACTGAGGCGTAGAGCGCGAGCTCCGTGGCAACCTCGCCGCCGCCGGTATTCTTGACCTGCAAGATCACCGACGCATCGCTGCCGGGGCCGTAGCTGGTGCCCGACTGAGGCTTGGCCGAGAAGCTGGCGAGTGTGTACTTCGGGTAGGGCAGCGGATTCGGTAGGCAGATCGTGTTGTTGGCGAGGTTCTTGTCGCCGCCATCGTACAGATGCAGACACACGAACTTGGCCGTCACCGCTGGCACCGTCAGGTTCTTGATGTTGTAGGCGAGTTGAACCGTCTCAATCGTCTTGCCGGTGCCGCTCGCGGGCACGCCGATGTTGCTGCCGCTCCAAGTGCTGTATGCCAGTACCGGGTCTTTGGGGTTGTACGTGGATTGCGAGCCACCCCGAAAGAGCCACTTCAGCATGCCGGATGATTTGCCAGCGTAGGTCTTGCCCTTGTTCTCGACCGTGACGTCGAAGATGAGCGCGCCTGGGATGCCCCCGAACGGTTTGGTCACCGATACCGACCACTTCTTCAGCACGTAGTCGGTCGGTCCGGCGCATCCGGAGATGGCTTTTTGTAGGCACACGCCCGCATGGCAGCTATCCGTTGTGCAAGCGTTCTTGTCGTCGCATTGGCTAGCGGTCGTGCAGGGCGTGCAGCCCAACTTGGTCTTGGCCGTGCACTTACCTGTTTTCGCGTCGCAGCTGTCGATGGTGCAGGGGTTGCCGTCGTCACAGACCGAGCCGCTGGTGGTGCAGCCTTTCTTCGGGTCGCAGACATCCTTCGTGCAAGCGTTACCGTCGTCACACGTTTTGGCGGTGGTGCCAGCTGTGCATTTGGCGTTCGCGCAGAAGTCTCCGGTGGTGCAGGGGTTGCCGTCGTCGCACTTGCCGTCGATGGGGGTCTGGATGCAGCCCTTTTTCGAATCGCAGCTGCTTTTGGCGCACGTCGAGCCGCCCGCGCACACTTTCAGCGCGCCGCCTTTGCATTTGCCCTGTACGCACTTTTCACTGCCGTTGCAGACGTTGTCGTCGTCGCACACCGACTTCTTGGCGCTCATCTCACCGTCGCCGGCGTCATCGGTGAACCCGTCGCAGTCGTTGTCGATGCCGTCGCAGACCTCGTCCGGCGGATCGGTCTTTGTGCACCCCGTTGCCGTGTCATCACTCGTGTCGGCTTGCCCGGCTGAGCCATCCTCGGCTGACGTTTGGCTGTCGGCTTGGGCGCTGGCGTCATCTGCCGCGCTGGAATCCTCGCCTGTTGCAGCCGCGTCCTCTTCCGTCGAGGTGTCGTCGGCCTCTTCGCCGTCGGCGTTGCTGCCATTGGCATCGGCGGTCATTCCGTCTGTTGCGGCATCGGTCGCAACCGCGCCGGTGCTGTCATCACTGCCGCAAGCAGAAAGCAGCAGCAAAGCCGCAAAAAGCCCGATAAATCGGGTCTTTAGTAGGTTAGTCATCTCTAATTCTCCGGGGGGTGTGGGGGTGGGAGACTGCGCCTCTGGGAGGTCAGTCCAGCACCAACGGTACTGCGTGCGGCTCCTGGCGACACCCTACCGCGGTCATACGTGCCGCCATCCTGCCGGTCGTCATCCGTTGCCTCCGCCGTTCGCTAGGCAGGCGCAATGGGACAGTGGTAGCGTGCGCGCCACGACCCAACCGACTGACTGCTACTCCCCCCCACTCCTGCCATCGGTCTCGCCATGCTCGCCTACGCCCGCTTCCGTCTCGACGACGGTTCCTCCCACGTATTGACACCAGGCGACATCATAGGTCGATTGGACTCAGCAGCCCTGCACATCGACGACGTGCGCATCTCGGAGGCCCACGCCATGGTGAGCCTGCGCGGCCGTGAGCTGAAGCTGCTCGCGCTCCGTGGTGTGTTCGCGATCGATAGTCAACCCGTCAAGGAAGTTGTGTTGCGTGCAGGCATGCGCTTTCAACCTGCGCGTGGGCTCCATGTTGAGGTGGAGGAGGTCGTGCTGCCCGACGCCGTCATGGCGCTTGAGGGGCAAGGGCTGGCGCGACAGGTGCTGTCCGGCGCCAATTCGCTCTACACCCGGCCTCGGCCGATGGTGGACAGCCGCTATCGCCTCGACGCGGAGGCTTGGATTCACAGTGTGGGGAAGGGTTGGCGGCTGACGGTCTCGGGCCAGAAGGCGCGCCCGCTGCAAGTCGGAGAGTCGTTTGAGGTCAGCGGCGTTCGCTTCTCGACCACAGCGTTGCCACTCGATCGCGCCGCGAGCCCGTCGACGATGTCGGAGGATCGACTGCTGCAACCGCTCGTGATCGTCGCACGCTTCGACACCGCTCACATTCGGCAAGGCGGCGAACTCAAGCTGGCGCTAGATGGGATCGGCGCGCGAATTGTGTCCGAGCTCGTCGCTTTCGATGGGCCGGTGGCCTGGTACGTGATCGCAGGCGAGATCTGGAAAGACCAAGACAATCGCACCCTACTGCGCCGGCGTTGGGACATCGCGCTTGCAAGACTGCGCCGCAAATTTCGTGGGGCGCATGTGCGTGCGAACCTCGTCCGCTCCGGCGGCAAGGGGATGGTCGAGTTGATGCTGAACGACGGCGACCGGATCGATGATCAAACCTGAAGGGGGAGATGAGTCCGCCAAGTCCCACGAGGAATGGGGCGGATCGGGGATCGCGTCGACCGCGAGCGGTGCCCAGTGGGGCCAACTGCGCGAGGATGGTGTTGTCGCCGCCGATGGTCAGACCGACGCGCAGGTCAGCGTCGGGCGATACGTTCTGCGCGGTGAGTTGGGACGCGGCGGCATGGGGCAAGTGCTCGTTGCCTGGGACGCTCTCCTAGGTAGAACCGTGGCGCTCAAGCGCGTGTTACCGGAACGTCAAAACCGGGCTCAGTCGGCCGCTCGTCTCGCACGGGAGGCGCGCATCACCAGCGTGCTGGAGCATCCGGCGATCGTACCGGTCTTGGATGCTGGGTACGATGACACGGGCGAGCCGTTTTACGTCATGCGCTTGATTCGCGGTCGGACGCTCACGGAGGCATCGCTCAACGCCCCAGGGCTGACCGGCCGACTGAGCTTGTTGCGTCACTTTCTGCAGGCCTGCGAGGCCGTCGCTTTTGCCCATCGGGCGGGTGTCGTGCACCGCGACCTCAAGCCAGACAATGTCCTTGTGGGTGAGTTTGGTGAGACCCAAGTGGCCGACTGGGGGTTGGCGCGTTGGATCGACGGCAAGCCTCCGAGTCCATCTGGCGAGCTGATACCTGCCGAGCGCTCTGGCCCGGATTCGCCCGAGCGTGATCCGCAGATGACGGCCGAAGACATCGATGAACGCGGTGGCGTGACGGCTGTCGGTACCATTTTGGGGACGCCCGCCTACATGAGTCCCGAGCAGGCGTTGGGCCAAACGGTCGGGCCCTCGGGTGACGTCTACAGTCTCGGTGTCATGCTCTGGCATCTTGTCGCTGGGCACTCTCCCTTTGCCGGTCGATCCGCATCGGACGCGTTGGCACTGGCCGCTGATGGGGTCTTGCCGTCACTCCGGGGGACGTGCGCCGCCGCTCCGGCCGAACTGGCCGCCATCGTTGAGCACGCCACGATGCCCAGGCGCGAAGACAGGTACCCCGACGCGCGCGCTCGCCGCTGATGTTGCGCGCTACCTCGACGGACGTCGCGTTCGGGCCCATGCCTACTCGCCACAGGAGCACTTGCGGCGAATTGTACGGGCATGGCGCGCGCCGCTGATCGTGGCGGCGGTGGCCGTGGTCCTGCTGGTGATCGTCGCAGGTGTGCAATACCGGCGCACGAGCCTGGAGCGGGATCGCGCCGTGACGGCCGAACAGTCCGCCAGCAAAGCGCGCCGGTCGTCTGACGAGAGCCTCGCATCCTCTCTTTCGCAGCACGCGCTGGCAGCCATGGCGCTGGGTCAACGCGACCTCGCGGAGACCTTCGCAATCGAGGCCCTTGTGCGCGCTGAGAGTCCGGACGCGCGCGGCGTGCTCGCTGCGTTCGCCCATGCGCCGGCGGCTACTCATCTGCCCTCGCTCCCCCTGCCTCGGTGTCGGAAGGCACGCGTGGTCGGTGACTATCTGGTCTGTCTCGCGGGGCATCGCGCCTCGCTTTGGCAGTGGTCCGATGGGGCCTATCATCGACGCTGGCAGCGCCGCCTGGACAATGTGCGCGACGCGGCCGTTTTTGAACGCGCTGGCAAGGTGGTTTTGCTCTCCGAGCGCCAATTTGTGGCCGATCTTGCCTCCGGCGCGCTGCAACGGGCAGGCGGTCTCGCCATCGCGCCAGTGAAGGTGGAGACGTCGTCGATCGGCAGCGAAGCCTTGGCGTCCGACGCCCTCGTCGCGCTGATGCTGACGCCAGATGGCGCGGATGCGACCGTGCCCCTGCGTTGCCCTCATGGCGGGGTGTTCGGGGCGGCAACGAAGTCCACGGGTCGGCGCGCGGCTCTGATTTGTGGTCGCGCAGGCGAGCTTGTCGTGGCGACGTTGCCCCACGCTATCGAACGGACCATCCCCACCAGCGTCTCCGTCCATCATGGCGCGACAGCGGCTGTCTGGTTGCCAGGCGCGGTGACGCTCCTCGTCGGTACGCGCGATGGCACACTGTTGCAAGTGGACACCAACACCGGCGATGAGCTTGAGTTGGGGCGCCTGCCGGGCGGTCAGATCGACAGGCTCTTGCTCGGGCCGAACGGTGAGCGCGTGGCGATCGAAACAGCCCGCGGCCCGGTGATGATCTGGCATTCCGCTGGGCGGACGGTTCTGACGCGCATCCCGTCGACCCGCCCCTTGGCGCTCGCTTGGCGAAACAGCGGGACCGAACTTTGGATGTACGGCGACCGCCTCGAACGCTGGCGACTGCCCGCTGCGGCGAAGGCGATTCGCATGTGGAGCCGCAATGGCCGTCCTGGGCTCGGCAACGCCGTTCTTTCACCGAATGGCCGGACGGTTGCGCTCGCTCCCGGCAGCGGTCAGTTGCAGCTTCTGGATGCCGCGAGTGGTGCGCGCATCTACAGTCATCAGT
>JAGSHB010000276.1 GCA_023954815.1 Myxococcales bacterium | reverse complement strand
GGTGGCGGAGTCGCGTGCGAGACCTGCCGGAGTTCGGCGGCGAATTCCCCGTTGCGACCCTGGCGGACGAGATCCTCACGCCTGGAGATGGTCAGGTTCAAGCGCTGGTCACCTCTTGCGGCAATCCAGTGCTGAGCACCCCAGACGGTAAACGGCTCGGCGAGGCCTTGGCGGGGCTGGAATTCATGGTGTCCATCGACATCTATCTCAACGAGACGACCCGGCATGCGCACCTGATCTTGCCGCCGCGTACCGGCTTGGAAGTGCCGCACTACGACCTGATCTTCCATGCGCTGGCGGTCCGCAACACCGCAAAGTGGGCCGATCCGCTCTTTGACGGCCATCCGCAGAGCCGCTCGGACGCTGAGATCTTCACGCAGCTCACCCATCGCATCAGTCGCGCCCGACACAACAAGGGGCGCGGGCTGAAGAAGGCGCTCACGGCGCAGGTGAAGCGGGCGTTGCGGGCCGTTCCCGTGCCACAACAGGTGGATTTTGCGGTGCGGCGTGGACCGTATGGCGTTTGGGCTGGGCACTTTCGAGATGGGCTGAGCCTGGATGTGTTGCGACAGCGCCCGGAAGGCATCGACCTCGGGCCGTTGCTGCCGCAGCTGCCTGGGCGTCTTCGGACGAAGAACAAGCGTATTGCGTTGGTGCCCGAACCGATGGCGGCGGACCTGAAGCGGCTGAAGAAGGTGCTCGATGACCTGACAACGACGCCGGTCGCCAGCGCCGATTCGCCTGGACCGCTGCGGCTGATCGGTAGGCGAGCGCTGGCCGATCACAACTCCTGGCTGCACAACGCGCCGGTGCTCATGGGGGGACGTGACCGCTGCACGCTGCTGATTCACCCCACCGATGCGCAGATGCGGGTCATCTCTGACGGAGAGCAGGTGCGGGTGCGCTCCAGGGTCGGAGAGATCGAGGTCTCTGTGAAGGTGAGTGACACCGTAATGCCGGGTGTCGTGTCGCTTCCGCACGGCTGGGGACACACCGACCCGCAGACGCGGCAGCAGGTAGCGAACGCCCATCCCGGTGTGAGCGCCAATGATTTGACCGACCCCAGCCAACTCGATGTGCTCAGTGGCAACGCTGTTTTAAATGGCGTGCTCGTCCACGTGCTGCCGATGATGTAAAATCTGGGTACCACGCGACACGACGTCCAGCTTGACTCATCGCGGCTCCGTGCGAGAGTCGTCGCTGGACACGACCGGACGCCGCTATGCCCGATGCCACAGCCACGGCGAAAACAGCCCATGACCTCCCTGCGATTGCCGAGGCACCGGTGCGCCCTGACACCGAGTTGCACACAGAGGTCGCCGGCGCAGGGATGGCCGACGCAATTCGCGCAGTCGGGCTGAAACTTGCAGCTCATCTGCCGCCAGAGGTGCGGAAATCCGCCCTAGAAGACGCTCATCGGCTCGATATTCAGTCCCTCGCAATCAAGTTGCCAGACTGGTTGCCCGCAGCCACGGCAGGTGCGACGTCTGGCACAGATGCCGTCACGGTGCTCAAGCAGGTCTGCTCCGAGTTGGAGGTGCCGTTGGTCGATCTTCAGGAGGCGATCGCGCGTAGCCTGCACGGCGATGCCGAGTTCGCAGCGGTGCGGCTCGTTGCAGATGTGCAGCACGCGTCGACGACGATTCGCAGACTGGCCAACGACCTGCTGGATTTGGCGGGACTCACGAGCGGAGAGCTGGCGATAGCGAGACTGCGTTTTGAGCCGCGAGACTGCCTCGACGGCGCCATCGATGAGCTGCGGGCCCGTGCTGCGCAGGCCAACTGCCGCGTGCACGCCGAAGTGGGCCCCGAGGTGCCCGGTTGCGTGATTGGCGACCCCGGGCGTCTGAAGCAAGTGGTGACCACACTGATGGGCAACGCGGTCTCTCGCAGCGCCAATGATCATCTGCGGTTGAGCATGTCCGCGAATGTGCTGCCTGGGCGAGCGGTCGAGCTACACGGCGCGATCAGTCGGCTCGGCGAGAGCGGTGCGGTGGGATTGCGCAGGCGGCAACGGCACACGGGCAAGGTCGTCTGGCGAGGCGACGCACGAACCGGACTGGGGCTCGGAATCTCTCGGCAATTGGTGGCCCAGATGGGCGGCCGCACGTGGGTAGAGGCCGGCAGAGGTGGCGGCAGCGTGCTGCATTTCACCGTGCGATGTGAGTTGGCGAGCGCATTGGAAGGCTGGGAAAGCGCGGCCCGGGTCGCCGGTCAGAGACGGATATTGATGGTGGCAGGAGCGGTCGAGCCGATCGACGACCTGCTTTCTGACCCAGCCTTATCCGATGCCGAAGTTGTCGTGGCCACCAGCGCCGACGACGCGATGAGACGACTCGCCCCGACCAATGGCGTTGCGCAATTCGACATGCTGATCTTGGTCGCGTCACTGGCCACCCCAAAGGGTCGCGCCTTGGCGGACACCCTGGCTGGCGTCCGCCCTCGCCCCCCTACCCTGCTCATCTCCCACGGTGGCCAGCGCGGGGACGCTGCTCAGTGTCGGGCGTTGGGCATCGCTGGGTATCTGCCCCTCCCGCTTGGTCCTACCGAGTTGAACGCGGCGCTCGACGCGCTGGTGCGCGCTCCCGGCGCGGTGCACGAAGAACAGCATGCGCTGCTGGTGACCCGTCACTTCTTGCGCGAGCACCGACGCCGGCTGCGCGTCTGTCTAGGTCCGGGGTTGGGCGATGTGGCCGAACATCTCAGCAGCCTGGGTCACACGACCATCAACGCTGATCTCGCTCACCCACTAGCGCACGACGCCGACCTGCTGGTTCTCGATACGGCAGCGCTCGATGATCCCCAGTCTCCGGGTCTCGGAATCGCCCACAGCTGGCTCGATGATGGGGTGTGCGTGCTGCTGCTCGTGGCCAACCCCGCAGCGCCGGGTGTAGATGCGCACGCGCGGCTCGGCGTTCTCGCTCGCCAACACGACCGCGGCGCGCTGCAGGAGGCGCTGCGACGTCTCGGGTGTGGGGCTCGGCGCGAAGACCAAACCACCGGCAGAACCGTCTGGCCAAATATGGTGCGGCGCTGCGATGGGGACGAGCAAATCGCCATGGAGATGGCCCGTGCATTTGTGGCGCATGCGCCGCGCTGGTTCGCTGAGATTCAAGCCGATCCGCGTCAGGCCAATGGGGCGATTCAAAGGTTGGTCACCGCGCTGCAAAGCCTTGATCTCGGAGTTGCAGCGCGAATTGCCGGACGTATTGGCGGCGCGCAGCACGGTCAAGATTCAGCGATCACGGATGCAGCGATGACCGATCTGCGGGTCCACCTTCACGATACGATCGACCAACTCAAGCAGGTGCTGCGGCGAGGTCGCTACACGATGACGACACAAGTCTAATAGCGCGGAGGAGAGAGGATGACCCAGCATGCCCCACCCACCGGCCTCGACTTGGCGGCGCTGAGCGCACGGCTACATGGCAATTCAGCCGCGCTGACGCAGTTGGTCAACCTCATGCTGACGCACCTGCCGGCCCGCATTGAGGCGGTGACCGACGCTGCGGAAAAGAGCGACAGCGATGCACTCGAGCGCGCCGCCCACGGCCTGCGCGGCTCCGTCGCCAACTTCACGGTCGGCCCGCCCTGGAAACTTGCCGGAGAGATTGAGCAGGATGCTGGTGCCGGAAAACTCCCTGCGGCGACAGAAAAAGTGGCGAGGCTTGCCGAGATGGTGGCGCAACTCGAGCAGGAACTGCAGCGCTGGCTTACGGAGAATGCGCAGTGAAAGTGCTTGTTGCCGAGTCGGAACCGGTCACCCAGGCGATGATCTGCGGTGGCCTCAAACGCTGGGGCCATGAAGTCGAGATCGCGGGCGACCAGGCGGCGGCTTGGACTGCACTAACCCATCCGCGGGGGCCACAAATTGCGGTGATTGCGGCGGACTTGCCGAATGCGGGGCGTCAAGACTTGCTCGCCGACCTCAAGGGCTTGGACCGCGAAACTTGGGTGCTCCTGCGGGAGAGCAGCGGCGGAGGACTCCAGCGCCAAGCAGCTGACGATGTGCTCCCGTTTCCCTTTGGTCTCAAGCTGCTGAGAACCCGCTTGGATGTCGCCCAACGCGTGTTGACGACGCGCCAAGAACTGCGCGAGTGCAAAGCTGCCTTGCGCAAGCAGGCACGGACGGATGCGCTCACCGGCGTGGCCTCCCGCGCTGTGGTGCTCGAATCACTCGATCGGGAGTTGGCGCGGGCGAAACGGATGGAAACGCTGGTGTCGATCATCGTGGTGGACATCGATGGACTTCGCCGGGTGAACGACGCCTTTGGTAATGCAGCGGGCGACGCCGCGTTGCGCCAAACAGCCCAGCGTTTGTCGACCGGTGTGCGCCGCTACGATGTGGTCGGGCGTTCCGATGGCGAGGAATTCCTAGTTGTCTTGCCTGGCTGCACGGCCGAACACGCACGACAGCTCGCCGCCCGGATTCGACTCGAGATCAGAGGGCGGACGATGCCCACGCCTGCCGGACCGGTCGCCATCACCGCCAGTTTTGGCGTGGCGACGACGGGACAATTCGACGCCCAAGTGCTGCTGGCCGTCGCCAACGACGGACTCGCCCAGGCCAAGCATGCTGGCGGCGATCAGATTGCGGGAGACTAGGTGACGCACCGTGCAATTGCGCTGATGGCCTCGTGGTTGGCGATGCTCATAGGTGGCTGCAATCCGACTCCGAAAGTGGCGAAACCTGAGCCCAGGCAACAGGTCGAGCGAGCTCAGGCGCAGCCGCGGGCCGCCATGAAAAGGACGGATGAACGGCCCGCTGGGACGAAAAAGCAGCGTTGGGCGAGCTCTCAGACCCGCCACGTCGACCAGGACGAGCTATGGCTTCAGCACGAGCGCTTCCAGAAAGGAAGACGCGCTCGCGGGCGTACGATGTGGACCGACCACAAGCGCGGCGAAGCGCTGCCTGCGTCTCGCATGACCATCCTTGCTTCGTGCGAGCCGACGCTGCGGATCAGGGCCAACGAGGCTGGCCAACCGGGTGTTTTTGTATGGCACTGGGCCCCCAAGGCGGCCGGCCCGTGCCGTCTGACATTCCGTGCATTTACCCCGCAACGCCACGTGGAGATGACGGTCGACATCGTCGTTGCGGCGAAAATCTCCGCCAACCCGTCGGGCCCCTTGGCCAAGCCAAATTCGCGCCAAGAGGTTGGTTTCTCAATGGACAAGCCCGCCCAGTGGCTTGCCCATGTGCGAACGGCCGGGGTGACAAGGCGACTGCTGCGGCAAGCGCATCGTGTCAACGTGACGGTGGAGCCCGGCCCACACAGCCGCTTGCAGATTCTGGCGCCCGCAGCCGGTACGATCGGCCGCCCAACGACAGCGACGTGGCCCAGTGCCCATGTGCAAGTGCAGCGCGGAAAGCCGCTCGTCACCCTGGCGCTGAACACGCCGCGGCCGCTTCGTGGGCTGCCAACGGCGTGGCTGCCGACCGATCGCAGTCGGCGAGACCTGGATTCGCCGGTGGCCTCCCTGACGTTGCGCAGCCCAGGCCTGATGACGGTGAGCGGCGTGTCCGTCCATCCAGGTCAACGGGTGGCAGCTCGCGCGCCC
>JAGSHB010000149.1 GCA_023954815.1 Myxococcales bacterium | reverse complement strand
GCCCAGGAAGGCCAGTGGAAGTGGGCCGATGGTACCGCTTGGAAATACACCAACTGGGACAACGGCCAGCCAAGCAACAGCGGCGGCGGGGGTGGCCAGGACTACCTAAGCATGCGTACGAACGGTAAGTGGAACGACATGGCCGGCTTCAACTCGGCACCGTGCCGCGTCTGCGAGCGTGTCTTGCCGAAGCTCGCCTGTGATGATGGCAACAAGTGCACCAAGGGTGAGTTCTGCACCTCCGGCAAGTGTAGTGGCGGCTCCTTGGGCGGCTGCGACGACGGTAAGGTCTGCACGGTCGACAAGTGCGACGCGAAGACCGGCAATTGCTCCTGGGGCGGCAAGACCGGCCCTTGCGACGACGGCAACAAGTGCACCAGCGGCTCGGTCTGTTCGGCGGGCAAGTGCAAGCCCGGTACTCAGGTCGCCTGTGACGACAAGAACGCTTGCACGACCGACAAGTGCGATCCCAACACCGGCAAGTGTGTGTACACCACCAACAACGACCCCTGCTCTGACGGCAACGCGTGCACCAAGCCGGACAACTGCTCGGCGGGCAAATGCGTAGGCGTGAAGGTGACGTGCAGCGATGGCGACCCTTGCACAACGGATGCCTGCGACGCCAAGACGGGCAAGTGCGTTCACAACAAGATCGCCGGATGTGCGGGCTGCAAGACGGCAGCGGACTGCGATGACAACGACCCCTGCACCGACAACAGCTGCGACGGGTCGACCGGAAAATGCACCCAGAAGTTCAATACCGCGCCTTGCGATACGAACAATCCGTGCACCTACGGCGACAAGTGCGATGGCAAGGGCAAGTGCATCGAGGGCACGTCGAACGCCTGCGATGACGACAACTCCTGTACGAAAGATAGCTGTGACAAGACCGCTGGTAAGTGTGTCAACGCGCCCTTGGCCAATGGCTCAGCTTGCAGCGACGGCAAGGCATGCACGAGCGGAGATAGCTGCCAAAGCGGTAGCTGCACACCGAAGAGCAACCAGTGCGATCTGTTGTTCAACTCATTCGATTGCGGCAAGAGCCTCAGCGGTTGGTTCTTGGGAAGTAACGGCGGCAACCCGCCGCTGCGTTGGGCGGTCGACAACACGCCGAACATCGCTCAGGTGGGTAAGGGATGCAGCCTGAACTACAACGATGGAACCGATTACTGTCGTTCGTGGGGCAGCAGCTGCGTGACGCCGAACCAGAGCGCTTACACGCCGTTCATCAACGCGTCTACAGCGAGCGGTACGCCGCGACTGAGCTTTTGGACCTACTACGACTTGGATGGCGTCGGACAGACCAACACCGACCTTCCGCGTGTCAGGGTCTATGCGGGAAGTCAGACCATTCACCAGATCACGTTGAGCAAAGACGCCGATAAAATGAAGGTTTGGCGCAAGATCGACGTGCCGGTGCCCAACATCAAGGGTCGGAACAACGTGCGTATTCGCTTTTACCTAAGCCCGGCTAGTGGCGGCGGCGGCAACAAGGGCAAGGGCTGGTTTATCGACGACCTGCGCGTGACTCGCTCTGGCAATCAGATCCCAGAGAACTGCACCGACAACAAGGACAACGATGGAGACCAGAAGGTCGATTGTGCGGATGCGGACTGCAAGTCGGAGGCGATTTGCACCGAGCAATGCACCGATGGCAAAGACAACGATCTCGACGACAAGATCGACTGCAAGGATGTGGACTGCGCGCTGGCACCGAACTGCCTCTGCGCGAGCAAGGTGTGTGACGACAAGAACGGGTGCACAACCGACAGCTGCGATTTGAAGACGGGCAAGTGCGTATTTGCGCCGAATCAGCAGGCGTGCTCCGACGGTGACGCGTGCACCACGGGCGATAGCTGCGGCGCTGGCAAGTGCGTTGGCCAGAAGAAGACGTGCTCTGACGGTGACCCTTGCACGGCGGATAGCTGCAGCAAGGGCACGTGCCAAAACACTAAGATCGCCGGTTGCGGTGGCTGCAAGTCGGATGCCGACTGCGCCGATGGCAACGCCTGCACCAACAACGCGTGTGACAGCAAGACCGGCAAGTGCGCAGTGACCAACAACACCAAGCCCTGCGATACGGGTGACATCTGCTCTTACGGTGACACCTGCGACGGCAAGGGTGTGTGCAAGGTGGGCAGCGCCCAAAGCTGCAACGACGGCAATGCGTGCACCATCGATAGCTGTGACGCAAAGACCGGCACGTGCAGCTACGGCAGCGCCAAGGACGGCACAAGCTGCACCGATGGTAAAGCATGCACCACTGGTGATGCGTGCAAGTCTGGCTCGTGTGTTCCCACCAAGGCGGACTGCCCGCTCATTCGCTACACCTTTGACTGTGGCACGTCCATGTCGGGGTGGTACCTTGGCAGCAATGGCGGCAACCCTGCGCTACGTTGGGCCGTCGACAATACGCCCGCCAACGCCAGCCCGAGCGGCGCGAGCGGCGGCTGCAACCTCAACTACAACGACGGCACAGACTACTGTCGACCGGCCTGGGGAAATAACTGCTACTCGCCGAACCGGTACGCACAGACGCCGACGTTTTCAGCAGCATCCTTGACCGGAACCCCGGTCATCCGATTCTGGACGTACTACGACGTGGATGCTGGCAGTAGCGACCGGCCCCGTGTCTTGGTCTTCTCGGGTAACCAAGTCGTCCACAACTTCTACTTGAGCAAGTCGTCGTCGAACATGAAAAAGTGGCGCAAAATTCAGTACGCGGTCCCCAATATCAAGGGTAAATCGAGTATTCGAGTGCGCTTTTATCTGGCCTATGCCAACGGGCAGGGCAACAAGGGTAAGGGCTGGTTCATCGATGACCTGGAGATCTCCAATCCTGGCTCGACCGGCGCGCCGCTGACCGAGACGTGCGGCGACGGCAAGGACAATGACGGCAACGGGTTGACGGACTGTTCCGACCCGGTCTGCAAGGGTAAGGGCAGCTGTGTTGAGAGCTGTGCCGACGGCAAGGACAATGACCTGGACGACAAGATCGACTGCGCCGATCCGGACTGCGCCGGTGACTTGAACTGCGCGCCGCCGATGTTCGCCGACACCATGGATTGTGGCAGTCAGAACTGGGCAATGAGTGGCGCCAAGAACGGTGTGCAGTTCGCGCTGGATGGCACCCCCGCATTGGTCACGCCCGTCAGCGGTAAGTGCACCTTGAACTTCAACAACGGCAAGAACTTCTGTGGCCTGCAGTCCTGCTCGCCGACATCGGTCAGCAACCGAACCGCAGGTACGGCCACCGCTGTGAAGGACATCGACGCGACGGGCTACAAGAAGCTACAGGCGTCCTACTGGTCTGCCATGCACGGGCAAGATCCGGTCGGGTCCGGGCTCTATCTCGACATGGGATTCCTGCAGGCCTCGACGGACAACTTTGCTGGCTGCTGCAATGGGGCCAACACGAGCTGTGGCTGGCAGCAGGTCAACTGCAACACCCTCGGTACCAAGACCTTCATCGCGCCGAAAGACAAGGCGAGTTGGAAGAAGTGGGTCAAGGCGACGGCAGACTTGAGTGCCTTCGCCGGCAAGAAGTTCAAGCTGCGTTTCCGCTTCTCCTCTCAGGGCTCTCAACTCAACGATTTGCCGGGTTGGTTTGTGGACGACTTGCAGCTTCACGGTAGCAAGTAGCGCGGGCGGCCGAGCGATTGAGGTCAGCCCAGGTCAATGACGTCATCTGGCTGAGGCACCGGTGTGCCAGGCACCTCCAAAACGGTGACGGTCGGCGCCCAGTGACGCTCACCGTACGCGGTATCCCAGACCATCAAGACGTGGCTGCCCGGCGGTGCGAGCTGCATCTTCTCGACGACGCGTAAGGCGAGCGCAGGCTGGTTGTCCAGGTCTTCTGTGGAGACCAGCCGCGGACTACACCCCCAAAACAGCGCCAAGCTTCGCCAGACGTGCTGATCCGTGCACAGCGGGACAATCGGCGCCGCCGGGCGATGGGCGCTGACTGCCCGGGCGGTGCGACCTGTGCCGGTGAGGACCACCACGGCGCGCACACGCAGATCGCGACTTAGACTTGCCGTGGCGCGGGATAGCGCCCGATCGACAGGGCGAGCGGTGTCATCGCGCAGCCGCTCCAGCCCGCCAAATTGCCCGTGTCGCCACTGCCAGCCCTCGACCAGCCGCAAGACCCGGTCCATGGTCTCGACCGACTCGACGGGATAGCGCCCAGCCGCGGTCTCGCCTGAGAGCATGACGGCATCCGCGCCTGAGGCTGCGGCCCATGCGATGTCGCTGACCTCGGCCCGTGTGGGCCGGGGCGCTTCAATCATCGACTCGAGCATTTGAGTGGCGACGATGACAGGGCGGTTGGCCAAGACCGCGGCGGCCACCAGCTCCTGCTGGATGATCGGCACCTCCTCGGGGGGCAGCTCCACACCCAGGTCCCCCCGGGCCACCATGATGGCGTCCGACGCGGCCAAAATGCCGTCGATATCGCGCAAAGCCTCCGGTTTTTCAATCTTCGCGATCAAATGTGGCTGCACGTCATCTGGCCCGCAGCACGCCTCCAACAGGGTTCGCAGATCGGTCATGTCTTGGGCAGAGCGCACGAAACTCAGCGCGAGGTAGTCCACGCCCAGCGCCGCTGCAAACCGGGCGTCTCGGCGATCCTTGTCGGTCAGGGACGGGGTCGAGAGCGCCACCCCCGGCAGGTTCATCCCCTTGCGATCGCTGAGCTTGCCGCCGTGAATGACCAGGGCTTCGATCTCGCTGACGCCATCGGTTCCGGAGACCTCGAGCGTCATGGCGCCGTCGGCTAACAAGATGCGGTCCCCCGGTTTCACGTCGCGGGCGAGGGGCTCGTATTCGGATGGAATCAGCCCTGGTGCACCGGGAACGGCGCGAGTCGTGATGGTGATGGTCGTGCCCGGCGTGAGGGCAATGGCGCCGTCCGGAAAGTAGCCGACGCGGATCTTGGGGCCGCAGAGGTCTGCCAAGATGGCGACGGGCGACGCCACCCCTGCGGTGATAGCGCGAATCCGGGAATAGAGCGCCCCGTGACTGTCGTGGTCGCCATGGCTGAAGTTGAGTCGAAAGACGTTGACGCCGGCATCGACCAGACGTCGCAATACGGCCTCAGAGGCGGATGCAGGGCCGACGGTTGCGACGATGCGTGTTCGGCGGTGCTTGAGCGCAACCCGTGAGAGATCAAAGGACATTGCGTGACTCCGAGGGCTTGAGGGCCTCTCTACCGTGCCACCAAGTGCGTGCTGCTGAAAAGTAGACCTCGCAGGTCGGCGTTGTGGGCCTACGTTGCTCCTGTGCAGACAGACTTGACCGAGATCAGGACAGTCCATCTTCCGACGTCTTTTCTCTCCACGACCCGCGCGGACTCTGTCATCGGCGGGACAGTCCATCTAGGAGGGAAGATGAAGCACTCAATGTTGGCGACCATCGCGCTCGCCGCCGCCATATCAATCGGATGTAACCAACAAACCGGCATGTCGTCTGCCGAGGTCGACAAGCGGGTCAACGCCGCTGTGAAGGCTGCCCTCGCAGAGACACCCGCTGCCAAGCCTGCGGCTGAGGCGCCCAGCGAAATGACCGCGCTCGAGGCCGCCAAGCTCAAGATTGTCGGCGAGGAAAAGGCCAAGCTGAGCGCGCCGCCATTGGTCCCGCCGCCCATCACGCGCAAGCATGCGACGAAGCTTATTGTGAAGCTGGAGGTCAAGGAGGAGGTGCGCGAGATCGCCGATGGCGCTAAGTACACCTTCTGGACGTTTGGTGGCTCGGTCCCCGGTAGCTTTATCCGCATCCGTCAGGGCGATTTGGTGGAGTTTCACCTGTCGAATCACCCCGACAACAAGATGCCTCACAACATCGATTTGCACGCTGTCACGGGAGCAGGTGGTGGTGCTGCGTCCTCGTTTACGGCGCCTGGCAAAGAGACCCAGTTTTCATTCCGCGCCCTCAATCCCGGCATTTTCGTCTACCACTGCGCGACGGCGCCGGTCGGTATGCACATCGCCAACGGCATGTACGGACTCATCCTCGTCGAGCCAGCGGGCGGCCTGCCCAAGGTGGATCGCGAGTACTACATCATGCAGGGCGAGTTCTACACGACGGGTAAGTACGGCGAGGCTGGCGAGCATGGCTTTGACATGGCCAAGGCGCTCAAGGAGATCCCGGACTACGTCCTGTTCAACGGCCGGGTCGGTGCGCTGGTCGGCGACAACGCCATCAAGGCCAAGAAGGGGGAGACGGTTCGGCTCTTCGTCGGCAACGGTGGGCCAAATCTGGTCTCTAGCTTTCACTTGATCGGGGAGATCTTCGACCTTGTGCACACCGAGGGCAGCACGGGGACGCCCGGCAAGAACGTGCAGACGACGTTGGTGCCCGCTGGCGGCGCAACCATGGTTGAGTTCAAAGTCGACGTACCCGGAACCTTCATCCTCGTGGACCACAGCATCTTCCGCACATTCAACAAGGGCGCGCTGGGCATGCTCAAAGTCGATGGTGCCGTAGATAAGGGGCTGTACTCCGGCAAGCAGGATGAGCGCATCTACCGCGCCGAGGGCAGCGCCGTGCAGGAGATTCCAGGAAAGAAGGTGGCCAAGGTCACCTCGCGTACAAAGGACGAGCGCATGGCGCTGGGTAAGCGACTGTACGGCAGCAACTGCGCTGCATGTCACCAGCCGGGCGGCGCCGGGCTCAACAGTGTCTTCCCGCCCTTGGCGAAGTCGGACTACCTGATGGCTGACGCCGACCGCGCCATCGGCATCATCATTCGCGGAAAGATGGGCAAGATCACCGTCAACGGCAAAGCGTACAACGGGGTCATGCCAGCGGTTCGCATGTCGGATGACGACGTGGCGTCCGTCCTGACCTACGTACGTAACAGCTGGGGCAACAGCTCTGACGCCATCAAACCCGCAGACGTCGCTCGTGTGCGTGCCGCTGGCGGCAAGCCTGCTGGCGGAGGCGGCCACTAGGTGCCCGCTGGATGTTCCCCGACCCGCGGCGGTGCGCTGTACCGCCGCGGACCGAACATCGGGCCCCTCCGCCCGATGCGAGGAGCGATGCGGGGGCGCAGGCCCCACTGTCCCATGGTTCGGCTCCTGTTCGGCGTACTCCTTGTTGTCGCAGGCTGTGAGCCGACTCCCCGCCATGAGACACCCCTTCGGGTCTCCTCCCGCACCGCTCCTCCGACGGTCGTCATTCAGCAGCCGTCACCAGGGCAGGATGCTGCCCGGTCCGCGCTCAACCCGCCCAAGACGCCCCCCGCAGTAGGTCAGCGCCTGGCCCCTGCTCCGGCGGCGCTGGCCGAGCCGCTGACCCCGGTCCAAGCCCCCCCGCCCGTCCTGATGACGACCGTGCCGGCCGGCGACTATCGCCCCTTCTTTCCGGGCAAAGACGAGCCAAAGCGCCTCCATGTTCCCGGGTTTCGACTCGATGTGACGCCGGTGACGGTGGCCGCCTATCTGGCCTTTGTGCGAGCCCACCCATCGTGGCAGCGGGGGAAGGTGCCGCGGCTGTTTGCCGATGCCAGCTACCTTCGGCCGTGGCGCAGCGCCATGGATCCGGGCGTGCCGGGCAATACGGTGGTGACCCATGTGTCTTGGTTTGCTGCCCGCGCGTACTGTCAGTGGCGCGGCAAACGTCTCCCCGAGTCTGCCGAGTGGGAGCGGGCCGCCGTGGCGAGCAGCAAGGGGCCCGACGGTCGCAAGGAAGATGGCTTCAATGCGCGCATTTTGCGTTGGTACAGCCACCCGACCCGAGGACGACCCGGGCCGGTCGGGCGCCGTGCCGCCAACTTCTTCGGGGTGCGCGATCTACACGGCCTAGTCTGGGAGTGGGTGGAGGACTTCAACACCGCCCTGGTGACGGGTGAGTCCCGCGCCGATTCCGCCCTCGAACGCGGCCTGTACTGCGGCGCCGGCTCCATTGGCGCCGCCGATCCAAGCGACTACGCCGCATTCATGCGCTTTGCCCTCCGCAGCAGCCTCAAGGCCGTCTACACCACCGGCAGCTTGGGCTTTCGCTGCGCCAGCGACCTACCGTCAGGAGGAAAGAAATGACCTATCCCACCCAGCTTTCTTCCCGGATATCCAGCGTTTTTGCGCTGGGGCTGCTTTGCGTGGCGCTCGTCGGCTGTAACCAGCCACCCGCCGAGACCAGTGGCAAGCCCACTGGCGCCGAGCCCCCCGTGGTTGCGCCTGCGAAGCCCCCCACCGCTCCGGACAAGACCGCCGCCGCGCATCCCACGGAGCCAGCGGTCGCTCCTGCACCGATCCCGCGACCTCCGTCCCCAAAGCCAGCTGCGGCGACAGCGCTGCCAGATGATTCGGTCTATTTGGTGACAAGTTCCTGGAAGAACCAGCACGACAAGCCACAGAAACTGAGCGCACTACGCGGTAAGGTTGTCGTCGTTTCGATGGTGTTCACCCACTGCAAATACGCGTGTCCGCGCCTCGTCAGCGACATGCAGAAGGTCGAAAAGAAGCTCTCCGCGGCTCAGAAAAAGGATGTGCGCTTCCTGTTGGTCTCGATGGATCCAGAGCGGGATACGCCCGAACGGCTGCGTACATTCGCCAAAGAGCATCACATCGCCGGCTGGACCCTACTGACCGGCCCGGCAGGTGACGTGCGCGTGCTCAACGCCGTGCTCGGCGGGCGCTACAAGAAGGCACCCAGCGGTGACTTCGCACACAGCAACCTGGTGATCGTGCTCGACCGCCAGGGACGCATCAAACACCGCCAGGAAGGCCTGGACATCGCGCCGACCGAGGCCCTCGCAGCGATTGCCAAGCTGAGCCCCGCCGGTTCATAGGTTTGCAGCTGGGCTGGCCGATGGCGCCACCATCCTACCCGGGTCGACCATCGCGGCGGGCGCGGACCAGCATGGGGGCGTGCTCAGCGCCGAATAGCAGCCAGCCAAGCGCCCAGGCAGAGCCCGCAACCAGGATCACTGACGGCCCACCCACAACGCGCAGCAGCGCGCCGCCCAACACCAGGGCGTAGCAACTGACGGTAAGCCGGCTCGCCACCAAGGGCATGCCCGCGTGACCGCGCGCGGCACGACTTGCGACCGCCATGATCATACCGCCGATAGCCCCGGCAGTGAGTGCGTGCAGGGCGGCAAAGGGGTCGATGCCCAGCCCTACATCGAACCACGCCGCCACCGTGACCGCACCAGCCAGAGCCAGGCCGGTCGGCACAAACCACCAAGCAGCGTGCATGACCCAAACGATGGGCCAGCGCAGCGCTCCGACGAGTCCCCAACGCAGCCCACGGAACGCCAGCAGGCCCGCGACGACAAGCTCCAGGGCACCCGTGACCACGTGAAATGGGGCAAATAGCTCCAGCGCAGCTACGCCAACGAGGCTCGGCACCGCCAGCTTGTCGGCCAAGGCGTGATGGACGATGCCATCGGTCGGCAGCCCCGCTTTGGCCATGGCATTACGGGTGAACGCGGGCACGATACGGCCGCCGATCAGCGCGATCAGCGCCACGATGAGCATGGTCGCCGACCGGAGGCTCTCGCTCTCCAGGCCGCCATGCCAAGCGATGTTGAGGCCTAGCAGTGCACCGAGCAGCGCCGCCACCTGATAGTTGCGTTGGTTCCTCGCACGCCAAAGACGGCGCCAGATCATCACCGCCAAGACCGGCACAAACAATAGATCGAGCCACGTGAGCACGCCGGTCCACATGGCGATGCGGCCGACGAGCCAAAGCGCGAATAGACCGCCGGCAGACCAGCCGCTGAACAGCCCTGACCGCGTCCATTTGGGTACCGCTGCCGTCAAGAAGCCACCGATGGCGGCGCCGGCAAAGCCAAAAATCAGCTCGTGGCCATGCCAGGACGCGCGCAGGGGCAAATGGCCAGCAAACGCCAGCAGCCAGCCGACGAGACTCACAGCCCCGTACACCGCGGCCCCCAAAAACAGCAGTCGATGTCCCGAACGCAAAATAGCGAGGCCGGACTGTGGCTCCATGCGGGCCTGCAGGGTCGTCATCATGTGGGGCTCCGTGGGTCACTTCCGATCGTCCGAGCCCAAGATAGGCTTCAAACCCGACGAATCCGGTCTTCTTTGCCCCACAGGCCACAATCGCCCGACGTTCTGTGCGTGCTGCCCTATGATGGCTTTCGGATGCGCACGTCGTCGCCAGCTTCCTTGCTGGTCGCGGTCGGTCGCCACCCGGGGCACGGCCCTGTTGCCCCACGCCGGAGAACATTGGTCTTGTCGCGCGCTCAGTCCAACTGGCTCATCGCCCTTGCCCTCGTGGGTACCGTCGCGCTCGGGGCGACCATGCGGGCGTGGTTTGCGGGCAGTGGGTGGTTGCCGCTGGATTTTCGTCATCTGCGCCATGCCCACACGCACTTGGGGTGGTATGGCGCCATCTTTCCGCTGGCATTTGGCGTCTGGCGCGCCGATGGCTGGCAGCTGCCCGGGCGCGCGATGATGGCGACCTACTGGGTGGCCGTGGCTGTGTCGACTGTCGGCTTTGTCCGCGCGGGCTACGGTCCCGATGCGATCGCGGGCTCGACCGGCGTGCTGGCCGTGTGGCTGTGGGTGGCGTTTCGGAACCGGCATCAGGTGCAGCCGCGCCGCCAGCATTGGTCCGCCGCAGTGCCTGTGTTGCTCGTATTGGCGGCCATGAGCATTCCGCCGGTGGCGATCACCCTCAGACGAGCCCCCGCACTATCAGCGGCCTGGGTGCAGACCTTTCTGACGCTGTTGCTGTTTGGCGTGACCCTTCCGGCGGCCCTGCTGCGCGCGCGATTTCGTGCACCACCGGCTTGGATCTGGCTCGTTGCGGTCGTCGCCGCTGCGGGTTGGCTCGGTGTCTTGCACCGCCCCGAGCTGCGTTGGGGCCCGGGGCTCTGTGGCGCGCTCCTCGTCGGCTGTGCCGGCTTGTCTGACCGTGCGCGGTGGGACCTGCGCCTCGTGGTCGGCGTCGCTGGCCTGGGATGGGTGGCCGTCGCTGTCGGGTTGCTGCCATTTCACACTGCCGTCGCTGTGGCCGGTGTGCACTTGGTCCTGCTCGGCCCGGTGCTGCACGGCCTCGTCGGACCCATCGACCGCGTCACGCCATTTAGCGTCATCACGCTCGGGCTGCTCAGCATCATGTGCGCGGCGATCTGGCTGCCTTCCCTCTGGCCAGCGCCCGCTTGGGCACAGGTTGCGGCGTGGAGCGGCGGCGCCTTGGCGCTGTCATGGTCGGTGTGGATTGTGCGGTGGGCAGCGACAGGCAGCCAACGGCCTTCAGCGACAGGCAGCCAACAGCCTTCAGCGACTCACTAGACGAGCCGGTTTGGGTGCAATAGCCAGTATTTATAGTGCTTTAGCAGCCGTCCAGCTCTAGTTCGTCAAATAGCAGGTCGAGATCGGGAATCACCACCCGTCGACCGTGGAAGCTCGCGACTCCGTCTTTTTCCAGCGCCCGAGTCGTGCGAGCGATGGTCTCCGGACGCGTCCCGAGCAAGTCGGCCAAGTCCTGCCGGCTGATCGGTAACTGCACGGTCAAGACGCCCTCATCATCGACCTCGCCGTGGTGGTCTTTGAGGCGCAACAAGGCATGGGCCAAACGGCAGCGCACCGAGCGACGGGTGGCCATCAAGAAGCGGTCCTCGGCGTCACCCAATTCTCGGGCCAGTCGCTGCATCATGCCGCGAACAACGTCGGGATTCTGCTCGAACATCTTGGTGACGAGCGTCGGTTTCAGAAAGCAGACCCGGGTCGCCTCGAGCGCCTCCGCTTGGGCCCGGTAGCGGCCGCCATCGAAGAAACACCGATACCCGACAGCCTGACCCGCCACGACTAGGCGGAGCAAGACGCTGCGTCCGCTGTCGTCGAACTTGCGCAGCGCCAAAGAGCCCGACTGCACCACGAAGAGCCCCTTGCAGGGATCGCCTTGTCCGTAGAGGACCTCGCCCGGATCGAGTCGCTGAACGCTCTTGTGCTGATCGAGGCGATCGAGCTCCGGCTCGTCGAGCTGGCTCCAAACCGAGTCGCACCGAGCCGCACAGCTGTGACAGTGGAGACCGTTGCTTCTCCAACGACCTGTATTTGTTAAGGTTTGACGCACGCTGGCCCCCGGAACACCAACGGCGCTATTTCGCGCTCGTTCGAGAGACTGCTCCCCACAGCTCTCGGTCGCTGCCCGGATTGACCTATGTCAACTCTGCGGCCGCACCGTTGTCTAACTCAAGGCTAGGCATCCGCTAACGGATGTCCCGACTTTTGGCGGCCTCGCTGCCCCCGCGCCCATTGCTGGAGGTGCTTTATGACCGAACTTACACCCCTTTCTCGGCTTTCTACGGCCGCTCTCGCGTTGACCTTGCTCGCCGCACTTCTCGCGGCGCCGGTACACGCACAAGCCAAGGCGCCGTCCGCCGCGACGCCGACCAAGGCGAGCGCGGATGACTTCAAGTTTGACGTGCACGGTGCGTACAGCATCTGGGGGCTCAACCAGCACGGTTTCTTCCTGGGTAAGGATGTCGCGCTCAACGACGCCGACTATGTGGTCCAAAATCTCCGCTTGAAGGCGAAGATCGGCTCCAAATCGGTCGGCGTGAAGGTTCGCCTCGATGCCGCCCAGGGATGGTGGGGGGTCGACAATAGCCCCAATGTCTCGACCGGTGTCGGCGTCGATGCGGACGGCAATCCAACGGGGGCGGCAACGTACAACCCCTACAAATTGTTCCGGAGTAAGGATACCAACTACGGGATCCATATCGACCGCGCCTTCCTGTATTTCGACGCACCGTGGGGGCTGCCACTGCAGATTCGCGCGGGTCGTCAGCTCTTCGCGGCGGGCAATAAGCTCGTCCTCGACCAGGCCTACGAAGGTCTGCAGTTGACCTTAAAACCAAGCAGTTCCATCACCATCGACGGCTGGTGGGCCAAGGTCGCCGAGGGGCGCCAGAGCATCAAGAATCCGGTCGGCGCGCTGATGAACGATGAGGATGGCTTCGACGATGCCGACCTGTACGGCGCGCAGCTGCATTTCAAGACCAAGGGCCACAAGATCACGCTCTTCGGCTTGATGTACCAGGACAACATCAAGGACTTCACGCACCTCAACGGCGGGCTCGGCTACTTCCACAGTCGCTTCCAGGCCGAGATGAGCAGCGCGATCGTCGCCGGTCTCAACGCCAAGGGTAAGCTGAGCATCGGCAAGGGCCTGCTCTACAACGTCGAGTTCGACTACCTCACCGGTAAGGATGACAACGCCAACACCGATTTCGCGGGTAACAATCGCGACAAGAACAATGGTGAGCTCGCTGGTTTCAATGCCTACGCCAAGCTGACGCAGAAGCTCAACGCCGGCGTGCCGATGGACGTCTCGCTGGTCGCCGGTATGGGCTCGGGTGATGACGATCCGACCTCGGGTAAGGGCAACATCAACCGCATCCAGACCATGGGCTTCTTCCCGCTGACCAACGTCTGGGAAGATTCGGTCATGCCGGACGTCGAGGGCATCACCCCGCAGGGCCTCGGCTCGCCCGCTTCGCGCGGTTACCGCGAGCTGGAAAACACCACGGTCGCGCAGCTCAAGGTGGGCGCCAATGTGCACAAGACGCTGCGTCTGGAGACCAGCTACACCTACCTGCAGGCCACCCAGCCCATCTACGCCTGGGATGCCAAGGGGCCGGACCTGAACAAGTCCTCGACGGACATCGGCCAGGAGGTCGACTTCAACTTCAAGTGGAAGATCCGTAAGAACCTCAAGCTGATCGGCCTGTACGGCGTGTTCCTGCCCGGCGAGGGTGCCTCGTACCTCATCACCGGAACAGCGGACAACACCGACATGGCATGGGAAGCCAAGCACGTGCTGGTCTACAACTTCTAGGTACCGTCAGCCCTGGGCCCTGAGCCCAGCTGCATCAGATTCGTTCCCCCCGCGAACCCGCTCACAGGCTGGATTCGCGGGGGGAACGCGCGTTTTGGGGCAGTCGACGAGACCAACCTGGAGGCGCTGGCTTTCAGTGCACGTTTGTTCGCCCGGTTGGTCAGGGCGAGCCGCTTTCGCCCGTATCGCCCGCATTCACAAGCTTCAAGACCGCTTTCGCCTTGGCGTTGGGAATCGGAAAACTCATCACGTATTGGCTGATCTTCCAGCCATTCGGGGTTTGGGACGCGACGCCACTGCCCCTCACGGCGCCGTATTTGGCGCTCACAAGCTGTTCGTGGAACCAGGCGACCTTGGCCCCGTCTGCGATGGTCACGAAGCGACTGCTGGCCCCGTACGTCCACCCTTTGCCCTTCGAGAAATGCGGGTGCGCATAGGCGCGGAATGCTGCGACGTCCCAGCGCTCTGTCGCGTCGGTGCCGATGAAGTGGGCTCCCTTGGCAAAGTGCCCAAAGTAACGCGCTTCGTCGGCTTTCGAGGCGGCCAGGTGCCAATCATCGAGCATGGCGGCGATCGCTGCCTTGGCGTCCTGCTCGGCGGCCGGTTGGCTGGGTGAAGCCGGAGGTTTCGGGGCTGGCGCCGGTGGTTTGCCGCATCCTGGCGCCGCGCTCAATAGAACGGCAGCGAGCGCAGTGTGGAGCAGGGCTACAAAGGGTCGCTTGAGCATACCGCGATGGTGTTGGCGGCAGCGATTGTGCGCAAGGGTCAGCGGCGGAGACAATTGATCGCCGGTCTCCTCAATGTCGGACGGTCGCGAGCGTCTGAGAGCGTCTGAGCTAGCCGCGCAGGCGTTCGGCGCCGTCGAGGACCGCGATGGCGCACTTGGAGGCGACGGTCAGCACCAGACCACCGAGGGCCCAGATGCCTGCTGTGACCTTCCATTCGACCAGGCTCGGCGAGTACTCGACGATCTCGTGCAGGGTGCTCGGGATGAAGCCAGGAATGATGAGGCCCATGCCTTTTTCGATCCACACGCCGCAGAAGGTCAGCACGCAGGCCGTGATGAGCAAGCGGTTGTCCTCCATCCCCTTCTTCGTCAGGAAGATGCCAGCCGCGACCACGTTGAAGGTCACCGCGCTCCACATCCAGGGGACCAAGTCGTTGTGCCCGTGCAGGCCGAAAAATAGGTATTCAGCGGCCGCGGTGTGGCTACCGCCGGTGTAGAACTCCACGAACACTTCCGAGGCCAGCATGAACAGGTTCACCAGGGTCGTGATCCGCAAGATGTTGACCAACGTCCGCACGGGACCTTCGCCGATCTTCAGGTTCGTCAGTTTGCGCAGCGCCAGGAGCAAGATCACGATAAACGCAGGCCCTGAGACGAATGCAGAGGCGAGAAAGCGCGGCGCGAGCAGCGCCGAGTTCCAGAACGGGCGTCCGCCCAGCCCGGCGTACAGGAAGGCCGTCACCGTGTGGATGGAGATGGCCCAGACGATCGACAGCATCACGAAGGGCAGGTACCAGCGCTTACGCGGCCGCTTACCTGTGAAGCGGTGGTACAGCAGGTAGCCAACGATGTGCAGATTGAGGAGCAGGTAGCCGTTGAGCACCAACACGTCCCAGGTGAGCATACTCATGGGCCAGTTGAAGCGGCCGACGCCCGGAATCATGTGCCAGATGCGATCGGGGCGCCCGACGTCGACACCGACAAAACCGATACACACCACGATCGCCGCGATCGCCAAGATCTCGCCGAAAATTACAACGTCGGCCATGGCGCGATCGCCGTACAGATAGGCCGGGATCACCATCATCACACCGCCAGCTGCGAGGCCGACGCCGAAGGTGAAGT
>JAGSHB010000083.1 GCA_023954815.1 Myxococcales bacterium | reverse complement strand
GAGGAGGCGAGGAGGCGAGGAGGCGAGGAGGCGAGGAGGCGAGGAGGCGGCGAGGCCCTTGGGCGTCTAGGTGGCATGCACAGGTGCGGGCGCCAACGTCGCTTCGCCCGATGGCGCGCTCGCGTCGTTCAAAACCGAAAACGGCCCCCGAGGAAGTCCTCGAGGGCCGTTGGAGCGGGAAACGGGATTTGAACCCGCGACATCCACCTTGGCAAGGTGGCGCTCTACCACTGAGCTATTCCCGCGAAAAGCGACGCCCCTGTGGAGCGGAGCCGGTTTCTACAAGCAGTTTGGACCCGTGTCAACACCGCCATGGGCGCTGTTTTGAGGGCCCAGACGCCTATTTCATTTGGATGGTCTTTGAAATCGTGCGGCCCGACTTCACATCCACGGTAATCCGCTTTGTGATGCTGGACTTGGTCAGCACGAAGGTGTGCCGTCCTGGCGGCAGCGAGATGCTGCGAGGCGTCAGGCCCAGCTTGCGACCCTTGAGCGCGACCTTGGCCCACGGACGAGCATTGATCGTGACCTTGCCCTTCTTCACGACTTTGGGCGCGATCCGCTCCTTCTCCAATTTGATTTCGAATGTTTCAAGCTTGTTCTTGACGAAATAGCTCTTGCTCAGCGGCTTGAAGCCGTCCGCGGTGACGTCGATCTTGAATGAGTCCCCCAGCTTTAGATTTGGCACTTTGAGGTTGCCGTTGACCAGGGTGACGTCGGAGCCGTTGATCTTGACCTTGGCCGCGATCGGCTCGACCTGAACGAGGACGATGGTGTCAGCCACGACCTTGACGGGCGCGACCGGCTTGTCCGCTTTCACCTCGGGCAGCTTGATGGAGACCTTTGCGCCATCTTTGTCCGCGGTGTGCCGGACGAGCTTCTTTACGCCCTTCTTGCCGATGGCCAAGATCTTGATCGACCTGCCCTCCTCCAGCGTGAAGGTGAGCTTGTCCGACGTCGCCTCGGTCTCGCCGTCGATCTTGATCTCCTCTGCGCCAGGAGCGGAGATGTGAATCTTGATCTTCTTCTTAGGCGGCGGCTCGGGCTTGTCCACCGGAGCGGGAGCCACAACGACAGGCTTCGGCTTGTCGAGCCCGCCCATGCCCACAAACGCGCCAGCGCCAGCGATGCCGACGAGCAGTACACCGAGGCCGATAAACAGCCCTGTGTTGGACTTCTTAGGTGCATTGGTTCGATTGGCCATGGCGATGGCAGCGGATGCGTCCAGTGCGACCGTGGCTTCCGAGTCACTGCCAGGAATGCCGCCACTGGTGTCGAGTGCGACAGTGGCCTCATCGTCAGCGGCAGCGACTGGGCGACTGTTTGTCGCCGGGCGGCGCATGCGCGAGTTCGTGCGCATGTCCTTGAGCTTCTGGGCCTCTTCGGCGACGTCAGCCTTGAGCTGACTGATCTGGTCGTTAAATAGACCGTGCAGGTAGCCCTTGAGCGAAATCGCGCTGGGATCGGGCACGGTTGAGTAGAACCAACGGCGCAGATCGCCAACGAATGCAGCCACATCCTTGTGACGTTCGTCGCGGTCCTTGGCCAGACTCTTGAGAACGATCTCGTCGAGCTCCTTCGGAACTTCCGGGTTCATCTCGGTCAGAGACGGCACCTCGGCACGCAACACGTTGTTGAGCGTCTCAAAGTCGGAATCACCCACGAACAGGCGCTTGCCGCTGAGCATTTCCCACAAACAGACACCGAGCGCGAACAGATCGGACCGTCCGTCCAGCGGCTTACCGCGGGCCTGCTCGGGGCTCATGTAGGCGCACTTGCCCTTGACGGTACCGACGCGCGTCTTGGTCGAACGGCTCGCCGCTTTCGCGATACCGAAGTCCATGATCTTCACTTCGCCGTTGTAGCTCACCATCATGTTGTGAGGCGAAATATCGCGGTGAATGATGTTCAGCGGCTTACCGTCGACTTCGCGCTTGTGGGCGTAGTCGAGACCTTGACCCGCTTCGATCATGATGAAGACAGCTTGCGCGATCGATAGGGGTTCACCGACCTTCGTACCCACGTCGAGAACACGCTTGAGATCCTGGCCCTCCACGTACTCCATGGCGATGTAGTAGAGGTTCTCGACCTCGTCGAAATCGAAAATTTGGACGACGTTGGCATGGTTGAGGTGCGCTGCGACGCGGGCCTCATCCTGGAACATCGTCACAAACGACTCGTCCTCGCTGAAGTGCGGGAGGATGCGTTTGATTACGACGACTTTCTCGAAGCCTTCGGCACCGACCGATTTAGCCCGGAAAATCTCAGCCATACCGCCCATGGCGATCTTCTGGGTGAGATAGTACCGGCCGAATTGCTGTGGGTAGTCCGCGCGGATACCAGTCGCCATGCTGTTTATCTCTTACTTCGAGGGGTGGTGACGCCGAGTATCTGCATACCTGACACCGTCAACAGCTGCGCCCGTGCACTTGAAATGAGCGGAGGCAGTGTGACCTGTAACAGTCATGCGTGTACTACGCGGCCATCTTGAGATCAACATGGCAGTCATCGGGCTGTGCGGGTGCCGAGCAGAGGCCCTTCGCACGACTTACTATTTCTTCTTTTTCTTCTTTTTCTTCGGCGGCGGCTCGGGATCGCCCAAGTCGGCGATGAGCCGGCCCCAGATTTCTGCGTCCAACGCGCCCTCAGTGTCCGCATCAGCGGCGAAGGTCTCGCGGTTGTCCGAACCCTGATGGCACTCATGACACACCATCGATTTCACGCGAAGTGCGTTGGCGTTCATGTAGTCATCTAGACAGGTAGCTAGAAACATCCGGCGGCTTCGGTAGGTGCACTGGAATACATCGGACAAGCGGCGCGGCCGGGTGGTGAGTTCATCCTGAACTGCTGCTCCGGTGGTTCCATTCATGCTCAGATACCTCGCTAAAATTTCACCGGGCCTGGCGACAGAGAACTTGGCCTCGGGGGTGCGGCGCAATCTATAGACTAGTTTTCCGCGGTCAAGTAATTCGTTTGTTATCGAGCATTATCAGAGGGTTAACCAATGCTGTTGCGTGTGATCGTTCGAAAAATCTACCCATCAACGCGATGCGGAGAGGAGCGGCGGCTTGGTCGCGACGCCATGCGAGGGATCGGGGACTGTCGCACCGTGTTGGGGGACCGATGATCGTGGCTCGCACGCAGGGACGGTGACGCACCGGGGCTGATTCAGCTAGGCTGGGCGGCATGGATGTCTTCCAACGCAAATTTCGTCATTCAACGCCGTATCAGTGCACGCAAAAAGTGCTCGCGGTCGTCGCTCTACTCGCCCTTGCTAGTGTGACCGCCGGCTTCGATGTGCAACGCGACGCAGCGGCACGATCGGTTCGCTGGCCAAGTCGGCAGGTTGCAGTATTTGTGGCCGCCGAGGGTCACGCAATGCTCTCGCCCAAGATGATCGCCCAAGTGACACGAAAGGCGATGACCACTTGGAATGAGGTGCTGCCGGATCACACCCAATTGGTATGGGGCGGCCTTGTGGCGTCAGATCCGAAGTTCGACATCTTTATCCGTATGGGAACAAAGGGTTTCAGCCAGGTTTCGCAGAATGTCACGGCCCATCTACGTCTCGATGCTGCCGAGGGGAGCTTGGAGCGTGTGCGCATAGAACTCGACGCAGAGCACTTCATTTTTTCGACCGGTCCAGTCGCCAGCAGCAAGCCGAACGTCGACCTGCAGGCCACGCTAACCCACCAACTCGGACATGCCCTAGGACTCGGTTTTAGCCGCGATCGCGGCGCAGCGATGTACTACTTCGCTGTCACGCCGCCCTTTCGCAAGCTGAATCAAGACGATATTCGGGGAGCGCGATGGCTGTACGCGTCGAGCTCCAAGCCGCCCGGCCGACTATGCGATGCGTGCGATGGGGATCAGGACTGCGACGGGTTGTGTCTGTCGTGGCCCGACGGTCAGAGCTACTGTACCCGTCCTTGTAGCGATCACGACACCTGCCCCGTCGGATACAGCTGCGGATCTTGGAAATCCGGCAGGGCGTGTCTTCCCAACGACAAACACTGCGGACCGGAGCGCGCCACCGCTTCAGCGAGCGCGCGATGCGCAAATGACGTGGCGTGCCCAACAGGTTTGTTCTGCCTCGCAACAGGTGGAGAGGGATTTTGCACCGCGGGCTGTACCGGGTTTTGCGGTGGTTTCGGCCAGTGCCGCCAGGTGCAGATCGGAGGCCAAGTGGCGGGCCTATGTCTTGCCAGCAAGAATCTAGGCTTCGGCGAACGATGTGAAGTCGCACCGGATTGTGCGTCTCTTGCTTGTGTTCCGACCCTCTCGGGAGGCGGGCGCTGCGGACGAAGCTGCGCAGGAGGCTGCCCCAAGGGCTCCAAGTGTGGCGCCAATGGCACCGTCTGCGTTCAACCCGGGGCGCTACAGGTGGGATGGCCTTGCGCCAGTGGATTCGACTGCGCAACAGGACTTTGCGTGGAGCACGGCAGCGTTTTTAGCAAGGTGTGCGCCAATTCATGCGCTGGACCGAATGACTGCGGGGAAGGCACGGGCTGCACACCAACCAGCGCTGGCATGTTCTGTCTCCCATTTGGCACGCCAGCGCCAGGCGGACCTTGTACGAGCCCCGGCGCATGTGGCGCCGGCTCGTTGTGCGACACCAGCATGTTGCCCGGCGTGGGCAGCTGCGCGCCAGAATGCGATCCCTATTCGGATGCCACAACGTGCCCCGCCGGCATGCGATGCGCCTGGGTTGGCGCGCTGTCGAGTAAAGCCGGAGCATGCCGTGCTTCCGGTCCAGGCGGATTGGTAGGCGCCGAGTGTAGTGCGACCGAGCCATGCCGATCGGACCTGATATGCGAGGGAGCATCCAGCGGGGGACACTGCCGCAAAGTATGTCCGTCAGCGAGCAGCAGCTGTGATGGGACGCAAACCTGTCGGGCGACGACGGGCGACGCGGTCCACCTATGTGGTCCCACCGGCGATGTGGGTTCAATCATCCAGCCAATCCAGTCGCTGGGCTCCAACTTCGCTGCGCGGCCGCTGAGTTTGTCCGGGGTCACAGCCTACGACGACGTTGCCCCCAAACCCACCGAGACCGGTTGCGCTGCACGCCATCCGACTCGCAGCGATGGAACACCACTCTCCCTTTTGGGGCTCGTATTGATCGGGTTGGTCGTGGTCGTACGGCGCCGAGCGCTACCTTGAGCCGCGCGCTCGAACGCGCATTGGACGCACGGGCAAGTGCATCCATGGCTGAAGGGGCAACCGTCATCGTGCCGCCTCACGAATCGGCGGTGGTGTCCGCCGTCGCTGACAGCGCGCGAGCCGGCTGGACGACCTCTGGTGGCGATCGCGACTTCAGCGGCGCGCTCATCTACCTCAATCAACTCAACGACATCTCGGTTGATGCAACCAACGGCATGGCGACCGTCGGCGCTGGTGCCTATTTGACCCACGTGGAGGCTGCGCTCCGGCGACAAGGTTGGACCCTGGATCTGCCCTTCCCTGCGGCTTTGAGGGTAGCCGATGGGCTGACGGGCGGACCGTGGGCCTCCGCGCTACAGCGACGTCTGATGTCCCTGTCTTGGTGCACGCCCAATGGCGAGGCTCTTCATGGGGAAGCCGCCTCTGTCCGTGTCCGGTCGGATGTGAGAATCGATCGCGCCCTGCCGCTGCCCACCCATGCTGCGATTCCAATCGCTGCCTGTTTTCGCGCCCGGCCGGCGCACACCAACTCGAAGACGCGCTGGTGGCTGGTGGAGTCTGTCCAAGATGCCGCGGACATGGCCGAGGATGCTGTGGCACACGGCTGGCCACACACCCAAGCCTATGTGGAGTTCGGTCGCCATGTGACTGTGGGACTGTCGCCGAAAATGTTGAAACCCATCGCCGCTATGTCGATGGCCGCGGTGCGCGCCCGAGTGGGTTGGGGGACGCAGGGGGCCTCTGAGCAGGTGCTCCTTGGCCTTCGGATTCGAGCTGAGCTTGGCGTGGCGGCCGTTCTTTTTGCGCGGCTCGGAGAGCGAATGGGGGCCAAAGCCCGACCCATAGCGACACGTCAGATCGAACGAGTGGCCTGGCGCGACTCCGTTCAGGCGGCGCTCACGACCTGGGGGCTGCGTAGCGTCGAACGATGGAGCGAACGGACCTCGAATCACCTCGCTCCCCGCAGCGATGCGGTAGGTGCCGAGTTGCGCTGCACGAGTGCGATACTTGAGGGCCACGGGAAATGGCTGGTGCAGGAACTCTCTGTGGTCCCGCGCAAGGCAGATGATCAGCTACATTTCGGCAAATCCTCAGTATTTCCGATGCAAAAGCCACCTGCCCCCCCGACATCGGTGACCGTCATCGAGCCCAGTAGCCTCGCCATCGCGGCGGCACAAATCCGAGCTTGGCGCCGCGATAGGATTGAGAGTGAACTCCGTGTGAATGTGGCACAGCAGTCGCGTGTTCAGATGTTGGACGCTCGTCGTATCGAAGCGGGAGTCAGCGCCCGATTGGCCGTCATCGAACAGACGCTACGGAATAGCGGCCGAACCCTCGGGCTGCGACCCTCCCGGTGCGGCGCGGCCACGTTGTTGGATTTGTTGCTGGGCACGGTATTGTGGCGATCGGTCGCCTGCGCTGGCGCCGCCCACGGCCGCCACCTGGATCCAATGGGCTGTATTCGAGCAGTTCAAGGAGTCGATCGCCTGGGTAATGCTGGCGAACTGCGTAGATGGGTCCGAATTGACGGCGGACCGGGTATGCACGCTGTGCCTCTGATGGTCGAACTGAGCGCGCCGTTGTTGCTGAGTGAAACCCAAGACTGGGCGTTGACGACGTCATACGCAGACGCCATGCGTTGCGCTTTTTTGCTCAGTGCCCGGACGCCCCACTTGCTGCGACTAGCTGTTTCCACGACTGGACAGCAATCTCGGGTGTTGGTTCGCACCGGCGGACGGTGGCCAGGTCAGCGTCGCGCGGTCGATCTGGTGGCCGCGGTTCTGCCAGGCGTCAGGCAAGTGGGACCGCACGTTTGGCAGGACGCGCCGCCCCCTGCGGGTACTGTATCGCCAGTGACACCGAACGCCGCGCGCTCAGAGTGCGACGGTTGGACCGCTCGGTTTGCCCGCGGAAGAGCACACCACCTACAACCGCTGCCAGCGACGGATGCAGCGGGCCAAAGCGAGGTGGTGTTATGCCCATGAGCACGTCGCTGCCCTGTACTCAGTGCGACGCCCCGTGCGCCGCCGTTTGTGCGCCTCACAGTGCGTCGGCACATCCAGCAACGGCGCCCCGAGCGCTCCTGCACCTCGCGGCTGGCGGCCCTCACCCGCTGCTCAACTGGTGTACCCGCTGCGGCTGTTGTGAAGGGATTTGCCCGTACGACGTGCCGGTCACCGCGTTGCTGCGCTCGCCGATGGACCCACGCAAGTACGCTAGGTTGCTCGCTCACTGGCAGCAAACCGACCCGTGGCACAGCCCGACGGTGGTGTGGGCGGGCTGTGAGACCCATGGCGTCGGCGTAGACGGCGACAAGCTGCGCGCAGCGCTGCAAGCTCATCATGCCAAGGGTGTTGTGGTTGCCGCGGCCATGCGGTGCGGCGGCCCAGGTACGCCATTGGATGGGCAGTTCTCCGACCTGATCGCGCACACCCATGCCGCCGTACGGACCGTTGTTGTACCGACCGGCGCGTGCCGCGGTGCGCTGAGTGAACGACTCGAGGACGCCGGGCTACGGGGGCGGTACGTCGCAGTCGCTGACCAATGGTTGGCGCGCTTTGGAGTCTCTCTGCCTGCTTCCGCATCGCGTTTTTCATGCTGCACGCTGCGGCGAGATGCACGTGAGTCCGACCCGGCTAGCACCGCTATTTGGCCACCCTTTGCGACCTGCTGCGGCGCTGGCGAGCCACTGCGCTCGGCAGATCCGGCAACAGCGGATGCAACTGCGCGGGCGCTGCTGGCGCGTTGGCAAGCCGCGAACATCTCAGAAGTTCACGTGGAAGACGCGCTATGCGCTGGCCACCTTCGACAGGCTGCGGCGGCGGCAGGTTGTTCAATCGAGATCGTGACCCGTCTGGAGGCTTTTTCCGAAGGCATCGTTATCGCACTCGAGCCCGCCGACTAGTACAGGTCGTGGGACTGCTCGTCGGTGATCTAGCACCGTGACGCGACGTTCATAACGGGCGCAGCCAACCGACTAGCGCGGTGTGCTCGCAGGGGCTGGGCCCGGCCTTGCCGTGGTTGGCGGGGGCGCGCGACGGGTCTGCTTGCGGCGCTTGCTGTCGGCCAACGCCATCTTCGCGGCAGCGATGATGCGATCGGGGCTCAATGGTCCATTGTACTCTCGGCCATTGATGAAGACGGATGGCGTTCCGCGCAGCCTCAGCTGAGCCGCCTCCCGAATATCGCGGCCAATCGTGGCAGAGAAACGCTGCTCCGCGATGTACTGCTCGGCTTTGACAAGATCGACCTTCACGGCCTTCGCATGCGCTTTCAGGTTGAATTCAAGGGTCTTCAGGCGGGAGGGAAGGTCGCCGTCATCTGGCATCAGGGTCTTCATGTTGGCGAACACCTGCTTCGAAAACGCGAAGAAGAGCTCCTGGTCGTACGCTGCCATGGCCCAAAATGCCGCCTGACATGCCGCCGGGTGCATATCGCGCCCCATGGCGGCGTTGCACTGGTTCGACAGCGGGAGGTGCTTGATAACCACGGAGACTGCATCCCCGAGCTGACGACGGACCGCCGCTAGTGCCGGGCCCAGACGGGCGCAGAAGGGGCACTGCAAGTCCTCAAATACAACGATTTGGATCTTCGTCTTGGCCGGGCCCAGGCGAGGCGAGCCAGAAATATCGAACTTGAATACGCTTTCACCGAGTTCGGGCCTCACTTCAACACGCTTTCCCTTAGCAATGAGCTTGTCGTAGAGCGCTGCAGGCGCCGTTCCGGCCTTCGTCAAAGCGGCAGCCTTTGCCAACTCCTGATCGATCACGCGGGCGAACACGCTGAAGGGCTGAGCCCCGCTGATCTTCCGGCCGTTGACGAAGGTTGTCGGCGTACCTGAGACCTGAAGTTCTGCGGCCGACTTCATGTCTGCGGCCAGCGTACTGCGCTGACTATGCTTGGTCAGGCAGCTCGCGAATTGCCTGGTATCGAGTCCGAGTTGCTTGCCATGGGCGAGAAGCTGAGCTGGCTTCAACTCCTTCTGATGGCTGAACAGATGCGCCTCCATCTCCCAAAACCGCCCCTGAGCGTGGGCACAAAGACCGGCTTCAGCCGCGAGCGGGGCGAGCTTGTGGAAGGACAGAGGCTGGTTCTTGAAGACCAATCGAACCTTGCCCGCATAGGTCTTTTCGACCTGTGCGAGCGCTGGGCGAACGCGGCTGCAGAAGGGGCACTGAAAGTCAGTGTAGAGAACCAGCGTAATCGGCGCATCTTTCGGGCCACGTGACGGTTCGCTCCCCCGAAGCGTGGCGCGCCACACCGTCTTGTCTTTGGCCGGGTGAACAGGCTTTGCCGGCGCCTTGACCTGCGCCGGTTGCTTTTCTTGGGGCTTGGGCTTCGGACGAGCGGATTTCGGCGGCTTGCGACCGCGAATAATCCAGTCGATGGCAGCATCCGCTTTGGCTGGATTGTTGCGTCGCCACGAACGCTGATGGAGCTTACTGCGGGGAACGCCCTCTCGTAGGAGCGCATCAGCGCGGCGCAACTGCGCCTCGACCACCGCCTTCATCTTACTCAGCGGCTGGGCACCCGAAATTTGCACCCCGTTGATGAAATACGCAGGCGTACCTCCGATCCCAAGGCTGTTCGCAATGGCCGTGTCATCGGCGACCTGCTCACGGAGGGCCGGGTCTTTCACGTCCTTGCGAAATCTCGACATATCTAACCCGGCGGCCTTCGCGCTCAACTCGATCTGTGCTGTTGAGAGCTTCTTGGAGGCGGCGAAGAGCTGGCTGTGCAGTTGCCAGAACTTGCCCTGACGATGGGCAGCCATGGATGCGATCGCAGCTGGGACCGCCTGATCGTGAAATGGCAGTGGCAAGTGGATGAAGACGACACGGAGATCTCCTGGGTAGGCCTTCTGCAGGGCCTTCACCGTCTCCGTTCCACGGGCACAAAACGGGCACTGAAAATCTGAGATTTCGACGATGGTGACCCGTGCGTCTGCCGGTCCCATGACAGGATGGCGCGCCACCTTGACCGACGCTACGACCTTTGCGGTCTCAACTGCGTTGGCGGGCGTCGACTCGACCTTTGATGACGGCGTCTCGGCCTTTGGCGATGGCACGGAAGGCGCAGGGGCAGGCTTGTCGAACGCGCGACCAGCGAAAAAAGCCACCGCAATGGCAGCGACAACCCCGATGATGACCAGCTCTTTCTTCATTGGGTGGTCCCTGTGGTGTGTGCGAGTCTCAACGACGCCGGCGAGGTTTGGCATGCTCGGCACGAGCGGTACTGCATTGATGGAAACTCGCCATAGCGGGCAATGTTCCAGCGCGTCCTTATAGAAGGGTGGTTGACCAGGGGCAACAACTCAGCCCTTCCGTGGCGCCGCACGTGCCTCATGGGGATGACGCGGTGATCTGGGCGGGTTGACTAGTGCGCCCTTGCCGAGCTGCCTGCCCGGCGGCTACAAGAGCCTTGCGACGCCCTTGGTGGGCGAGGATGAACCATGCCACGCTGGACCGCCCTGTTGCTCTCACTCGCTGTCGTCGCTTGCCAACGCGCGCCTGCAGAAGCGCCCGAGCCAGCATCGCAACCGGCGTCACGCAGCGCAGTCAGCCCGCCGGCGCAGGTCACCGCCACTGATCTAGATCCATCAGCCATGGACGAGGCGTTGCGCCAGGCCTTGGTGGACCTCCGCAGCCGTTTTCGCTGCAACAGTATCTCTGGCTGTAAAGCTCATGGTGTCTTGGTCAGCTTTGGCGAGCGTGCGCGTCTTCCAGTACAGCGACTATTCAACGTCGCACCAAGACAGGCGTCATGGCGCGCGAGAAGCGTGCGCATCGTGGCAGAAATGCAGCGTCCAGCGGCGCGACCTTTTCTACGCGAGGTACTCAAAGACAACAGTGACCGGGCGCGCGCCTACGCCGTCTACGGTCTTGCGCTACTCAACGATCGACGTGACCTAGCGCTGATGACCAATTACGCCAACGCGCCAGGGATCATCGCCAGCGCGATGACACGCGTCGCAGCGGCTTGGGCCCTCGGCTACTGGGGTGACCGCTCGTACACGGAACGATTCGTCGCACTTGTGCATGAGGCTGCCGCACACCAACTTGGCGGAGCGACGCTGCGCTGGTCCCTCGAGCTGTGCCGGGTTCCGAATGGTCCCTCGTGCAGCGGCGCGCTGGAGATGGCGGCCGGTCATCCATCCTATGTTGTGCGGCGCGAGGTCCTGCGCTCCGTTGGCCGCGATGCTGTGTCTATCCGAGCCCTGGTCACCCTCGCTGGCGACCCAAACGCGAATCTCGCGAGGCGTGCGGAGAAGGCGCTGCGAAGGGTCAGTGGCCGCCACAACATTGTCGGCGCACAGGCTTGGCGCACGTGGTGCCAAGCAGGGGCATGTGCAACGCCAAAGGATCACTGACGCATCGCAACAGCCACTCGGAGAAGGGCTGCGAACCCATGCGCTCGCACCTCCACGACGCCTCTGATGCAGTCATTCCACGAGCCAGACCGCTCAAATACCCCTGCAAATACGCAACTTTCTTAGGATTCGGGCGGGCTACTGCAACGGCGCGCGTGACAGCGGTAGCGTCAAACAGCGCGGCCCACCGCGCCCCCGCGAGAGCTCAAAACCGTCGAGGGCAATGACCATCTTGCGCTGGCCTTCGAGCCACAAGGCAGCATTTTGAATGAAGCCGGCCGGCGTGGCGATCTCAAAACCCTTCTTATTCAGGGCGGCCAGCGTTCGGCGATTGCGTCCGTACAGCAGGACCCGACCCGGCGCCAGGCAAAAGGCGTTGGCTCCGTCGGTCCACTGTTCCCGGATCGCTGCAACCTCGTCACCATCACCGCAGGGCACAAAATCCAGATCATGTCCCCGGGCGGCGAGCGCAGCCTGGAGCCCATTATCAAGGCGCTTTCCGCCGATGGGGTCGAATAGTTCCAGCCTGATTCCGACCGGAGAGTGTTCTTCAACAACCGGCGGGAAGACAAGCGCACTCTCCTCATCGAGCACCGTAAAGAGGGTGTCCAGGTGCATTGCTGCCCGCTTTTTCGGCAGCTGCACACCCAGTACTTCGACCCCTGCCGGCAGGAGTGCCTCCGCGAGTGCGCGCGCCCCGGCGAGGTTGGTGCGGATACCCACGCCCACCAGAACCAGTTTTTCGCTGACAACGAGGACATCTCCGCCTTCGATTTGTGCGTCTGTCTGACTTCCGTCGGCCACATCAATCACTTGCACGCCGGCGAAGAGCGGATGATGCCGCGCGATCGCTCTGCTGATGATGCCGTCACGCCAGCGGGCTGGGTGCGCAGGACGCATCACGACGACGGACGCCCCTACAACCGCCAAGCAGTCTCGTGCGAACAGCGCATTCGGCATCGGCCAACGCAAAAGCACCTGCCCATCGGGCCGTGTCCCCACCATCAGCGCTTCGGCACATTGCCGGGGGGAGGCCGCGCTCAACCACTGTCTGGCAGAAACCGAAAGACCGCCGCCAATCCGCATCTCCGCCGCCGCGATGTCCGCCAAAACTGACTTCCGAACACCTGGATCGACCAGCACGTCGGCTACCAGCGCGCGCAAATCATGAACGCCGCCAGCCCCAGTGGCGGCGCGAATCACGTCGAATAGGGTCTGATGCTCGCGCCAAAGCACGTCGCGTAGAACCAAATCATCGAATAGTAGATAGTCTGGATTGTCGCGCAGTTGACCGTTTGAGTCGCGAATCGCGGCCTCAATATTGCGCGGTAACACCCGGTCAAACTCGGCGCCAGGTGCACAGCCGATACACGCTTGTAGCCGGCCTGATTCGCTCCAAACGCCGACTGAAGACACGGTGGCTATTCCTTAACCTCAAAGGTGAAACTGACCTGCTCGCTCCAAGCGAGCTTGGTCTGATCCGCGTCATCCACCGCCTGGACTTGCCCCACGATCGTGTACGAACCCTTCTTGTCAGGATTGATGGTGAGAAAGCCTTCATCTGTCGTCTGAAAATCGTTGCTGATCCAGAGGTTTGATCCGACTGGGCGCTTGGCAACCACCCACAGGTATGCGCCGTACTGGCCGATTGGCCAATCTCCCTCTTTCGGGGCTGCCTCGATTTTGAAGGGCTGACCCACCACCGGCTTCTGACCGTTGTACGGCGCCAAAGATAGGGTCGGTAGCTTGGTCAGCTTGGACTCTTCTGCCTCGACAACGCCGGTCAGGTTGACGGTGCGCGCGACGACCGGATCGGAGCACTTGTCGCTCGCCCACTCGCCTGGGCAGTAGACGATGTTCAGGAAGTGATTGACCGGATTGTACTTCGCGTTGGGCGGCGCGAACTTCACGTCGATAGGCAGGATGTCCCACGGTTTGACCGAGGACAGACCAATCTCCTTCACAAGGCCGAAGTGCGCCGATTGCAGCGTCGCGTTGTCGCACGGATTCTTGCCGGCGCCGGTCGATGCAACCTGGGTGGTGCACACCTGCAAGATCTGCAGCGGCGCGCAGCTCTGATTGACCAGCGACAGCGTCTTTGTCGCATTTTTGCCGACGCTCGTTTGCAACCACAACGGCGAGTTTCCGGGCCCGACGAGCAAATCGGGCGTGTCACAAGACCCAGCGATGACAGGCAACTGCAGCGACGCGGCAACATTGGCCTGCGAGTAGTTAATAACCAACTCACCGTTAGTGCTCTTGTTGTCGACGGGGTAGATGTACTCAACGCAGAACTTCAATGACTTCGACGGGCTGATACTACGGGGAAGCGTCACCTTCTCATCATCGCCGGTGTTGGCGTTGGTCTTGTAGAGCTTGTAGCCGAAGATCTTGTCGGCGAGTTCCTGCTTGGTCGTGTCGACGGCAGCGACCTCGACTTTATTGACCAGCAAGCCGCTCGGCCCTTCGTTGTAGATGTTGCAGCATTTCTCCACGATACCGCTCTTCGTTCCAGAGAAGTCGTACTTCAGGCTACCGTCAGGTGTGCCGCACGTGACCTTGAAGACGTTGTCTTCTTCCCACTTCGCGTTGAGGTTCACCTTGGCATAGCGGTTCTTGGCGTCGTTGGTCTCAATGACCAGCTTCGCGCTGTAGTCGTCCGATTTGTCGCCCGGCGTGAGCCGTACGCACACCTGCAGCTTCTTGGGGTTGGCTCTCGGATTGTCGCCCTGACCAGATGCGCCAATCGTGCTGTTTTCGTTGGGCGTCTCGGTGATGGTGTAGAACTTCGTCGCCGTCTCCATGTACGCCTTCTTGAAGATCAGCGGCTCATTGCCTTTGTTCGTGAAGGTAAAGCAGGGCGTCGGTGGGTTCGCAGACGACGGATTGACGTAGGTGTAGCTCGTCTGGCCGAGTTCGACGGTCGGCCCAGTCGACTCGATGGTGAAGTTGATCGTCACATCGCTTTCGTTGTCGTCATTGTGCTTGATGACCAGGGAGGCGGGGTCGAGGTTGACGATGTTCGGGTCGGGCGCGAAACGGACCTGCAGTTGGATGCGCTCGTTGGATGCCAACGTGACAGGAAAGCTCGGCTTGCCTTTGGCGTAAATCAGCTTCAAGAACGGATTCGTGGTCGTGAATTTGATCTCTTTGAGCTCCAACTCGCCTTCGCCGGAGTTCAAAATCAGGATCGGCGCGACCTTGGTCAGCTGCCCGCCCGTGCTATCGGATGCAAACTTGAAGGACTTCTTCGTGGGGTGGCCATCAACAGTGACCTCGATTTGCGGCGGCAACGTCAACTCGTTGTCGCCACCGCAGCCCGCAGGAACCAGAGCTAGGCTCAGCGCCGCTATCGTCGACAGCATCAGTCCCATTCGATTCATCGTACGCAACATGAAGGCTCCTATGTAGCCGAGTCCGCCTGTGGCGGCGTCTATCGCAGTCTGGCGATTGCGTTCTACGATTGCCAGATGATGTGCTGCTCAAACCAGCGCGCTAGGGAAAGCACAGCGTCTTGTAGTAGATCTTCACCTTGTCGCCCTTCTTCGGCATGCAGGTGCCAGTGGGCTCAGCGATGAAGGTCACGCTATTGGAAGCCGAGTCGTGGCTCCACGTGGTCTTGCCGCCGACGCACTCCTTGCCGTTGATCCACACTTTGATGGTCGACGGCTCCGCGTTCATGGTCAGGAAGAACTGCTGGGTCAGACCGAAAGCCGCCTCGCCGATGTTCTTCAACGTCGTAGCAAAGGACTTGTCACAGATCGAAGCGGTCTTGCCGCCGGTGTCTTTGGCGACCGTGATGTAGCGACTGCCCTTGCCGGCGCCGCAACCACCGCCGCCGCTACCGCTGCTCGCGGTCAAGCCGACGATTGCGTGCGCATGGAACAACCCTTTGTTGGCGGCGCCTTTGATGCTGTACAGGAAGTTAACGTAGTACTTCAGGTCACTCGCGGAGCTGTCTTCCTCATCGGAGACAAACACGATCTCCAGACCAGCCTGCTTGCGTAGGAAGCCGCGGTTGTGACCACCGCATCCGAGCTTGCCATCGGGGCCCTTCACGCACTTGCCGGCGGAGCAGTCCGAGTCGACCTTGCAGGATTTCCCACTGTCGAAGATATGCGGCAAGGTCAACGCCGCTTTCGCTGCGGCTAGTCCCTGCTCTGTCGCCGAGCCGTTGGTGCCGACCTTGGCCAGATCTTGGAACGTACCCGTCGGATTTGACGTCTTAGTGGTCACAATACGCGTCCCGTTGTGGGTGCGCAGCCGACCTTTGTCGTTGCCGTTCTTCATGTCCGTGGTGACCACGCCAATGTGGTAGTCGTTTTGCCACAGCGTCGCGAACTTGATGAAGTTGCCAAAGTTGGCGGCTAGGTTCTTCTGCTCGTCGCCCATCGATCCGGAGTTGTCGATGACGAAGAGCACGTCGACCTTCTTGCCTGCGCCCTGTTCAAACTCGTCGGTGAACTCGTTGAGCAGCGTTCCCTCACCCTTGAGCGGCACACTGAAGCTCTGTCCCGAGCACAGAACATCCGACGAGCCCTTACAATCGCCAGTGACTTTGCAGGTGCCACTGGCCGTCGGCGTGCCCGTCGCGTCGACGCACTGGCCCTCGTTGCCAGTAATCACCACCATCTGGCAGCTATCCTTGCCGACGTTTTGAGGCGCGTACTGCACGCCGAAATTGACCGGCGTCGACTGCGATACCTCGAGGCCCTTTTTGGGGATACCTGGCCACGACTTCTTGGCCATCTCCAGGCCGCATCCCTGAAACTCGATCTTGGTGATGAACACAGGGGTGATGCCCGTGTTGAACACACTCACGTGCTCGACCTTGCTCTTGCAGCCGACAGTGACGAGACCGAAGTCGATGGACCCGGGGAGCACGTTGACCGATGCCTCGCCCACGCTCGCCTGCAGATTGGGCGTCAGTTTAGAGGTGTTCTTGGCGGGATCTTTCGGATACCAATCGGCGAGCCCCGTCGCTTGGTCCTTGAACTTGACTGCTAGGAAAGCGAAGTACTTGAGGAGCGCTTTGGGGTTGGCGAATAAGCCACCATCATTGGGCGCGTTGAACAGGATGTTCAGCTTGCCGCTGTCACCGGGCGCGAGGTTGAAGAGCTTGGTCGACGGCGCAAAGGTCGTAAATTGCGGCACGCCGATCAGCGCACAAACCGGGGCGCCGCCCAGCAGTCCGGACTTGCAGTCCAAAATCCGCTGGTCAGCGAAGGAGCAATAGCCGGTTCCGACATTCTTGACGGTGACCGCAAGCGTCTTGCTCTGGCCGTAGGTCAAGATGCCGAAGTTCATCAGGCCCGGGATGATCTTGACGTTGCACTTGCTGCCCTCGGCACGGTCGGCGACGAGCGTGAGAATGCGATCGGGCGTGTCTGGATCAGTGCTCTTGATGAGCAGCTTTCCCTTCGCCTTGGCTCCGACGGTGCCTGTAGCCGTAAACTTGACCTTGAAGCTCTGGTATTCCGCCGCCTTCATCGTATGCGGGCCAGGGTTGGCGGCCAGCGGTGGGAAGGTGCTGCTGGTCACCAACTCGTACTCGCCATTGCTATCGTCGGTAATCTTGATTTCCTTGATCTCAATCGCCGCGGTTCCCTGGTTGAACAGCTCTACCTTTCGGGTCACAGCCAGGCCCTTTCCGACGATGGCGAAATCGACCAATTTGTCTGGGGTTACCTTCAGGCTGCCCGTCTCGGTCTTGGCGAATACGGGGATGTTGATCTGCTTCTTGTTTTGGTCGTTGCTGTGAATCACGAGCGACGCGACGGCTGACCCATCGTTCGGCAAGACGACCGAGGCCTCAAGCTCCACATCGATCAGTTTGTTTTCCTTAGCTTTCAGCGTAAATGGCCCCTTGTCGCTAAGCTTGAGGGTCTTCACCTTCGACAGCACGCTGACCTCGATCTTGCTGACGTTGAGATCCGCGATGCCCTCGTTGAAGATCTTGAACGAACGTGTCGCCTTGGCCTTCAGCTTCATCGAACCGTAGTTGAGCACCGGTGGCACAACGCTCAGGCGCGGTGCAATCTCGGCACCGTAGACCGCGATGATGGTCAAACCGCCATCGCTGTCCTCAAGGGCGAGCTCCGTCGTGTCGTTGTCATCGCCCGGCTTGGGGCAAAATGTCAGGGTGATGTCGACGGAGGCCAACGGGGCAATCTCAGTCTTGGCGTCCGGTGCAGACTTGATCTTGAAGTCCGGGCTGCCCGAGCCCGAAAGGCTCGCCGCCGTGACCCGAATCGGCTTTTGGCCACTGTTGAAGATCTTGGCGACAAGGTCTTCGCACGTATTAGAAGCGACCGGTCCGAAATCGATGGGATCCGGGGACACCTTCAGGCTACCGGCGCCAGCTTTCACTTCGATCGGCACATTGAACTGCTTGTCGGCCGTATCGTTGTCGTTGTTGGCAAAGACCACGTTCAGCTTCTTGCCGCCGGCTTTCAATGGTGTGTAGCTGACCGTGACCTCAAAGCTCTCTTGCGTCGACAATTGTGCGGGCTTGAAATCAAGCACCTTGAACTCGTCGGTGGCCGGTTCGAACTTCACGTTGTCGACGTTAAGCACGCCTGAACTACCCACGTGCGAGATGCGCAGCTTGCGGGTGGCTGTCTCGCCGACGGGAATGTCGAGGAAGACTAGTTTTTGCGGATCGGCACCGATCTGAATGTCGACCTCGACGCAAAACTGACCGGTGCAGCCGCCGTTATTGTTGCCGCCCCCTCCTTTGTCGCCATTGGAACCTTCCGGGCTGTCAGAGCAACCAAAGGCTGGACTCAGGGCAATGCACAGTAGTGCGAGCAGTGGCAGGTGGCGGCTCATTGGAACTCCTCGTCGTCGAAAGGCGGCGGGGCACGGTGATGTTGTCGGATGCTGCGGGCCAAAAACGTCTTCTGGCGCGAAAACGTCGTCCTACAGCTCGGGTGCTGGGTACTTGGGCGTCACGAAAAATGGCTTGCTCTGCTTGTCGAGCTTGCTGGCAATGTTGGCGCTCGGCCACTGAATATCTGCCACGTACCACATGTCACCAGTCTTGATGGGCTTCGAGGTCACCTGGAACTGCAGCTGGCCGTAGATGTAGATCCGAACTTCAGCCACGGAGGAACCCCAGCCGTTGTCGTTGAAGTAGTGCACGCCGACGGCGTACTCCTTCGTGTCCTCGGGCAGCGTCAAGTTCAAGTTCTCTGGGCCAGCACCGTCGGTGTCATCGCGATCGAGGCTCGGGTTGTCGTCGACGTTCGGGTCGTAGCTGCCCCACTCCGGGCTCTTGTTGAACCAGAAGCAGTCGTACTTGGCGTCGAACCACGGGTCGTTGGCGCCATCGCCATCAAAGTCGAGAACGCTGGCGTAGCTGTGTGCAAAGTGCAGGTCCAAGTCGGCTCCCGCGGCCGGGCCCTCATCTGACTGGTCCTTGTCCGCGGGCGTATTCCAGAGCAGCTCGACGTGGATCGCCTCGTCGGGGAGCACCGTGACCGTCTTCACCGCTGGGAAGCAGCTCTCCTTGCCGGCCGCACCCCACACGCGGAGGCGAAACACGTACTCACCGGCCACGTTTGGCTGGAACGTCACTTTGGGCGCCGAGGTATTGGGCTGAAACAGCGCTACAGACCCCTTGGGCTGAGTGACTTCCCATGCGTACTTGCTGATACCGCCGGCACCAGGTGCGAAAGACTGCAGACCGTCAATGTGAAGCAACGTCTGCGGCACGACCGTCTCGCCTTCCTGGACGGTGATGATCCCGGTGGGGCAGTCGGCGTTCGCTGCGACCCCCTCAAGCGTCACTTCCGTCTTCTTCTTGCCGATGTTGCTGGTGAACAGCAGCTTCGCAGTGTCAGCGATCGGCAGGCCATCCTTCACGGGGTTCTTGCCTTCTGGCTGGTAGGTCAGCTGGACGGTGACGCTCTCGTTAATGCCGATTTTCAGGGGTTTTTGCGCAGTCGGCTTGGCTCCGCCCGGAACTGAAGCCCAATCGATGCCGAACTCGCCGGCACCGGGAGCCGCAAATGCTGCGTCGGTGACCAGCACGGCCATGTCGCCACAGGACTCGAGCACCACAGGGCGCAAGCCCTTGCTGCCGACGGCTGTGCCGCCGAAGACGACCGCCGCGGGCTTGGCCAACAGACACGGTCCGGTCGAGTTCACTTTGACGTTAATAGCCCGCTGCCCAGGACCGCCATCATTGGCGCTAGCGTCGTTGGTAGCCAAGATGATGGTGCCATTGTGAGGCAAGTCATCTTTGCCGCGATAGATGGCTTTAATGCTGATGCTCGCGTTGCTCTTGATTGCGATGGGCTCTTCGAACGTGACGAGCTTGCCACCCTTGTACTCTTTGCCACCCACAATGACGGTAAACAGGTCAGCGTCGAGGCTGCTGAGGTCCATCGACGGAATCTTCAGGGTGCTGTTGCCGACATTGAATACCTTCACTTCCTTGATCTTCTCGCCGCCGATCTCGACGAACTCAAAGTCCATCAAGTCCGGTTTGACCGAGATCCGAGCGCTACCAGCAGCGGTCGAGAAGCGAATGACGACCACGCTCTTGTTCTGGGCGTTGGTCTCAATCCGGAGCACGGCGTCGCGCTTGAGCGCGTCTTCTTGGCGGCGGAAGGACACATTGACGACCGCCGGCGTACCGCCCGCGTTGCTTGGCAGGACGGTGGCCCACGCAGCTTTCGCGCAATCGACGCCACCTGCGTCTGTGCAAGTGAATGCGGGGGTGGTCTCAGCGGGGCTCGGCGACGTGTACGACAGCGAGATCTTGTTGATCTTCAAGCCGCCATTGCCGGTGCTCCGAATCTCAAGGTGCCAATCCTTTTTTCCGTCTGCGCCCAAATCGCCGGTATCGACGCCGTACGTGTTCTGGGCCGCAATCTTGGTGACTTTATCGTGTACTTCGATGATCGCCGTGCACTCGATACCGAACTTTCCTTGGTCTTGGCCGGCACACTGCACCGAGTTGTCTGCGCCGGACGAGTTCGCGTCGTTGCCGGTAGAGCCACAAGCAGCCGTCAATAGTAGGCAGAGGCCCGCAGTGAGAGCGACAAGCCGCGAAGGCGCGCTGGTGGATGCAATCGTCATGGGATCTCCGAAACTCAGTCCTGCAGCCGCGCCGCAGAATGCGCGGCCATCAGGGGGCGCGAATGCCGCTCGTGAAAGCCGAGACGGCGGGAGGCGTCTACGCAGAGGGCAACACCTAGGACAAGGGCCGGGGCAGCACATGCCCCAATCGGCACTATTTCAGGATGGGCTCTTTGCTGGTGTCGATCATCGCCTGCCGAAAGGACTTCTTGAGGCGAAGCAGCTTTTCGAACTTGGCGCGGGTCCGCGATTCCATCCAAATCGTGCTCGGCTTCTTCACCGCGCCGTCGATCATCTGGTCGGAGAAATCGTAAAAACGGGACTTTGTATCCTTCTTAGCGAAGGCCGGTGTGACCGTAACGGCAACCAAAGCAAGGGCGAGTAGCGCGACTGTGGCGCGAAGCAGTGTGCGATTCATGTGGGGCTCCAAGGGACGCGTGGTGGGCCAAGGCCGACCTATCGCGCGAGAGGGTAGCTGAATGGGGATTGCTCTCGCAACTACAAAGCCGTCAACGTCCAACTTTGCGAGGTGCAAAAACCGCAAGTGGCCGCCTCCGTCGACGGGAAACAGCCACCTGCGTTCATAAAGAGGTGCGGAGCACTACGTCTTTGGCTTGTCCTTGCCTGCTTTGTCCTTGGCTTCCTTCTCCATCTTCATGCCCATTTCGATGGCCTGAATACGAGAGTCGATCGCGAGGACGTTCTTCCACAGAGATTTCGCTTTGACTGCCTTGTCCTTCGCCTCGGCACGTGCCGCCAGAGCTGCTTCACGCTTGGCACCGCGACGAGGAACCCGACGTTTCATCACGGCCTTTAGAGCGGCCTCAGCTGCGTCCTTGTTCGCCTTGGTTTCAGCCTGACTCGGCAGATTCGCTAGCGTGCGGAATCGCTTCCAATAAATCACGGCCTTCTTACCATCGTTGAAGGGCGCTTTTTCGTAGATGATGGCCAAGCGAGTAATCAACGCGGCACGCTTGGGATCTTTCGACAGCACCTTTTCGTAGATCGCAGCGGCCTCTTTGGGCTTACGCGTGCCTTCCAGCGCCAGTGCGTAGCCCACCAGGGCCTCCAAGTTCTCCGGCTCTAGCTTCAGCGCGTTGCTGTACTGACGCACGGCCTGCTCGTAGTTGAGGTACTCGATGTAGATCGCACCCAGATTCAGGCGCGCTGGCACCGACTTGGGCTTGAGTTTTACCGAACGCTCAAAGGCCACAACCGCCTTGGGCAGTTGGCCGAGACGCACAAACGCCAAGCCTAGGTTGGCGTAACCCTCGGGGTTCGCTGGGTCGAGCGCGAGGACCTTCTCTTCAAGAATCCAGCGGACAATCTCGTTCTTCTTCGTCCGTAGATTGACCAGACCGCGGATGTTCAGCGCCACCGTGTCTTCACGATTCACGCGGAGCACCTGCTTCACAAAGCTCTCAGCGAGCTTGAGGTCGCCGTTGTCGAGCCAGTACTGCGCCAGCGTGTTATTGGCCACGGTGTTGTCGGGATCTTGTCCGCGAATGCTCTCGCAAAGCGAGCGGGCCTGGTCGCGCAACTGCTTGGCTTTGGTCACGTTACCAGCCTCAGCGTAGCGACCACCCTCAGCGAGCTTGGCCCGCGCCATGTAGCCCTGCGAGGACAGGCGCAGCTTCCGCTCGCGGCCGTTTTTCGGCTCGATCTGACGGGCCTTTTCGTACACCGCCACAGCCTCGGCGTACTTGCCGAGACGCTCCAGCGCCATGCCGTGGTTGAAGTAGGCCTCGTAGAAGTGCTCGTCAGCCTCGTGCGCGGCTTGAAAGCTCTTGGCCGCGCCGACGTAGTCCGGACCACAGGCGGCACAGCGGCCATCGGCGGTCTTGCACTGCGCGGGGCACGAGTAGGGTTTGCACTTGCCGCCGTCCTTCTGGTCGACCCACTCACCGATTTTGCACGGGGTGCGATCGCCGTAGAGGCTCTTGTTCGACGTCAGTTCCTTGCCGGCGCACTCACGGACCACCATCTGGCAGCTCTCAGAGCCAGGGGTGCACTGGAAGAACTTGTCGATGGTCTTCGCCTCATCCTCAGGATCAGGCGTGGCGATCTTCTTGATGAAGTCGGCGCACCAACGTACCGGGCCGGAGGCGATCTCTTCTTTCTTGCACTCGTAGGTATCGAGCTCGCACGTCAGATCGCGCTCACCGGAAGCCTTCCACGGCTCACACGGGATCTCCTTCTTGGCCTTTTCGAACTCGCCTTCAATCGGCTTGTCCTTCTTGTCGAGCTTGGGGATCTTTTTGCCCTTCTTATCGAGTGCGTCGACTTCGATCTCACGGATGTACTTGGCGCACTGGGTCAGTCGGCAAGCACCCGGATTTTCAATGGCTGTCCGGGCGCACGTCGTCGGCGCAATACGTACGCAGCGGTCACCGAGACTGGCAAAGCCCAACGGGCAGCAGCCGGAGATCTCGATTTCCTTGCCGTCCTTGTCCTTGACCTTGCGCGTAACCATGCGGAATGGGTTGCACTTGGGCAGCGGATGCAGCGCTGCTGCCAGCCCCTTGCGATAGGCGTCCTGTGCTTTGACCTGAAGGCCAGGCAAGTACTCGCCGTCAGCGGCAAAGGCGGTCGAAGAGGCCAAGAATCCGGCGATTAGCGCGAAACTGGCTGCGGTAATAATGGTCGTGCGAAGCTTCATTTTCAGTTCCCTCGAGGGTGAGCGGGCGGTCAGCGAGTAGCGGTACTGAGACGCGCTACTGGCGCTTAGCAGCCTTTTTCTGCTTCACCTGAATGTTGCTTGGCTTGAAGTCGACGGTGAACTTGCCGCGGCGAACCCGCGTGATGAACGCAGCGGACGTGGACGTATTCGTCGTCTTATTCGGGTTGAGTGCGGTAGTCGCCTTGGGCAAGTTCGGGTCTTTTTCGACCGTCGGGTACTCGTCCGGGTTGACCTTCGCTGCGTACTCGCCGGCCTGACGAGAGCACTTGTTGTAAGCACCGAGGTTGTGCGCGGTACGAATGGCACCGCGAAGGGCGACCAACGACTGCTCTTCGATGGGAGCGGCCACCTGCTCGATGGCGTGGCGGTAACGCTCCTCGACCTCGTAGAAACCAGCGTCCACAGCGCGCTCGACCTGCTTGGGCAACGGTGCGTTGAACAGGTCCTCCTTGAACGTGTAGTACAGCAGGCCAACCTTAAACGCGGCGCAAGCGGCGTAGTCCTTACCCTGGCCAGCGGCCGTGGCGTCGATGACGCTGAAGTACGAAATCTCCGCCTTCTTCAGCGCGATCGCCTGCTTCTCAAGCATGCCTTTGAGGCCACGTGCATTCTTCACGTCACGGAGCGTCAGCTTCTTGAAGTCGTTGTAGAGGAACTCAGCGCTCTGGAAGAGACCCATAGCGAAGTAGTACGCCGCGTTGCCCTTGCGAGCGCCTGGTTTGGCGAATGCCACCTTGATGGCCTCGATGGACTTGATGATCTTCTTCTTGTTCTTCGGACGCTTGCGGGCATCGTCCTCCGCAACCATGAGCTTGAGCAGACGACCGATGGCCTCCACCTGCAACTCAGGGCGATTGCTGAACTTCTTGGCGACATTCTTGTAGGCCTTCTTGGCCTTCTTCAGGTTGCCGGCAGTCTCCCAGACCCGACCGATCTCCAACTGTGCGTCGGGAATCAGCGCACGGAGCCGGGCCGTATCAGGGCCAGCCTCAATCTTCGGAGCGAGCTTCATGAACGCGGTGAACGCCTTCACAGCCTGGTCGGGCTGGCGCAGCGCCTTGAGAATCGCGCCCGCATTGATCAGCGCCTGGGCAGCGTCGGAGTTCTTGCGAATCTTCGCCATGCGCAGGAACGAGGCAGCAGCTTCCTTAAACTGGGTCTGCGCTTCGTAGATCATGCCGATGTTGAACATGGCCTCAGGAGCCACCTTCGACTTCTTGAACTCTTTGACCACGCGCTCGTAGGTCTGGATCGCCTTCTTCTCTTCCTTTTGGATTTCGTAGATAGCGGCCTTATTGAACAGCGAGACAGCGGCGAGCTCGGGCTCATCGCGGCGGAACTCACGCAGGATGGTGTCGTACTTGGCGTGGGCGCCGTCGAAATCCTTGCGCTCTGCCAGGTCACGGGCCTGCTCACCGACGCTGATGGCGACGTACTTACGCAGGTCCTTCTTCTTGAACAGACGGTTCTTACGACGGTCGAGCATCTTGCGTGCCCACTCTTCGATCTTCACCCAGTTCTTCTGGCGAGCGTAGATGTCGATGAGGGTCTTGACCGCAATCTCGGACTCGATGCGCTTTTGGTCGTAGCGGTAGACGATCTCCAAACGCTCGATGGATTTCGGGTACTGGCCCCGCTCGTAGTAGGTCGCAGCTGCGAGGTACATGATGCCAGGCACGTCCCTGCCCTTTTTCTTGCACCACTTCTTCTTCTTGCGGCACTTCTCGCTCTTTTTCAGTTCAACCATCAACGCGACGTACTTGTCGGCGGCGCCAACAAAGTCCTGCTCAAGCGGATGGAGTTCCTGGCGCTTCTTCGGCACCGACGCGCCCTTGATCTCTTCCTCGCTGACGCCATCGCCCTTCTTGCGCTTCGTCTTTGTGACCTTGGAGCCGCCTTCAGACGTCTGAACGGCGATCAGCGCCGGAGCGGTCGGATCCTTGATCCAGACGTTCTTGTCGTAGTCGTAGCGCGCGTGGGTCTGCTTGAGCAGGTTCTCCACCGAGTAGATGACCCCGAGCGCGGCGTCTTCGAGGTACTCGCCCTTGCGGTCCCGGTCGATGACGCGCTTGTACTGCTGACGAGCGCCCTCGTAGTCCTTGAGCTGCGAGTAGAGGATTTCTGCGTAGTAGAAGCTGACGATGTACGCCTTCTTGCTGTGCGGGTAGCGGCGGACGAACTCTTTGTAGTCCGCACCTGCTTTGACGTAGAGCTCGCGAGCGGCGTCCAAGCTCTTGGTCTCGTCTTCCACCTTTTGGGCTTTCTGGTGGTAGTAGTTGCTCATGTAGAGCAGGTACTTCTCACCGAGCTCAGCTGACTTCTCCATGGCGTCTTCGTTGTTCTTGTTGGCAGCCACCCAAGCGCTGGTGCGCTCATCGGTGAAGGCCAGGAACTTACGAATCGCGCCGGCGATGCCGTTGAACTCCTCGAGCCCGAGGTAGATATCGATGATGGTCTCGTACCAGTCGACGCACCGGGGGTCGGTCGGCTTGGACTCGATGAAGTGGCTGTGCAGCTCGATGGCCAAGTCCTGCTTGTCGTTGGCGACGTAGATGGCAGCGAGGCGCTCGAGGCGCTTCCACATCCCCTTTTCGCCTTCGACTTTCGTGAAGTAAGCCTTCGCTTCCGGCCAGCCACGCTCGAGCTCGCTGTACGCAGGAACCAGGTCCTTCAGCGCCTGCTCCTTGAAGCTCAGCGCCTTGCCCTTAAGCTTGCTGATCTCACGAACCACCGCCTGGAACGTCTCAACTGTACGGCGGAATTCACGCAAGTTGTAGTACACCCATCCCAGCTTGTAGAGGGCGTAGTTGAACATCGGCGAACCCTTGTAGTTCTGCACGATCTGCTCGTAGTTCATCTTCGCCAGCGTGAGGTTGTTGCTGTCGAAGAAGTGCTCGGCCAAAGCCAAGTGCGCGTTGGAGATGTAGCGGCTCTGCTGGTGCTTCTGCACGAGCTGGTTGAGGTACTGCACACCCTTATTACTAAGGACTTTGTCGCCAAGCGCCTTGCCCTGACTGAGCGCAGCCTTGCCGAGGCGGTACATCACTTCGTCGATGCGCTGGTAGTTCGGGAACTCCCGCAGGACCTTCTCGTAGTACTCGATCGACTTCTGGTAGTTCTCGACGGGCTCGGTCGGCTTGGTGGAGCGGATCTTCTTGTCGAAGGCGAGCATCTCTTTGTTGTAGCGATCGCGGGCGAGCAAGTACTGGTAGTGCGTCTCGCCCCAGTAGGTCTCGGCGAGACGGAAGTAGATGCCAGCCATACGCTTGTAGCGCGCACCGCCACCCTTCCGAGCGACCAGGCGCTCCATGGTGTTGATGAGGTTCTGCCGGGCCTTGCTTTTGTTCTGCTGCAGGCGACGCGCGCGGGCATCAAACGACAACTGCTCCAACTTTTCGTAGTTGAACTCACCCTTCGTAACCGCGTTTGGGTCAGCCTTGGGGCGCTTCTTCTTTTCCTTCTTCATCTTCTCGTTGAAGAGGGAGGCTTTCTTGTCAGCCTTTTTGTTCTTGGCACCTGCGCCCACATCCATCGGCGCCTGAGCGCTGGCGACGGCGGGAGCCACGAGGGCGGCGGCCACAATGACGGCTGCGATACGTGCGATTGAGCTGTTCGGCATCTCGCTATTCCTCTCAGTCGCTCCCTTACCCGCGGTCTCCTCAGCAAGAGGACGACGGAGCGGGAGCATCGATTCATTTCGGCGTGTGATACGCCGGGGAAGCCACACCAGAAGGCCGGCTGGCTACTCGCGGCACTTGCTCTTCAGGAACGAGCGGTAGGCACCGATCTCGTCCTTCCAGAACTCGCCCTCGAAAGGCCAAATCATCGTGTCAGATCCCGCAATCACGAGAGATCCCTGCGACTCGACGACCTTGCCAGTCTTCGTCTTCGTCTTCGCTGTCTGCTCGATGATCTTCTGGTCGAGCACCTTGATCTTCTCTTCTTCGAGGTCGATACGCAGCTCGTCCAGACGATCCTGATACTCAGCGATCTCCTTCTGCACCTGGCGCAGCGTACGCTGCACGACAACGCCCGCCTCTGCGATGCGCTCGCCCTTGAGCTGACCCAGCTTGCCGAGCAGCTCCTGGCCGAACGGCCCCAGACTCGAAAGCCGTGTCTTGAGCTTGGCTTCCTCTTTCTAGATCTGCTTGATGGTCTTGTAGAGGTTGGAGAACTCGACGTTCTGCAGCACCGGGCT
>JAGSHB010000217.1 GCA_023954815.1 Myxococcales bacterium | reverse complement strand
TCACGAGTGGATATTTGCGGCTCGAAGGAGCCCACGATCGCTTGTATAAGCTCATGGGCGACGATGAAGCGCGCGATGCTGCGGCCGATCGTGCTGCCAACGCTGCACGTGCGGCGCAGGAACGTGCGGAGCAGGAAGAGCGGGACGACCGTCGGCGACGCGGTTTTCGCACCACCCGCGATACCCCGCAGCCCATGCCTAGCCTCGAAGAAGATGTCGATGCGACTGTGATGACGAGCGTGTCAGCCGACGATATCCGGGCGGCGCTTGCCGCGGCGGGTCACGTGGAAGTGGACAATGCGTCGCTGAAAGACACGATTCCGCCAACGCCGCGGGCGAGCCTGAGCCAGCTGGAGGAAGTGCTGAAGGAGCACACCGACGCCATCGCCGACGCCATTAGCGAAGCCAACCCGAACGGGACCGCTGATGGTCAGGACTGGGACATGCCGACAATGCAGGTCACCGCTGGCGACCTGGCCGCGGCGCTGAAGGAACGCGGCTTCGAGTAGGTCATCGCGCTGAACGTATCGCCGCTGACCCTATCGCCGCTGCAGTGCGGCCCTTGCGTGGGCTTCTAGGCCTTCGATCCTGGCCAATTGCGCGGTTGTCGCTACCAGCGCGCCTGCGCCGTGCGCCGTGAGACGTTGGGTGGCGAGCGGTCTGACGAACGTGTGAACCGACAGTCCAGCCGTGTAGCGGGCAGCGCCTGCAGTCGGCAATACGTGGTTGCCCCCTGCGCAGTAGTCGCCAAAGACCTCGGCGGAGTCCTCTCCAAGAAATAGCCCGCCGTAGGCCGTACAGGCGTCTGCCGCTGCTGCGAGCTCGGTGACATGCAGATGCAGATGCTCTGGCGCGCGCAGGTTGGCTGCCTCGAATAGGGCGGCCCGACTATCCACCACGACGATGGCGCCGTGACGCTCGAGAGAGGCCCGCGCGATGTCGGCGGTCGGAAGATCGACCAGCTGCGTCGCTAGCGCCTCCTCCACCGCATCGGCCAGGGAGGAACTCGTGGTGACAAGGATGGCTTCCGCTTCGGGATCGTGCTCGGCCTGGGCCAACAGATCGGCGGCGACGCGGCCCGCATTTGCGCTGTCGTCAGCGAGCACCATGACCTCGCTTGGGCCTGCCAATGCGTCGATGCCGACCGCTCCAAAGGCCTGACGTTTGGCCTCTGTTACCCAGGCGTTGCCGGGGCCTACGATGAGATCGACGGACGGGAGTAGCTCAGTCCCCCAGGCCGCAGCTGCGATGGCTTGCGCACCACCGGCGACGAAGACCCCGTCCGCACCGGCTACGTGGGCTGCAGCCAAGATCGCGTCGTGAGGCTGCCCGTTGGCGCCCGGCGGCGAGAGGACAACCACCTCGGCGACACCAGCTTGCCTCGCTGGGGTGACGGTCATCAGGACCGTCGATGGCAGGGGATAACGCCCGCCTGGCACGTAGCAAGCGGTTCGGCGAACGGGTAACCAGCGTTGGCCGATGTGCACGCCGGGCTGAACCTCGACCTCCAGGTCCCGCAGGGCGGCGCGTTGGGCGGCGGCGACGGTGACGATGTTGCGGTGGGCATGCACTAGCGCAGCCTGATCAGGCGGCGGTAGACGCTCCCACGCAGCGGCCAGCGCTTCCGGGCCCAAAGTCGGATTGGGCACATCCACCCCGTCAAATCGGGCTGTTAGGTCGCGGACGGCTTCGTCTCCACCCTTGCGGACGGCGGCGATGAGCTCGGCGACGGCTGCCGGATCTGCACCGGCGAGCACGGTGCGGCGCTGACCCAAATCCATGGCGCGTCGCATCATGGTGCGCTCCCTTCTTCGGGGCCCTTAGGCGCCCGGCGGCGACCATGGCGGCCGTAGAGCTCGCGTTCGACCTGGGCCAACGTCAAGCCGTGGCGAGCCAGCTTGGCGAGGGTGAAAAACAGCACATCTGCCGCTTCCCAGACGATTTCGCGGGGTGAGTCGGCTGCGACGAGCTCGCCTGCTTCTTCGATGATTTTGGCCTCGACCAAGCCCGGCTCGCTGAGCAAGCGCTGGGTGTAACTGCCTGCGTCCGCCGGATCGTCACGGCGACTGCGAAGGACCTGCTCAAGACGGTGCAATCCAAAATGCTCATCGCCAAAACAGCTGTATTGGGTGGGAATGTGGCAGCTCCGGCCCGTCTGGCTGATGCGATAGAGCAGCGTGTCGCGGTCGCAGTCGTAGCGGACCTGATGCACCCGCTGGGTGTGGCCGCTGCTCTCGCCCTTGCGCCAGTGCTGCTGTCGACTGCGGGAAAAGTAGTGGCCATCACCGGTCGCTAAGGTGAACGCGAGGGCCTCCTTGTCGACCCAAGCGTGCATCACCACTTGGTGGCGGTCGTCTTGCACCACAACCGGCAGCAGCCCGTCGTGTTTACTCCAGTCCAGCATCGCCATGACACAGTCGGTGAGACTGAGCGCGCCCGTGTAGATCGCCATGCCCAGCTGGCAAGAGGCGCCAAGGCGATCGAGCTCCACGACCTCCTGCAATGAGGTGATCCCGCCGGCTGCGACGACGTGACGATCCGTGGCCGAGACCAACGCTCGGACGGCGTCGAGGTCGGTGCCGCCCATGAGACCTTCGCGATCGACCAGGGTGTAGAGGAACTCGCTGCAATACGGACTCAGCTCTTTGGCGCGGTCGAGAACCCGGGCGCCCGTGCCTTGGGTCCAGCCGTGATCGACCACCTCACCGCCTTTGCTGTCGAGGGCGACGATGATGCGCTCAGCCGGGTAGTGAGACAGAAACTCAGGCGTCGCTTTGGTGCCGATAATCAGCTTTTTAGCGCCGCAGCGCAGCAGCAGGTCAGCGCGGTCGTGGTCACGGATACCGCCGCCGACCCGCGCGTCATGCTTGGCGCAGAGGGAGGCGATGAGACGGGTGTTGTCGCCCCTGCCCAAGGCTGCGTCGAGATCGATGATGGCGAGCTCGCCGTGCCGCGCGAACTGTTCGGCGACGCCGTGCACGTCGTCCAGGGCGACCGCGCAATCGTCTGGATTGCCGCGCCGCAGCTGCACAACCTTGCCGCCGAGCAAGTCGATGGATGGGACAATCATGCCGGTGCTCCAGAAGCCAACGGGGTCGTGTGGGTGGGTCGAATCGGGATGCCAGCGCTGGCCATGGCCGACTTGACCTGGGAAATCGAGAGGGTGCCGAAGTGAAACACGCTCGCAGCGAGCACGGCGTCCGCCCCGCCCTGGCTGACCGCGTCGACAAAGTGCTGGCACGTGCCGGCGCCGCCGCTGGCGATGAGGGGGATGTGAACCCGGCTGCTCATGGCCTGCAGCAGCTCGATGCCAAAGCCATCCTGGGTGCCGTCCGCGGCCATGTCGTTGAGCAGCAGCTCCCCTGCGCCGGACTCGGCCATGCGGACGGCGAAGTCGAGCGCATCGACGTCGGTCAACGTGCGGCCGCCGTGGGTGGTGAGCAGCCAGCGGTCGCCCACGCGCTTGATGTCGAGGCTAATCACCAGGAACTGGGCGCCGAAACGTGCAGATGCGCGGCTGATCAGCGTCGGATCGCGCACCGCAGCGGTTCCGATGGAGACCTTGTCGGCGCCTGCGTCGAGCATGGCGTGCATGTCATCGAGGGTGCGGATGCCGCCGCCGACGGTGAACGGGATGAAGAGCTCTTTGGAGACCCGTTCGACCAACTCCGCCAAGGTCTTGCGCTTGTCGCTGCTGGCGGTGATGTCGAGGAAGGTCAGCTCGTCGGCGCCCTCTTCGTCGTAGCGGCGGGCGAGCGCCACCGGATCACCTGCGTCCCGCAGACCTTGAAACTGCACGCCTTTGACGACGCGGCCCGCTTTGACATCGAGACACGGGATGATGCGCCGGGTCAGCATGAAGCATCCTCCCGCAGCCAAGATTGCAGCAGGTTCAGGCCTGCATGGCCCGATTTCTCGGGGTGAAATTGCGCTGCGAACAATGCGCCCTGGCGTACGGCGGCCGTGAATGGCCCGTCGTAATCGGCGGTAGCGGCGACCTGGCTCGGGTCAGCTGCGACCGCGTGGAAGGTATGGACGAAATAGAAGTGATCATCACCCGCAGAAAGGACCGGATCGATGCACGAACCGGGCGTCTGCACCTGGACCTGATTCCATCCGATCTGCGGCGTCTTACGGGGATGGGCGAAGCGCTCGCAGTGGCCCTTGAGGAGCCCGAGCCCAGCCACACCGGGTGCTTCATCACTGGCCTCAAAGAGCAGCTGTAGCCCCAGGCAGATCCCCAGGAACGGCGTGCCGCGCTGAGCGACGTCGATGAGCACCTGGTCGAGCCCGGTTTGGCGCAGTTGCCCCATGGACTGACCAAAGTGGCCCTGCCCTGGAAACACCACGCGGGATGCGGACAAGATCTCGGCTGGATCGGAGGTGAGGCGCGCGTCTGCACCCACAAAAGCCAACGCTTTTTGAACGCTGCGCACATTGCCGGCGCCGTAGTCGACGATGGCGATCATGCGCCGTCCTCCTCGGTTGCGGATGGCGCACCAGCTGCATGTCCGACGCTATCGAGGGCGCCCTTGGTCGAGGGAACTTCCGCGAAGGCGCGCGGGTGGATGGCGGCGGCGATCTCCATGGCGCGGGCGAACGACTTGAACAGCGCCTCAGCCTTGTGGTGGTCGTTGTCGCCGCAGCAGATGCGCAGGTGCACGTTTGCCGGCAGCGCGTTGGTCACCGCTTGGAAGAACTCGACGATGAGATCGGAGGCCAAGGCGCCGATGAAGGGCCGGGAAAACGAGCCGTCAAACAGCAAAAAGGGCCGACCAGACAGGTCCAAAGCGCACTCTGCGCGGGTCTCATCCATCGGAAACAAGGTCGAACCGGTGCGCCAGATCCCCTTGCGATCGCCTAAGGCCTGACGCAGCGCATTGCCTAAAACCAGCCCGGTATCTTCGACGGTGTGGTGCTGGTCGATGTGCAGGTCCCCGCGCGCGACGAGGTGCAGATCAATGTGGGCGTGACGCGCGAAGGCCTCCAGCATGTGACTGAAAAAACCGATGGGCGTGTCGACATGGGCGCGGCCGACACCATCGAGGTCGAGATGGCAGACGATTTGGGTCTCACGGGTCTCGCGCACCACACGGGCAGAGCGCGGGCCGGGCGCAGGCAAGTGCGCAGTGGGCTCAAGGGCCGCGAACGGCACCGAGCTATCGGGCGGCGGTGGGGTGAGCGGCGCCGCAGTGGGTAGATTCAGCTCGTCAACCATGTGACCACCTCATCGATATGGGCAAAAACAGCTGTGGCACCGGCCTCGTACAGGCGCTCTGGCCAGCCGGACGACCAGGACTTGCCAGGGGCCAAGACACCGACGGCGACGCATCCCGCCGAACAAGCCGCGCGCATGTCATCGACGCTGTCGCCGACGTAGAGCGTGCCGCCTTTCAAAGGGTCGACTTGCAGCTGCGCCAAGGCGTTCAGCAGACCATCGGGTGCTGGCTTCTGCTGCGCCATGTCTTCCATGCCGACGACCACCGGCCAGGGACCACCGTGCCGCGCCAGGGTGAACAGGGCCTCTTCGCGCGGCCTGCCCGTGACGATTCCGAGCTGTGCATGGGTTCTCAGCGTAGTCTCGGTGGTCATCAGCCAGGGTTCGCGGCTGATGCTGCCGCTGAAGTTATCCCCCCGATATGCGAGCTGATATTGCGCGACAATGGCGTCTCTATCGGCGTTTATGCCGCGATCCCGCAAAATGGCATCGGCACAATCCCAGTCGTTATTGAGCCCACCGCGTGCCTTAAAGGCGTCGACCACATCCGCATCGATGGCATCTGTCACCGCCGCCTCAACACCGGCAGCCGCGAGCAGGGTCTGCACGCTGAAGATGATGGCCAGACGGCAGGAGTCAGCGACGTCGACCAGGGTGCCATCCATATCGAGCAGGACGGTGTGCACGTCAGGCGGGGGCAGCAGCGCCTTTTTCAGCGCGCCGATACAGCGAGCCATCTGCGCTGGGCTGCCAATGCCGATGCGAACACACTGCGCCATCAGCGGATGCTTGCCGTGCCGGTCACGAATGAGGATGCCCTCTTTTTCCAGGGCGCTGACCAATTCTGCGTGGCGGGGACCGATATGCACCAAGACGAAGTTGGCGTGGGCCTCGCCGGTCTGAAAGCCGAGGTCATGGAGCTGCGCGACGAAGCTATCCCGCGTCTGCTGCACCTGGGCGATGCGCGCACCAATCTCCGTCGGGTGAGCCATGCACGCGAGGGAGGCGGTCACGGCCGCACGGTTGACGTTGAAGGGCCCCAGCACCTTGCGAAGCGTCTCAATGTTGTGCGGCTGGCTGATGACCACGCCGATGCGCAGCCCGGCCAGCCCGTAGACCTTGCTGAAGCTGCGCGTGACGAAGAGATGGGGGTAGGTCGCCACCAAATCGACGACGCTCTCGCCCAAGAACTCGCCGTAGGTCTCATCGATGATGACGGGGCAGTTCACGGTCTTGAGGGTGTGCGCGATGTCCTGCTTGGAGACCATCGTACCGGTGGGATTGTTGGGGTTGGCCAGCGCGATGAGACCGGGGGGATTGGCCGGATCGGAGATGGCGGCGTTCCAGGAAGCGGCGTCGTGCACGAGGCGAGCGGGATGCACCTGGCGGAGCGGCAGCGCGGTAACCGGATTGCCCAGCAGGCCGGCCCACAGGGGGAACATGTCGAACCCGGGCGCGTGGGTGATCAGCGGCTGGTCCGGCATGAGAAAGGTGTCGAAGATGGCCTTGATGCCCTCGTCACAGCCCGACGTGCAGGTCAGCCAATCGGCGGGAACCCCGAAGAATTCGCCGGCGACCTGACGCCACTGGGCATAGTTCGGATAGGTCGCGATCTCGTGCTGGCCGAGGGATTGCTGCAGCGCGTCGACCACGAAAGGCTGGGCGCCCTGGGGATCTTCATTGATGTCGAGGCGCAGCCAACCAGCCCGCTCACGGGGCGGCGCGATGTAGGCGCTGAGTTGCGACAGGGCGATACGTGTCGGCAACGCGGCATCCACCTCGGTGGCTAACGGGCCTTCCGCTGTCATGGGATCACCTTGCGAATGTCCATTTCGAGGATGTCTGTCGCGCCGAGTCGCTTGAGTTCGGGCACCAACCTGGCCACATCCGGCCGCGGCACGGCCACTTTCACGGCGTAGTCGTCGCTATTGTACAGGCGAGCGACCGTCGGCGACTTCATCGCGGGCAGCATGGCGATGACCTTTTCAAGGCCAGCGGCGTCGATGTTCATCTCGAGCAGCACCCGCTTGCGTGCGTCGATGACCGCGTGCATCAGCAGCAGCAGCTCGTCGATCACCTGGCGCTTTTCTGGGTGGTCCATCGCGCCTTTGTGGGCGTACAGACGCGTCGTCGAACGCAGCAAGGTATCGACGATCTCCAGGCCATTTTCGCGCAGCGTCGTGCCCGTGGCGGTGTTGTCGACGATCAGATCCGCATCTTCCGGAGCGAAGACTTCGGTAGCGCCCCAGGAGCGAATCAGGTGATAATTCGCACCTTTTGCGTCCAACCAGCGACGCGTCAACGCCTCGTACTCCGTCGCGACACGCACACCTGGGGTGGCCAGCAGCGCCTCGACATCCTGACCCTCGGGCGCCGCGGCGACGATCTGCACCGGGTCAAAACCCAGATCCAGCAGCTCGACCACATCGGCGCCGGTCTCCTGCACCCAGTCGTAGCCGGTGAAGCCAACATCGTGGGATCCCAGTTCAATGAGCGCCGGGATGTTTTGCGCTTTCATGATCTTGGCGCGAAACCGGCTATCGCTGACCACAGGCCGGTAGACGCGGTCTGGGCGACTCAAATGCAGTCCACAGTCCGACAACAGCGTCTCAACGCGGGAGAAGATACGGCCTTTGGGGAGCAAGAGTTCAAGCATGACGCCTCCGATAGTAAGGCTGGGCACGCTACCGGATGTAGTCCCTGAGCCCAAGGGGCAGTGACGCGGTGCGTAACAAACGTTGACGGATGACACACTCGTTGACAGGAGACGGGGAGCGGGCACCCTCAACAGACCATGAGCAAGCATCCCAGCGAACATCCCCAGATTCACCAACGTAGCTGCAATCTTTGCGAGGCCATGTGCGGCTTGCTGATTGAACATGACGGCGAAAAGGTGCTGAACATCCGCGGCGATAAGGACGATCCGCTCAGTACGGGCCACATCTGCCCGAAGGCCTTTGCGCTGCGCGACATCTATGAAGATCCGGATCGCCTGCGGACGCCCATCCGGCGAACGGCGTCGGGGTGGCAGCCGATCTCTTGGGATGATGCGCTGGATGAAGTCAGTGAGCGGTTGATCGATGTTGGCAGGCGCTTTGGAAAGAACTCGGTGGCCGTCTATCAGGGCAATCCGTCTGTTCACAACCTCGGCACGATACTCACGGCGCCTGATTTTGTGCGATCGTTACGGACCAAGAATCGGTACTCGGCGACGTCGGTGGACCAGCTGCCGCACCATTTTGTGTCGTACTACCTCTTTGGGCACCAGCACCTGCTGCCGGTGCCCGACATCGACAGGACGCAGCATTTTCTGCTCCTCGGCGGCAATCCCCTGGTGAGCAATGGCTCGCTGATGAGCGCGCCGAATATGCGGAAGCGGCTGGCCGCGTTGAAGGCGCGTGACGGTCAGTTTGTGGTGATCGACCCACGCAAAACCAAGTCCGCAGCAAAGGCGGACGCGCACCATTTCATCGTGCCCGGCCGAGACGCTTTGCTGCTAGCGGCCCTGATTCATCGGGTTTTTGCGCAAAATCAGCTTGAGCTTGGGCATTTGGCTGACCATATCCACGGCGTTGAGACGCTGCAGACCGCCGTGCAGCCCTTTGCGCCAGACCAGGTCGCCGCTGCGGTCGGCATGACGACGGAGGCGATCGAGAAGCTCGCAGATGACTTTGTGCGTGCAGACCGCGCGGTGTGTCAGGCTCGGCTCGGTGTGTGCGTCGCTGAGTTTGGCGCCTTGGGCGTGTGGTTTGCGACCGTGCTCAACATCATCACCGGTAACTTCGATAGTGCGGGCGGCATGATGTTCGCGTCGCCGGCGGTCGATATCGTCGCCAACAGCAGCCGCGGGGGGCACGACCGGTGGC
>JAGSHB010000248.1 GCA_023954815.1 Myxococcales bacterium | reverse complement strand
TCGCCGACCCCAAGTTGGCTCACAGCATCGGCGGGCACGGCAGCGACGACGACCTCGGCCGTCCGATTGAGATTGGGCACGATCGTCTGGATATGGACCTTGCCGTCTTTCTTGGCTTCAGGCTTGCCGACGTAAATTGGGCCCATCACACGCAGCGTGACAGCTTCTTTGACGCCGCCCTGCGTTGAGCGGATGCCAACATCGGTCAGGCCAGCGCCACCAGCGATTGGCACCGTCGCCTCAATCTCGGGCTCCAAGCCGCCCATGATGGCGCTCATGATACCGCCGAGGGACGCACCGGTCATCGTGATGGGCATCGCCCCGCCGACATCGACCGTACCGTCGCCATCGAGGTCGCCCGCGATGTCATCCGCGACGCCGTTGCCGTTGATGTCATGCTCCCAGCGTTTCTTGCCGTCCCACGAACGCAGGACACGAACCAGCTGCATGTAGTCGACCGCTGTTTGGCGAACCACATCTCGCGTGTGAAAGGCGTAGGCCGACCAGAAGTCAGCGCCAGAGTCTTCCCTACCATCGAGGTTCTGGTCGAGACTGCGATTGCTGGTCAGCGCGGTGGCGAGCTTGCCGATACCGAGCAAGGTAAAGACCTCCGTCAGCTTCTCTTTGTCCTCACCGTCGACGGTAAAGCCGTGACTGGCGTTGTCGATGGCCAACACAGCCAACCCCATCTGATTGAGGAAGTTGTGAAAGTTGAACATCTCCGTCTTCGAGCCACCGTAGCCGTGACCGAGGATCACGACGCCCAGAGGTTTGCCCGTGGCCGTGGCTTCCTTGCGGGGCGTGCTCATCCAGAACGTGACGTCTTCGGCGTAGGCCGGCGCTTTGTTGCGCGTCAGGTTTGGGGGCCACACTTGGTCGTTGTAGTCGAGCACGCTGCCGTCCTCGCCCTTGATGGGGTACAGCCGCGGTGACTTGTAGGTGCCAAAGACGTGATAGCCGACGTACTTCAGCGCCGTCTCGTAGCGCTTTTTCTGCACGGGACCGCCGAGATTCACCACACCGGCCTGCGCGATGAGCTTTGCGACGGTGGCGAAGGTCTCACCTGACATGGTCCATTTTGACTCGTACTTCTTGCTCGGCTGCTTGTCGTGTAGCTCGTTGAGCGTCACCTTCGGCTCAAACTCATCTTTGAGGTGACGCTGCACGCCTCGGCCATACAACCCCTCACGAACCGCGACGATGTCGGACGTCACGCTGCCCGTGGTGAACGTCCAGGCGAACGCCACGTCGGACATGGCTAGCCCGCCCAGCGTGTCTCCTGCGCCTGCGAGCACATCGGGGAGTTTGGCCAGTGCGTCGGTCTGCCCGAGGTGGTGGACCCATTCAAACGGTGACCCAACAGGCTTGCCTGCCGCATCCTTCATCCGCCGGGTGACAACCACTGCGTAGGTGGTCCGTTCGCGCAGCGGCACCAACGGGCGGAGGATGAGCGTATTGCTCTCGCGTTCGTAGAAGGTCATCAGGGCGTCGGCCCGCTTCACGAGGTCGCCTTTGGTGTCTGCGGCCGTAATTCCGGGCAAATAGTTGGGTTTATCCAGCAAACCATCGAGGTCGGTATCCTCGCCTTCGCTCAGCTTCCCGTCGCCATCGGTGTCTTCGTCGTGCTCTTCGAAGAGCAAGCTGATGGTGTCGCCGCGGCTGTCGCTGCCCCAATAGTAGTTGAGGCGCTCGAGGTGACCGGGGAAGTTGCCGTTGCCGATGTCGAGCGGATGGGGCTTGCCGTAGGTCGGTGAGCCCGGCGTCAAATCGATGACGTAGACGACGTCGTTGGCGAAGGCAAAGTCATCGCCGTGGTGCGCAGCCATGAGCCCTTTCAGGTCGATGAGGCCGGTCATGGGGATGGTGATCGGCGTGTAGACGCCCCAGCCGTCGAGCTGGTCGATGCGGCGGCGGGTGCGCTTTTCAAATGCAGTGGGGGCGACCAATGAGGCGTTGATCCGGCGCTTGGTCGGCGAGTCAGCATCGTAGATGGTGGCGAGATCGTTCGGCAGCGGTAGCTCGGGGAGCGGCCGGTGCATAAAATCCATCTTGATGACGACATCTGCGGGCTGGGCGGCTTGCAAGCCTTCCGGCGCATTTTCGACACAGCCGGTGGTGACGGACACCAATCCTGCGATGAGCAGCCCGGCGAGCAGCGTGGCGAGTTGGGGCACCGCGCAAGGCGACAGCAGCCGATTCGTCGTGCACGTATTCATCGTCGGCTCCATCACTTCGAGGTGCGGTAGTCAGGTGCGAACGACAGCGTTAGCCGCCCACCGTGCACGTTCTCGGTCAAGCCTTTGAGCGCGCTGCCAGGCATCAGGAAGCCATACTCCGCGCCGATGGTGACGCCTGAGTTCATCGGTGTTTTCAGCGTGTAGCGGATGCCGATGTCGAGCTCGATGCCAAGCTGAGCGCCCTGGGGCTCGTTCATCGCGTTGCGGGCTTCGCCGCCGCCGGAGGTCTTGCTGTGGAAGGGGTCAGCCACCGCGGTTGGCGCGAAGGCGAACAGGGCGCCGCCGTAGATGTCGAGGCCAAAGGGCATCGCGTAGCCGATCTTCGGGAAGATGGCCATGGTGCTGGTCACCGCGCCGCCAGTGCCGAGGCGTTCGAGGTCCTCATTGGGATAGCCGACCACGTCGGGATTGCTCGCCGTCAGCCGCGAGCGACCGCTCCAGGCACCGAGCACCCGGGGAAAGAGCAGCAGACCCAGCTGGTAGTTTCTGTCCGCCTTGAACTGCGTCAGGTTGCCATCGTCGAAGTTGTTGTCGCCAGACAGCCATGCGCCATCGAGCTCTACGCGCATCTGACCGATATCCAGACGAGCCTGACCTGCGATGGCGGCCTGCTTGACCGTGTGCTCCGGGAACTCAGGCGACGCGGATAGGTTCGTATCACCCGTAATCATCACCGCTTCACCGCGAAGCAGCAGGGGGTTGCCGGCGACGCTGGAGCTGACGTGGGCCGCGAGGTCGACGGCGTGCACTTTGAGCCACTTGCCATCGGAGTGCTGCTGATCACGGTAGACGTAGTACAGACCAAACCAGGTCTGCTTGGTCACGAAGAGGCGGGCTGCGAAGATACCCTGCATGGCGACCTCTTCTTCATTCAAGTCGAGCAGGTTGGTGGCCTTGTTGGTCTTGCGCATGAGCACATCGTCAGCGACGACGCGGTCCATGGCAGCGCTGAGGATGAGACCGCGGAGCGTCGAGCTCGAATCGGCGAACGGCCGAGCGAGAACCAGGGCGCGGAGCACACGATCGCCGGTCTCCGAGCGCACGAACCAGTCACGATTGCGGCCATCCATGTAGCTCTTGCCGTCGTTGGCGAGTAGGCCGAGCCCCCAATTGGAGGTCATCAGGCCAGCGCGGGCGACAAATCCCTTGCCGTAGCGAATTCCGACCCAGCCATCGGTGGGCAGGAAGCCGTCGAAGGTCGTCGCCGGCATCTGATCGCCGGCGAGGGTCTCTTTGCCCATCAGGGTGCCGCGGGCGACGTCGAGGCCCAGTGCGCCCTCAAACCTAAGCTTTCCGCCGGAGTCTCCCGACTGAAGCGTCGCCAAGAGGCTCATGCGTGTGCTGACTTCTGGCTCGCCACTGGTCTTCGCGCCCGTCGTATCGACAGTGAAGGGCGCGTAGGAACCGCCGATAGCGCGACCCGCCGCTGAAACCGTCAGCATTCCCTTCTTTTTCGCCGCATTGGCCGTATGTGGCGCGACCATGCAGGTCGCCGCGATCAGCATGGACCCAAGAACCCCGGTCCGAACTGACGGTGTGAAAAGAGTCGAAAATGGCATGGTGCGCTCCAAGTATCGAATGACGCACGGAGAGTACCCCCCAAACCGGTCTCAAACAACGGCGGGCCCTGATCTTTGAGTCCACAATGACGCAGTGCGCCTTGCTCGCCAGGACAAAGCGCGATACGGACTCGCGGACCGAAGCGATACACGCCTGTGGTCATGGAGGTAAGTGATGCTGATCTTCGACGAAATCACGAAAAAGGGTCATGAGCAGGTGGTGTTTTGCCACGATGAGGCGAGCGGTCTACGGGCCATCATCGCGATTCATGACACGACGCTCGGACCGGCCCTCGGTGGCACCCGTTTTTACCCCTACGAAGATGACGAAGCGGCGCTCATCGACGTGCTGCGGCTGTCGCGGGGCATGACGTATAAGTCGGCCGCGTCAGGCCTCAATCTCGGTGGCGGCAAAGCCGTCATCATCGGCAATCCCAAAAAGCTCAAGAGCGAGCAGCTGTTTCGCGCTTACGGCCGCTTTGTGCAGGGCTTGGCGGGGCGCTACATTACCGCTGAAGACGTGGGCACGACGGTCCGCGACATGGAGTGGGTGCGGCACGAGACCGACTTTGTGACAGGGATTAGCCGGGCGCTGGGTGGCTCCGGCGATCCATCCCCGATGACCGCGCTGGGTGTCTTTGAAGGCATGAGGGCGGCGCTCGCTTTTCGCACGGGCAAAGAGTCCGTGGACGGCGTGCGCGTCAGTGTTCAGGGGGTTGGCGCTGTGGGGCGGCATCTCGTCGACCTGCTGGTCCATGGCGGCGCTCAGGTGGTGATCTGTGACATCGATCAGCAGAATCTGAAGATGGTCACGACGAAACACCCTGAGATCTTGGTGGTCGAGCCGGATGACATCTACGACGCGGCGGTGGACGTGTATGCCCCCTGCGCCATGGGAGCGACCCTCAACCCAGGGACCATCGGCCGTCTCAAGGCGAGCGTGGTGGCGGGTTCGGCTAATAATCAGCTAGCGCTGGAAGATCGCGATGGTGCGGCGCTCGCTGAGCGGGACATCCTCTACTCGCCCGACTACGTCATCAATGCGGGTGGCCTCATCAACGTCGCCAACGAGCTTGAGGGCTACAACGACGTGCGCGCGCGGCAGCAGGTCAAAGGCATCCACGACATCATCTTGGACATCTTCAAGCTGGCGCGATCCGAGGGGAGATTGCCCTACAAGGCCGCAAATACGCTGGCTTTGCGCCGAATTGAAGGGATCGGTCGCATCAAGAACCACTGGTGCGGTGTGCAGACACAGAAGCGCGGCTGTGACCGCGTAATCTAGCCGCTTGAATTGCTTGAGCTTGCGGCGCTATTCGCTGTCGACCTGACTGAGCAGCGGCGCCAAAAAGATATCTCGAATACCGGCTAGCAACCGCACCAGACCGCGCTGGGGCAGGGTAGCGGCGGCGTCATCGAGTTTGCCCTGGTACGTCTCAATCAGCTGTACGCCGTAGGCCAAGCTCCCCGCCCGGCGCAGCAGGGTAATCGCGTGCAGCACTGCGCGGTCACTCGTCTCCGATGACGGTCGCCGGAGGATGTCCAAGAACTCGGTCCGCTCGGTCTTGCCGAGGTGGGCCAAGCAGTGCTCCACCAACAGGCCACGACCACCGCCGACGATGGCAGCCCCGCGTCGATGGTCCGAGAAGCCGCCAACAATGCCGAGCAGCTCATACTGAACCTGGAACATCACGCCCACGTCGCCGCCGACACCCTCAAGGCGAACTAGCAATTCATCATTGGCCTCAGCCAAGAGTGCGCCGCCCGTCACCGCGAGCTGGAAGAGCCCGCCTGTCCGGCTGCGCAACATCTCGATGAGCGCGTCTTCGTCGTGACCGTCTGTGGCGTTGGAGTCCATCTGCGCGGCGATGACCCGCAGCATGAGGTTGACCACGCGCTGTTGCAGACGCTGGACCACACTTGGAGGCCGCCGCAGCCTGCCCAGACAACCCATGGCAACAAACAGCATCGCGTCGCCCGCATTGACCGCCTGATGCTGACCAAAGCGCACCCACACCGTATCGCGCCCGCGCCGCTCACGGAGCCTATCCGCTGCGTCTTTGTGCATCAGCGTCGCGTTGTGTAGCACCTCGATCGCCGCCGCAAGCGGGACCGCATCCGCTGGATCGCCACCGAAGGCTTCGTAGACCACCAAGGGGATCACGGCGCGCAGGCGCTTACCGCCGGTATCGAGCTGGTACCAAAAGGTCTCTGACAGGGCTCTGCGGCCTTCTTTGGCGTTGTCTGGGCGAGGCAATAGCTCCTCGATGAGACGCTCGATGGCCGGCCAATGGGTATCGCGCACCGTCCGCAGCTCGTTGATGGACAGCGGCGGCGCCTTGCCCAGCTTCGGCCGCTCGTGACCCTGGGTGCTGCGCAGCGCCGCTTCCGCTGAATCATGTGAAATCGAGCTCTGGCGAATCATCTCCGCCACCACGCGGTCGATCTCCGCGCCCTTGGCACCGACCGCAGCCGCGATATTTCGGGCGTGCAGCGACATGTGTCCGCGCTGGATGCCCTCCGTCGCCAGGGCCATGACGGCCGCCATGTTCTGAGCCAGACCCACCGATGCGGCGATGCGGCCGATGTCCGTAGCCGTGCTGGCGTCGACCACCTTGAGCAGCACTTTCACGACTGGGTGCACCTTCGTGACCCCGCCCACGATGCCGACCTGCATGGGCACTTCGATGCGACCGACGAGCTCATCGCCCTCGATTCGCCAAGTCGCCATGGCGCTATAGCGGCCATTTTTCGCGGCGAAAGCGTGCGCACCGGCTTCGACTGCGCGCCAATCCTGACCCGTCGCCAGCAAGAACGCGTCGATGCCATTCATGATGCCTTTGTTGTGGGTCGTCGCGCGGTACGGATCGACCTCTGCAAAGACACTGGCACGCTCCATGCGGACCGCGACGTCACGGCCGGTGTAGCCGAGCCCCGGACGTGCGAGCTGATCGACGTGCACACGACCGACTGCCCGAATCAGACGGCGGTCCGCCAAGTTCGACAAGATGCGCAGATTTGCCGAGGCGCCTGTCAGCTTTTCGCACTCGCCGGCGAGTCTCTCCGCCATGCTGTTGACGAGGTTCGCGCCCATGGCGTCACACACATCGATGATGATGTGCACGATGAGCATGGGGCCGATCTCGCTCTCCGGAAATACGCGCACATCGATGGATCTTGCGCCACCGCCGCGAGCGAGCAGCCGGGGATGCCCTTGATTGGCCAACTCAACGAGCCGGTCCGCGT
>JAGSHB010000110.1 GCA_023954815.1 Myxococcales bacterium | reverse complement strand
TGGGCTCGCCCTACATGGCCATGGCTGTGCTGATGTTCGTGCTGGTCATCATCGGTATGATCATGGACCCGTACGGCGCCGTGATCCTCGTGAGTGTGACGCTCTATCCCATCGCCAAGGAAAACGGCATCCACCCGCTCAACTTCTGGATGACGGCGCTGGTCTCCTTCGAGCTGGGTTACCTGACCCCACCGGTCGCGCTCAACCACTTGTTGACACGCCAGGTGGTGCAGAGTTTACCGGAGTTCGATGCAGACGAAGAGATCGATCCGGGCGCACCGTTTTGGCGGCGTCATGAGCGGATCGTACTACCTATCGTTGTGCTGGCTACGACCCTGTTAATCGTGGCATTTGGCCCGATCGCAATGGGCGCCGGGAACTAGTCTTCGGCAGGAATAGTGCCCACGCGGCAGCTTCCCCGTGGCGCTGCCCACAAAGGGGGCTGGGGCGCTGCCCGGGCCAATCCTACGAGCTAGCAGACTGCGCTTTTTCTCGTTTTTTCGGAGGCGCGCTCCATGGCGCGCTGTCTGCTGGGTTGGGGAAGTCGCGGCTCGCCGCGACTGGGGGCGCTCGTAGCCCCCCCCAATAATGAAGAAAACTAGCAGCGTGCTGCGACAGTAATTTTAATTACGCCGCGCGCTGCTAGGAAACGTGCGGATCCAAGATGCGAGCCATGCCCGGGATCGCCGAAGCCACGTGGCTCTGCGCAGAGGGGCGGAGCTTGCCGTAGACCTTCTTGATGGACTTCATATCGCTGCGGGCGGCGCGCTCGTCTGTGACGACCAACAGGCTGTTGGCGACGGCGGAGCTGTTCTTCTGCAGATGGGCGCCAAACGAGCCGGACTTGCCGCCGCTGACCCAGTTCTCGTGGTACGAGGCCATCTGCTCGACGAAACGGTCGAAGAGCAAGTCGATAACGGCGCGTACAAAGCCGGGACGCACCGCCTTCACCGCCTTGAACCCGCCCTTGATGGGCAGCGAGGACAGGCCGCGCTTACTAGCGACCTCGTCGTCGATGAGGCGCACGCAGGCGTCGATGAGCTTGGGGCGGAGCGAGGGCTCGAGCAGGATGTCGGAGAGTTCGGACATAGGTAGGTTCTCACAGCTAGGGTAGGGGGGCGCAGTCTGCATCGGCTTTTACGGGCTGTCGAGATGTTGGTTGACTGGAGATGAGAGAGACGAGCGGCCCGCTGATGTCTTGGAGCCTTCCTCTTCATTTGGTCCGCACCCGCTCAAAGTCGCTGTAGCGCGGTGACACCAAGATCCGTTTGCCGAGCGTCATCACTGGAAAACGTACACTTCGGGCTCCCGGTTTTGCCTTTTGAACCAAGCGCCACATGGTCCTGCGGCCCCTCGAATCCTGGAGGATGTCGACCCACGTATAGCGAATGCCGTCTCGTTCCATGCGCGCGCGAAAGCCTTTGCAGATACCGCAGCGGCCGCTGCCGTACATGACGATCTGCAGATGAGTGTTGGCTTCGGCGCTCTTGGCGTGAGTGCGGGCGCCTTCGAAACCGGTCTCGTTCCGGGTGGTCAACCGACCAGGGGCGCGCTGCGCCACCGCGATGACTGGCGCCCGCTGGTGCCGCAGCATCTCAGCCGGCGGCGGATTAGTCCTGGGCGCGGCGGCTTGCTGCTGCGCGTCCACAATCGTGACCTGCTGGCCCCCGCCGCATGCGACCAGGGCGGCCGCGATGGCCGCAATCACGCTGGCTGAAGGGGGGCGGGGAAACTGTCGAAGGCATCCGCGAAGGCTCATAGGTAGCTCCTCTTGCAGCAAAACGTCTGGCATCCTGGCGGCAGAGCTTGCGAAACGAACCGCGCGAACTCATGCCCGCTGTCCACAAGACGCAGCACCGCCCACGTTTGTTCGAACGAATTCTCCGCTGTACGTTAAAGTACGGAGTTTGTCGTCGATGCTGCTGTCTCACATCGAGATGGCCAGTCCGCGGGAAGAGGGGGCGTCCTCGCTAGCCTTCAAGCATTCGCTGCCTACGCCTCGCCGCCTCTCTGGCCAAACGCCTGCAGCGCAGCGCCAGTCAGCCGCATTGTAGTCCACTCGCCAAGGGCTACGGCGCCGATGTTTTCGTAGAAGTCGATGGCGAGCTGGTTCCAGTCCAAGACAGCCCACTCCATCCGCGCGCACCCGCGTTCGACCGCAAGCGCAGCAATCGCCCGCAGCAGCGCGCCGCCTATTCCTTGCTTGCGATGGCGCTCGGGAACAAAGAGATCCTCCAGATGAATCCCAGGCGCGCCTCGCCAGGTCGAGTAGTTGGCGAAGAACAGGGCGAACCCGAGGGCCTCGGGCTCCGGCGACTCATCGGAGACGGCAAGCAGGCACTCAAAAGGCGGAGACTCGCTGTTGAGTTGGTCGCGGAGCACCTCCACGGACGTCTCCACCGCGTCCGGTTCGCGCTCGTAGATGGCGAGCTCTCGGATGAACCCTAGGATGGTCTCCGCGTCCGAGGCGGTGGCTCGGCGGATGTGGAACCGCGCTGTCGGGGTGTCGGGCACTGCAGACTCCTTGCGCGCTACGATGTGTGCGTCGCTATCCCATACTGCGCAACGGTGCGCGCAATGTCTCGCGGGGCCGTCGGGCTCTCGGCGCTGTGATACGGTGGGGCACCGGAGGCGTCGTGGGTTGCACATCCCTACAAGAATGGATCTCGCTGTCCTCACGATGGGGGCTGCGCGTGCTGCTGATCGCCGTCGTGTTCGGGGCCGCAAGTGCCTGTCAGCGTGCTTCGGATGCTAGGCAGATCCCCGTTGAGGTCTGTCAGAAACCGGACCAGCGCTGCCGTCACAGCAGCGGACAGGTCGGCTACTGTCGACATGGTAGCGCTGGCGACCTCGAATGTGTGTCCCAGCACTAGCGTGCAGCCGTGCCTTCGCGAAGCGGGCTGCGGGGAGGGCCAGCATGGGTGCTGGCGTCGTACAACATCTGGATTTGTTGGGTGTCTGTGGTTTTCGCCCTCCTGCCCGGCTTGGCGCCGTGCTGGTCGCGGCGCCAAGCCGGGCAGGTATGGACGTCTAGATGCAAGCTGGGCGGCTTTTTTGACGCGAACGGACCTTGCCGGGCTGTCGAGACGCGAAGGACCCGCATGACGCCGGTCAGACCGACTGGTGGTGACAAATTGGGGGCTAGAACGCCCATCCCAACGTCAGGCAGGCGCGGGCGTCGGCAAAGATCTGCGAGTAGGGTCGCGTGACCGATGGCACCTGCCTGCTGCCCACGTTGGTGGTCGTCACGTCTTTCGCTCGGATCGACTTTTGGTGTTTCGTGGTCCCTTTTTGCTCTTCGCCCGAGTCCGATACGAAGTGTACATCGATGGTCTGGCCGTCTCGGCGCGACTGCGCGACGTGGACCTTCAGCGCGAGGCCGAGATAGAGCCCCCGCCACAGCGAGACATCGTAGCCAAGCTCACCGTAGCCGCCGATGAGGCTTGACCCCACATTCCGCCGCGTGGTGTAGGTGCCCTCGCCGGCGACAATCTCCTCGGACACCATCGCGTAGGGCAACATGAACGCGAACCCAGCCCCGATGCGCAGTCGCCCGACTCCCAGACTCTTGCTCATACGCAGACCTAACGTGACGAGGTCGGAGTGAATCGACTCGGTGAGCGTGCTGACGCCGTCCTTGCCGCTACCGTCGTCGGTGTAGGTGTGGATTGGCACCGTGTCGTAGGTGAAAATCGCGAAACCGCCGACTACAGCGACGTCGTCTCGAAACCAGTATCCAACATACGCTGCTCCGCCCCAGGCGCGCGGGGTGCGGTAGCCAAACTCTTGTGTGTAGGCAGACTTGTCGCTGGTGGATGCAGACTGGCTGCGGTCCTCCTGGACGAACGTGCTGTTGGTGCCCATGCCCGCGCCGCGGAAGCCGTCCAACTCCACGAAGAGCCCGCGCTTGTCGTCGGCGTGAGCGGCAGGAGCGACCAGGGTTAGCGTCAGCAAAATGGCGGCAAAATCCCGGACCAAGCGGCGGGGGCCGGATGAGTGGGTGTCGGGCTGACAATGTGCGAATTCAGTGGCCATGCAAGCTAGGGGACTACAGGCGACCACGACACGCAAGCAAGAGAGGGAAAACAATACGTGATGAGCCCCTGGATTGTCTCCGCGTCCGAGACGGCGGTTAGGCGGTTGCGCAACGGTGACGTCCCCGGGGGGCACGGAGAGCGTCGTGGCGTTGTCGTGCTGATCCCGGCACGACCCAGCGAGAGTGAATGAGGAGGTAGATGCCCCTTTGCTAGACACACGCTACACCCGCTCAATCGCGATAGACGTAATCGCAGCTACCAACGCCGGGTGCGCACCAATCGCTGGCAGCAGCCGAAACGTCAGCGTCGGGTGTCTCGCTTCGGCTTCGGCAATCAACGGCGGCACGTCTCGGTCGACGTGACCACCACCCGAGATGAACATCGGCAGGATCTCCACCTCCGTCACCCCAAGCGCGGCCAGCTCATCCACAACGTCGTGCAAACCTGGCGAACAACGCTCCAAAAACGCGAGCCGCAGAGGTAGCGGCACGGTCTGTTGAACCTGGGCGCAGAGGGTGTCGAGCGGCGCACGCCAGGCCGGGCGGCTGCTGCCGTGGGCAAATAGCACGAGGGCGCGGGTGTTTGCGTCGTCCTCCTGGCTCATCGGACTATCTTGCCGCATGGTGTCTCCGATTGGCGCAGGTCGGCGCCGTACTTGGCTGTTGGAGCATAATGGATCACCCGCAAACGCCAACCATTCAGACCCCGGTCACCGAGCCCTTTCCGCAGCCCATGGTGCAGGGTCAGCTCGTGCGGCGCTACAAGCGCTTTCTGGCCGATGTGATTGTGCCCATGCCAGACGGCAGCAGCGCCGAGTTCACGGCCCACTGCGGCAACACCGGATCCATGCGCGGATTGACGACCGAGGGCAGCCCCGTCCTGCTCTGGGACAGCAAGAACCCAAAGCGAAAGCTACCCTGGAGTTGGAAAGCGGTGCAGGTGGACTCCGGCGCCTGGGTGGGCATCGACACACAGCTACCCAACGCCTTGGTCACACGCGCGCTGGCGACAGGGCAGGTGCCCGGCTTTCCGCTGCCCATGACCATCAAACGCGAACAGCGGATGGGTGAGCGCAGCCGCGTCGATGCGGTCGCGGAGGGTGAGTTTGGCAAGGCCTGGATCGAGGTGAAGAACGTCACCTTGGTGGATGAGGCTGGCGTGGCGAGCTTTCCCGATGCGGTGACGGCCCGCGGCTTGAAGCATCTCAGCGAGCTGACCGACCGCGTGGCGGAAGGCGACCGCGCGGCGATGGTCTACGTCGTGCAGCGTGACGATGCCCACAGTTTTGTGCCTGCTGACCACATTGACCCAGCCTATGGCGCGGGCTTGCGACGGGCGGTCCGCGCGGGCGTCGAGGTGGTGGTGATGGGATGCACAGTGGACGCTGACGGGGTGACCTGGCAGCGCTGCTTGCCCTGGCATCTTTGAGCTTTGATGAGGATCAGAATGAACGTGACGGTAAGCAACGAGGTTCAGGTCGCGCTGCGGGAGGGCAGGGCAGTGGTGGCCTTGGAGTCGACGATTTTGTGCCATGGCTTCCCACCGGATGAACGTCGGCCCCTGGCCAAAGCGCTGGAAGACGCCGTGCGCGAGGCTGGTGCCGTGCCTGCGACCATCGCGATCATCGACGGCGAGCCGTGCGTGGGGCTTGACGCGGCACAGCTCGAACGCTTGCTCAGCGCGCCCGATGTCGCCAAATGTTCGGCGCGCGATGTGGCGATTGTGGCGGCGAATGGCGCCATGGGAGCCACCACGGTGGCCGGTACGTGTCTGCTGGCGGCCGCGGCTGGCGTGCGGGTCTTCGCGACGGGCGGTATTGGCGGCGTGCATCGCGGGGCGGAGGCGTCCATGGATGTGTCGGCGGACCTCGGAGCGCTTGGGTCTATGGGTGTGCTGGTGGTGAGCGCTGGCGCCAAGAGCCTGCTCGACCTAGGCCGGACCCTGGAGATGCTGGAGACGGCCAATGTGCCTGTGGTCGGCTTCGGTACGGATGATTTTCCCAGCTTCTACAGCCAAACCAGCGGCCACGGCGTGCCCCATCGACTGGACACGCCCGCCGCGGTGGCGCAGGCGTTTGCGCTACAAGGTCGCCTCGGGCTCACGGCGGGCATGTTGGTCTGCAACCCGCCGCCGGCCGACGTCGCGCTGGCACGCGAGGAAGTGGACGGCTGGATCACCGGCGCCCTCGCAGCCGCAGATGACGACGGGATCTTCGGCGCCGCGGTGACGCCCTACGTGCTCAGCGCGTTGGCTGAGCTATCCGGCGGCAGAACGGTGGTGACAAACCGGGCCCTCGCGCTCGACAATGCACGTGTGGCGGGGCAAATCGCAGCCGCCTTGGCCGCTCTGGCCGCACCGGAGGCGTCTTGAGTTCGACGAAGCGCCAAATTGAGCCAACAGCGCGTCCAAGGGTTGTTGGCGGGCTGCTCGCAGGTGGTGCGAGTCGCCGAATGGGAAAGCACAAGGCTGGCGTGCGTTGGCAGGACGGCGCCACCCTGGGCGAGTTGGCAGAGCAGGCGCTGCTGACGGTCAGTGATGTGGTCGTCATCTTGGGGCATGGAGAGGGCTTGTCGCCGAGAGGCGGCCGGTTGCGTATCGAGGACGCCGAGCCCGGGGGCGGGCCGCTTCAGGCCATCGCCACGCTGGTGGGTAGCGGGCTAGGCGAACGCTTCATCGTCATGCCGTGTGACATGCCTGGGCTGGATGCTGCGAGTCTGCAGACGCTCATCGCCGCGAGCACGGCCGACAGCGCCTCGGCCTTCATCAACGGACAGGGTCGCCCACAGCCGCTGCCGGTCTGCCTGCCCAGCGCGATGCATCCGCAGCTCGTGGCCCTGGTAGCGAGTGGCGAGCGCCGTCTGGGTGCGCTGCACGCGGCCCTCGACTTTGTGCACGTGCCCATCCCGGGCGACGAGCACGCCACGCTGCGCAACGTCAATCGCCCCGAGGACCTGCAGGCACCCAAGTCCCAGCGCAAGTCGCCGTCCAAGACCTCCGTCATGGCGCTGTCGGTGCCGGTGGTGCGTCATGGCCCCGTCTCCGGCACGGGCTCCGACAGCGTGTCGGTCGAGACGCCGCTGCAGATCTTGCTCGGCCAGGCGCCTATCGCCGTGCTGATGCGCACGCCGGGTCATGACGAAGAGCTGGTGACCGGTTTCTTTCTCTCGGAGGGTATTGTCGCGGCTGCTTCTGACCTTGCGTCGGTCAAGCCGTGCGATGATGTCGACCTGCCTGCAGCCAAGGGCAACGTCATCCGCGCTGAACTCGCCCCTGGGGTGAAGGTGGATGTGGCGCGCATCGCCAGAAACACCTACGTCGGCAGCAGCTGCGGCATCTGCGGTCAGGCGTCCATCGAGCGCGCGTTGGCCATCGCTGGGCCCGTACCCCATCAACCGTCCGTCTCGGCCGAGGTCTTGGTAGCGTTGCCTGAGCGTCTACGTGCCCGCCAAGCCACCTTCGCGCTGACCGGCGGCCTGCATGCTGCGGCGCTGTTCGACGAGGCGGGCGCGCTCGTCGTGGTGCGCGAGGATGTCGGCCGGCACAACGCGGTCGATAAGGTGTTGGGGCACGCGGCGCAGCGTGGTTTGGCGGCTGGCGAGCTTGGATTGTTTGTGTCCGGACGAATATCATTCGAAATCGTACAAAAGGCGATGGCGAGTGAGGTGGGTCTCGTGGCAGGCGTGTCTGCACCGACGTCGTTGGCGATTGAGCTGGCGGGCCAGGGCAATGTGGCGCTCTATGGATTCGTTCGCGGTGGTCGGGCTACGCGGTACTGAGCGAGATCTGGGCGCCGCGGTGATGTTGTACGCGTTGCTGCAAACGACGCCTCAGGCTTGGGTTTTCACCGCGCGGGACTGAATTTCGCCGTTTTTGGATAGCAAAATGCCCGGAAATGGCCCTGGGAGGCCGCTACGGCGGTTTTGGGGCGGGGTACGCATATTAGTGGGGGGGCCGTGATTGCGGGCCGCTGTGGGCGTCAGGTGACGAGGCGATGGTGCGCGTCAGAGCTGCCAACATGATCCTTTTGGCGCCCATCGGGAACGAAATCACAAGCAGCGGAGTTGGTAACGGAGACAGGCGGCGACAGCCCGCCCCAGACAGCGGCCTCGCCCCCACCACGGAAGTCCAAATGAAACCGAAAGGCCTCATCGTCACAGTCCCCGAAGACCTACGTGCGCACGCTGAAGAGGTGGGCTGCGCCGCGGTGGGTTTCAGCACCCATGCTGACGAGCAGCCTCCGCCGACCACCGGACCAGGCGCCGACTGGTCGATGCATTTCTCGCAGGCTATGGCGTGGTTGGGTACATTCAAGGATGTGTTGCGGCAAGCCCACGTGGTGCTCACGGACGGCACGGTGTTGTACTTCGGCCGCCAGGGATTTGTGACCGCCAGCGCCGTATGACCATGACGCGAGCGGCCAGCGTTCGCTAACACAGCCAATTTTCTCTCCAGATTTCCGTTGCAGTCGCGTGTTCGGGGCCTAGGTTTTGACCTACGAGGCTGCGATCAAGGCCTCCACCACTGCCTCGGAGGTCTCCATGCACCCTCGCCCTCGCACCCATCGTCACACCGTTGGGCCGGTCATTTGCGTGTTGACCTTGCTCGTTGCCGCTTGGGGATGCCGACAGGCGCCACTGCCAAAGACCGCATCAGAGAGTGGAGAGGCAGCATCAAAGACCGAAGACGGTAAGAAAGCTGCTGCGCACAAGGCAGGGAAGGGCGCCAAGGGCAAGCTGGGCGAGCTGTTGGTGCCGTCCGCGCAGGCCCAAACCCAGTTACCAGCGGAGTTTAGTGAAGCCTCCAAGGAGTGCATTACGTGCCACCGCAAGGAATCCCACGCCATTGTGGAGCAGTGGGGCGCTTCGCGGCATTACCGGGCCAAAGTCGGCTGTTTTGAGTGTCACGAGGCTCACCCGGGCGATGCCGACGCCTTCATGCACCACAACCGGCGCATCGCCATCATCGTCTCTCCGAAGGACTGTAGTAAGTGTCACGAAAAGGAGACCCGAGAGTTCAGCGAGAGCCACCACGCGCAGGCTGGCAAGATCTTGGGATCCCTGGATAACGTGCTCGCGGAAGTGGTCGAGGGATCTCGCCTGCTCAAGACGCCTGGCTTTCCGAACGGCGTCTCGGCGGCGGCGGTCAATGGCTGCTGGCAATGCCATGGTAGCGAGGTCAAAGTGCTGGAGGGCGGCAAGCTCGATGCAGCGACGTGGCCGAACACAGGCATCGGTCGTTTGAATCCTGATGGTAGCCGCGGATCATGCACCGCCTGTCACAGTCGTCACCGGTTCTCGGTCGCCCAGGCGCGCAATCCTGAGAACTGCGGCAAGTGCCACATGGGCCCCGACCATCCGCAGATCGAGATCTACAACGAGTCCAAGCACGGCATCGCGTTCCGCGCCAACAAGCACAAGATGAACATGGAAAACGACAAGTGGATCGCCGGCGAGGACTACAACGCCGCCCCCACCTGCGCGACCTGCCACATGTCCGCCACCGCGAAACAGGGTGTGACGCATGACGTGGGCCTGCGGATCTCTTGGAACAACCGCCCGCCAAAATCGGTGCGACCCGAGGTGGCCGACGCAAAAATGGGCCTGCCGGGCGCGAAAATCGGCTGGAAGACCCGCCGCAAGAACATGGTTGATGTCTGCCTGGCCTGCCATGGCAAGCCCTACGTCGACTCGTTCTACACGCAATACGATGGCTTGATTAACGAGTACCACGTGAAGTTCGCCGACCCTGGTCTGAAGCTGATGAAGCTGGCCAAACCGCTGCTCAAGCCGGTGAAGTTCAGCAACAAGATCGACTTTATCTGGTTCGAGCTGTGGCACCACGAAGGGCGTCGTGCGCGCCATGCGGCCTCGATGATGGGACCGGATTACACCCACTGGCACGGCACGTACGAGGTGGCCAAGCACTGGTACATGAAGTTCGTGCCGGCGTTGGAGACGATCATCGAAAAGGGTGAGGCCTCCAAGGACAAGAAGAAGCAGGCCGCTGCCAAGGCGTTGCGCAAGGGTCTCGATGACATGCTGAACTCGCCTGAGCATCGCTGGTACTTGGGCAAGGCCTCCCCGGAGGAGAAAGCCGAACGCGCGAAGCGAGCGAAGGAGTTCAAGGCCCGGTACTCGAAGTAGCAGACAGCGACTCACCACGGAGACGCCAATGAGGGGCCGACGGATGCCGAAAGCTAGCGCAATCTGCCTTGTAGCGTGCCTTGTCGCATCTCTGGGCTTGCTCGCTTCGGGATGCAAGGAAGACGCGCCGAGGCTCGACGAGCGGCCGCTGCTGCTCAAAGGGGCTGGCAAGGCCAAGGTGGTGGTCAGCACTCGCATCGGTCGCAGTCGTTTGCATCCCTGTCAGCAGTGCCACGACAAGGTCTCGCGGACGCAGGATGCAGGTGGAAAGCCGAGCCATCCTCCGCTGCCGCTGACCAACAAGCATGAGGGCCTGCAGTTCGATCACTACGACGGCATTGGCAACTGCTACCGCTGCCACAGCGCCAAGAATATGGACCACCTGGAGCTGATGACGGGCGTGACGGTGACCCTCGATGAGAGCCACCGGGTCTGCGGGCAGTGTCACGGCGAGAAGATGCGGGATTGGCGCTACGGGGCACACGGCAAGAGCATCGGCAGTTGGGCCAAGACGCGCTATCGGATGACCTGTGTCGATTGTCACCAGCCCCATTCGCCGGCCATCAAGCCGGTGGTCGCGATGCCCGCGCCGCCTTTCCCCAAGGGTGGGATTCCGAAGACTGGAGGTCACTGATGGCATGTCATGACCCGTGCGGATGCGAAGCGCCCAACGAGCCGATGACCGCGGACCAAGCGCCCGTGGATCGGCACGCGCTGGGGCGTCGTAGCTTCCTCAAACGCATCATGACGGGCGCGGCTGCAGCGACGACGGCGGCGGCTGGGTGCGGGGATCTCAGCTTGGAGCAAGTGCTGCAACGCCACTACAAGGAGCTGTCACCGGCGGACAAAGAGCGGGTCTTCGCGCGCATCAAAGCCCAGACCAAGAAGCGGTTTCGCACGGACATCAACTTGGTCGACCCCGCGCCGATCCCCGACGTCACATTTGCGTTCGCCATCAGCCTGTCGGTCTGCAATGGCAACCGCGCGTGCGTCCATGCTTGCGTCAAAGAGAACAACCAGAGTCGTGACCCGGCGATGCAGTACATCAAGGTCATCGAGCTCAATAAGGGCGACCTCAACCTCGAAAAAGGCGATATGTACTTCGAGGGGCAGGTGCCCAAGAAAGACAAGTTCTACCTGCCGACTCAATGCAACCAGTGTGACAACCCGCCGTGCGTGAGCGTGTGCCCGGTGGGTGCCACGTGGAAGGAGCAGGACGGCATCGTGGTCGTCGACTACGACTGGTGCATCGGGTGCCGCTATTGCATGGCTGCGTGCCCCTACGAGGCGCGGCGTTTCAACTTCACGACGCCGACCCTTGCGCGCCACGAGCTCAACACCAACCAGGGCTACCTCTCCAATCGCGTGCGACCGCGGGGTGTCGTCGAGAAGTGCCATTTCTGCCTGCACCGCACCCGCCAAGGGGCCTATCCAGCGTGCGCCGAGGCGTGTCCCACCGGCGCGCGGAAGTTTGGCAACCTGGCGGACCCGACCAGTGATGTGGCGCAAATCGTGAAGAACAAGCGGGTCTTTGTGCTGAAGGAGGAGCTGCAGACCGGGCCTCGGGTGTTTTACTACTTCGACTGACGCATCAGGAGCGTTCAAGATGGGAACCTACCTCCGCTATTGGCGAGACATGATCCGCACGGCGCTCGTGGGGCCGCGTTTGTACTATGCGTGGCTCGCGGCGCTGGCGCTCGTCATCGCGGGCGGCACGGCGGCCTATGTGATGCAGCTCCAACACGGGCTCATCGTCACCAACCTCTCCGATCAGGTGAGCTGGGGCGCCTATATCGCCAACTTTACCTTCTTGGTTGGTGTGGCTGCTGCGGCGGTGCTGTTGGTCGTGCCGAGCTACGTCTACCACCGTGCCGACGTGAAGGAGGTGGTGCTCATCGGGGAGCTGCTCGCCGTGAGTGCCATCGTGATGTGCCTGGCCTTTGTCACCGTCGATATCGGCCGCCCCGACCGCGTGCTGCATATGCTGCCTGGCTTTGGTCAACTCAACTTCCCGAGCTCCATCTTGGCGTGGGACGTGGTCGTCCTCAGCGGCTATCTCGCGTTGAACATGCATATCCCCGGGTACCTATTGTACCGCCAGTACTTGGGAAAGCCGGCCCGCAAGCGCGCCTACCTGCCCTTGGTCTTCCTCTCCATCTTCTGGGCCGTCAGCATCCACACCGTCACCGCGTTCCTGTACAGCGGCTTGGGTGGGCGCCCCTTCTGGAACACGGCCATCTTGGCGCCGCGCTTCTTGGTCAGCGCCTTCGCCTCCGGCCCATCCATCCTCATCATCGTCTTGCTGGCCATCGACAAGTGGGGCCCGCAAGACGTGAAGTGGTCCGTCATCCAACTCCTACGCCGCATCGTCACGGTCATGCTGCCGCTGAACTTCTTCTTGCTGGGCTGTGAGGTGTTCAAGGAGTTCTACACGGACGCCGCCCACGTCATCTCCGCCGAGTACCTGTTCTTCGGCATCGGCGAGCACGCCACTTTGGTGCCTTACATCTGGTCTGGCTTGGCCATGAGCGTGGTCGGCCTCAGCATCTTCATCTGGCTCGGAGAGCGGGACAAGCGCGGCTGGTTGGTGGGGGCGAGCGCGCTGGTTGTGGTCGGGGTGTGGATCGAAAAGGGCATGGGGCTCGTCGTTCCGGGCTTCTTGCCGACCCCAGCGGGGGACTTGGTCGAGTACTCGCCATCGTGGATCGAGTTCTTCGTCTCCCTCGGTATCTGGGCCCTGGGCGCGTTTATCTTCACGGTCTTGGCGAAGGTGGCGTTGGCCATCCAATCCGGCTCACTGCGCCACCCGAGCGCCGCGTAGTCACCCCAATCGAGGTCCACTTTGTGAGGGGCCCAGCCGCCTGCGTTGATCTATTGCGTCGGCAACGCGAAAGTAGCCGCTCTCAGGAGTAGCGCGTGATCCAGCCCTCGATACACGACCAGCCAGCTGTCTGGCAGATGCCCACCCCGACGCGGGTTTCACCGTGATCGAGGTCCACGTCCGGCAGTTTGAGGGCGTCACGCAGATGAGCGCGCTGCCCCTTGCGGCGGGGCTCATCGTCGCTACCGCGAAGGCCGATCCCCTGCTGCGTAGCGCCTGCACCTTCCACCTGGGCGTGACACGTGAGCCCGTCGTAGCGGCAGCCGAGAAGCTTCGAACCGCTGACGTCGTGGCGTTGTCGGTCTATTGCTGGAACGAACGCTACTCCCTTGCCGTCGCCGCACGCATCAAAGAAGAGAACCCGAGCTGCCTCGTGGTGCTTGGCGGTCCATCGGCGCCGCGAGATTCAGAAGACATCGCGGCGTTCTTCACGGCGCACGCCGCTGTCGACATGTTGGTGTTGGGGGAGGGTGAGGTCACATTTGGCGCCATCTTGCACAGCATCGTCGCTGGCGGAGATGCATCGACTGTCGCGGGAACCGCCACAAGGGGGCTAGGCAGCCGTGGCGTGCGATACGGCGAAACGCGCCCGCGCCTCACCGACTTTTCAGTCACCGCGTCGCCCTATCTCGATGGCACCTTCGACACGCTCCTGCAGACCCTGCCGACGCCGCACGCGGCCCTGTGTGAGACCAATCGCGGGTGCCCGTTCGCCTGTACATTTTGTGACTGGGGCCAGGCGACGCGAAGCAAGGTGCACGAGCTGCCGTTGGCGCGCATCAAGGACGAGCTGGACTGGATCGCCGCGAGACAGATCCCCTATCTCTATATCGTCGACGCTAACTTCGGGATTCGCCCCCGTGACATCGCCATCACCCAAGAAATCGCCGCCACCCACGCCCAGACCGGGTATCCCCAATACGTCTATTTTCACCTGACCAAGAACGCGCAACAGCGCAACCTGGCGACGGTGCGGACGCTGCTCGAGGCTGGGATTGGCTGCCAGGTGGCCTTGTCGATGCAGGACTTTACACCCCGGGTGCTGGAGGCTGTGAAGCGTTCGAATATCAGCCGTGACAAGTCGCTCGCGCTGCGACGGACGTGCAACAACGAAGGGATCCCGACGTTCAACGAGCTGCTGCTCGGCCTGCCGGAGCAACGCTACGAGGACTTCTGCAATAGCGTCATCGACGCGCTCACGCCCTTTCCGGGGGATTCGTTCTATCTCTATCTATGCCGGCTGCTGCCCAATACGGAGCTCGCCTCCAGCGGCGACCGTCAGCGGTATGGGCTCGAGGGACGCCACTGCCTCGCGACGCTGACTGGAGAGCAGCGCTCGCACACCCACGTCGACGAGTTCGAGGAGATTGTGGTGGCCACCTCTGCCATGCCGCCAGACGATTGGCAGCGGGCCTATCGCTTTGGTTATCTGGTCTCTGTAGCCACCAACCTCAAGCTGTTTGATGTAGTGGTGGCGTGGCTGAGAGACATCGCCAAGGTCAGCCTGCAAGCCTTCTTCGACGCGCTCATTGACGCGATTGAAACGGCAGCATCGGGCACAGTGTTCGGGCGTTGCCGAGAGACGTTTGAGAGGTACACCGCGTCGGCCATGGCAGGTGGCGCGTTGAATCTACGGCTCGATGGTTTTGGCGACCGACGCTGGGCCATTGAAGAAGCGCTGCTGTTGACGGCCATGGAGACTGGAGACGCGTTCTTTGCAGAACTCCGTATTGTCGTCGGGCGTGTGTGCCAGACCTGTGCGGAAGAAGTGAGCGCTGCGGAGCTGGACGAGTTGCTCGCCTACCAGTCGTTGATCTCGGCTAGTTTCGACAAGAAAGGCGCCGCCTCACAGGTGTTCAACCGTGACTGGCTCGCTTTCGAGCGCGCCATCCCCGACGGCAAGGGAGCCCGCGCGCCGCTGCAAAGCACCCAGTTGCGGTACGTGCCCAATCCGATGCTGGTAGCCGCGACCGACATGGGTTCGTTCGCTACGACGCACCTCGCCTTGCTCCATGGCAAGTCTGGCTATCGGGATGTGCGGGTGCAGAGGACGCCGTAATTGCAGAGGGGCTCTGCGGCACCGCTACTCCGCGTGGGCTGCAAGCAACGCAGCGTCGCGGGTGCTGAAGACCAAGTCGTCGCCAACGATATCGATGACCCCGGTGCGCTCGAGCAGGTCACGCTGCTCATCGGAGACGCCAGATAGGTAGACGCTGCGTTCGCCGCGGTGGGCCTGAAGCACGTCTTTAATGGCCTGCACGCCGCTGGCGTCGATCACGTCCGTGTCCCTCAGGCAGAGCACGAGCGCGACGTCCGGGGCGTGTGAGGTCGCCTCCTCGATGACGCGGCGTGCCGTATGAAAAAATAACGGCCCCTGAACCCGGGCGATCGAGACTTTCGATGTTTCCCGTGAAGCATCGTCATCATTTTCAGCGGCGGGTGTGGTGCCTGTGCCGCGGGCGCGCCTGAAATAGGCGAAGAGGGCCACGGCGAGGCCGCAGGAGATGCCGACGACCAGGGACACGAACACGGTCGCAAGCAGGGTCGCCGCCATCATGGTGAAGTCCGACCAGTGGTGATGGGCGAGCAGCTTCCTGTAGGCCAAGACGTCGACCATCTTGATGCCGATAAGGATGAGCAGGCCAGCCAGCGCGGCGGTAGGTATTTGCCCAACAATCGGCGCAAGAACCAGCATGATCAACAGCAGCGCCAGCGCGTTGAAGACGCCGGCGAGCCGCGTTTGGGCACCGGAGCGCGCGTTGACCGTGGTGCGGGCGATAGCGCCACAGGTGGGAATACCTCCGAAGAGAGAGTTGGCGATATTGGCGAGGCCACAGCCAATGAGCTCGGCGTTGGAGTTGTGCCGCTTGCCGGCGATTGCGTCTGCTGCGGAGGCTGACAGCAAACTCTCCAGCGCGCAGAGCGCCGCCAACGTAAAGGCAGCAGGCAACAAACGCATCAGCTGGTCCACAGCCAAGGTTGGAATGGCGGGGGAGGGCAACGAGCGCGGGATGGCGCCGTACTTGGCCTCGAGGGTCAGCACATCGAGGCCGAGCCCCCAGACCGCCACGCCAGCCACCATGATCCCGAGTAGTGGCGCGAAAGCCTTCGGGAGCACGCGCCCAAGGCCCTCGATGGTGCCCATGGTCATGAGCGTCACGCCGATTGCAGCCGGGGTCACGCTATCGAGCGCGCCAATAATCGCCTGGATGTTGCCGAGAAAATGCGGGCTCTTTTCGAGCTTTGGAAGCCCGAGCGCATCTTCGAGCTGGCTGACCACGATGATCACGCCGATGCCGCCCGTGAAGCCGATGATGACGGGCAGGGGCACGAAGCGCACCAGCTTGCCTAGGCCACTGAGGCCCGAGATGATGAGAATCGCGCCGCCCAAGACACCCAGCGCCAGCACATCTTGATAGCCGCCGATTTTGTTGGCGATGATCACGCCGGCGAGGACGCCGATCAGCGAGCCAGCCGGGCCCGTGATGTTGAGCTCGGAGCCACCCAAGATGGCCGCCGTGCCGCCAGCGACAATGGCCGAAACCAGACCGACGTCAGGGCCAAGACCTGCCGCGGCCGCAAAGGCCATAGCGAGGGGAAGCGAGACCAACGACACCGTGAGGCCAGCGACGAAGTCCAGCCGGAGCATCGCCAGGGTGTAGTGACGAAATTGTTTTGCACGTTCGAGGTGGTAGATAGCGATAGCCCTCGGTGTTCGTTGAACGCGCACGTAGGTAGCAACCCATACGCTCGGAGGCGCCGTAGCAGCTCAATGAGCGCCAGAGGCTAACGTGAGGGTATGCGGTGAGGGAAGCCGGTTGGTGCATCTTTTCGAGGTGATACGCATAATTCCTTGCTGAGCTATTGGGCGAGGGGATAGCGTCGAAGGATCCAGTCGATGCCACCGCCAGATTTCAAGCCAGACTCGGCGGGGCCCGCGCCGCCGTACAGCCACAAGCGTCCCTTGGCATCAACCCGTAGGAAGCCACGCTCTTCGTCCTCCAGCGTGCCAATGCGGCGAGACCAGACATGTTCTCCCTTGCTGGTCAACTCTGCGATCACCAGGTCACCTCGCGGCGATGCCTTCAACGGTCCGCCGCCGAGGTCGCACTCACCCTGTACATATGCGGCAATGCCGATTCCGCCGGACGCCAGCTGCACGGGTGGATGGATGTTCTGGAAGCCCCGAACGCCGAAGGTCTTCACCCACAGCAGCTTGCCCTTTGGGTCAAATCGCGCCACGCCAGCGTCGCGCGCACCGAGGAACGGCAGCGCGTTGCCCAACAAGTCGGCCGGGCCTGCCGACGCGAATGTGGCGATGACGCCGCCGTCGTCCAAGGTCTGTACCCCGCCGGACCAGTCGTCGCCCTTGGAGCCCCATCCAACCGAGAATACGACCGCGCCGTTAGCATCGAATTGAATGAGTGCGTGGTCAGCATCCCCCGCGGTGAAGTTCAGCTTGGTGGTACCAAACTCCTGTTCGCCAACCAGGTCGGCCAGCATCGTCAACTTGTCGTCGGCGCCCACGTCGGCTTCCCAGAAGTAGTCGTGTGGGTGTCCCTTGCCATGGTAGACGAAGCGCAGGACGCCGGATTTTGTGTATTTGGCCAAGTACTGGCTGCGTTTGGTGACCGTGATCGGCTTGCCGTCGCCAAAGTCGACCGTTCCATTGAAGGCGCCACCCACCCAGAGTTCGTCCTTGCTGTCTAGCTGCGCGAAGTAGACCTGCTCGTTCTTTGTGCCGCCGAAGCTCCAGTGTTTGAGCAGCTTGCCAGTCTTCGCGTCGAGTTCGGCAACCAAAATGTCGCCTTGGCCCGTCGATGTCCACGTCGCACCGTTGCTCAGCGTGATCGCCCCGCCCGCTTGGGACACCACGACGACTCGGCCGTCGGAGGTCTCCAAGGCGCTGCGGGGCATGTCGAATTTGGGCCCGGCAAGGTGCCAACTCCATCGCGGCTTCCCATCCGCATCGAGCGCCGTGACCAAGCCATCATGGTCGCCAGCGAGTTTAAATGTCGTGTCGCCCACCGTGACCGTCGGGCTGTTGAAGCGTCCAGCGAGATAGACTCCGCCGCCCTTAGCCAGCGTGATGTCCCTCGGGCGTTCATACTTGGCGCCGCCACCGGTCCACTTAAAGTCTGCCGTCGGAGCCTTGCCGCGCGTGGTCGGCACATCGGCGTCGTCACCCGCCTTCAACGCCAAAGCCTTGGCCTTCGCGGTCTTTCCGATCGAAGCGATAACGCCGAGCACGCACATCTCATCGCTGGTGTTGTCGCCAAACGAAAGGGTGTCTTTGTCCCCGCTGGTGTCGAAGTGGCAACTCACGCGCAGCACGCTGTTGGCGGGGACGTGCACGGGCGTATTGAAGAAGAAGAACTGTTGCCAGTCGAAGTCCCACTTGGGCGTGTTGGCCACACAGGCCTCTTTGCCGTCGCCGTCAACGACCTCAACGCGGATCTTCGTGCCGCGCTTGTGCATGTGAGGCAGCACGCCGTGAATCGTCAGGTCACCCAAACCGAACTCGGCGCCGCCGATGTCCATGAAGGTCTGAGCGTCCTTTTGGCCAGCGGCGAGGCGCATGTCGGTGTCGGCGAGGATGCGAGCGATGGCGACGTCAGTCACGGAGTTTTCGATCTGGAACGCGATCTTCGTCTCGTCTTCCTCAGGACCGCTGGCGAGGTTGTAGTGCACTTGCACGATGAGCGTCGATCCGCCAGACACGGCTAGGCCGACACCTTCGGGAAAGCGCGTCGTTGGCGTGCCGGGAGCCCAGCCTGCCAAAACATTGAAGGGCGCCACGCCTGGGCCACCAAAGCACGTGTATCCAGGGCCAGCCTCGGCGGCGTCCTTTTTTTCGGCCTGTGCCGCAGCGACCGCAGATCCGGCCGCGTACACGATGACGTGGTGGACCGTCCTCTTTGACCCTGGAGTCACCTCGTAGGCGGTCATGAAGCCGTTGAAGTCTGCGCCAGGCTTCAACACGAAGCAGCGGTAGTCGTCTGCGCTCTCCTTCACCGAGGCCGTGTACTTGGGCAGCGTGACGGTGACAGAGGGCGACGCAAGGGAATCGCTCACAGGTTTGAACGGCTTGCGCTTGTCCGGGTCACCTTCTGGCGCTCCCTTGTCTGCCCAGTCGCTGACCAACTTAATCTGTTCGTCGGAGAGCCAGCGCGCATGCTGAAACGTGTTGCACGCGCCGCTGTTGTCGACGCCCCACGGCGGCATGGCGCGACTGGTGATGCTCGGCAGTATCGCGCCCGTGTTCATTTTCACGTTGGCATAGGTGTCCAAGCGGAACGGCGCCGGGCCTCCGTCGTGGTGACACGTCGCGCAGTGGGCGTCGAGGAGCGGGCCGATGTCGACAGCGTAGTTGGGCGATGGGTAGTGCTTGGCCTCTTCGCCGCAGCCGGCCAAGAGTGCTGCAGCCATCATCGGCACTACAATCCGTAGGATCAGCGAGTGCTGTAGTCGTTGACGCGACATAGGGTCCCTCCAGGGAACAATTTAGTTTCCTTTCGAATTTCGATCTTGGCGCCGACGTTAGACGATGATGAAGGTGTCGGTCCAGTCGACATACCCTGGAGAGGTTGATGTCGGTCCCGCGTGCCGCGAAAAATACGTGGGCCCGCATGTCGTGTGTTGGCTAGCAGTGCCGCTCGGGGTGGCCGAGAATGGCTACTGGATCGTCACGGCACGCACGGTGAGGTTGTTACCCGACGGCTCGAGGAACTTGCCGTCGTAGTTCACCTGATAGATCACGTACATTGGCCCGGGCGACAGGGAGGTCGGTAGGGTCGCCTTGAAAGACTGCGCAACGAGCCCGCTGCATCCGCCCCACTTGGTGCCACCGTTGGCCAACGCGTCCTTCCAGTAGGGACCCGACCAAACCAGGTGGTCATCAGCGGATGGGTTCTTGTCTTTGGATAGCAGCACACGGGATTGCATCGCCTTACCGCCCGTCATCTGCATATTGCCGTTGTTGCAGACCGAGTAGTCAAGATACAGCGGCTGGCCACGCGGCAAGACCGTGTTGGACTTCGCCGTCTTCAGCCCCGTCATCGGGGGGTAGTTGATGAGGTCGATGCCCATCACGTTCACCTTGCGGCACACCTTGGGGTGGTAGGTTAGCTCGCTCATCTTCTTGTCGTGATTGAGCTCGATGCAGAGGTAATGCAGCCCCAATGTCGCGGTCTTCGACAGGTTGGTGAAGGTCGGCGAGTACACGTACTTCTCTACGCCAGGGTACTTCTTGGCCGTGTACGTCGCCGCTGACACGCCGTTCTTATGCTGCCAGCTCTCGCTCCACAGGCTGCCGGTCGGTCCTGCCGTCGTCTTGTTCATCCAGCAGCGCACACCGAACTCACCGGCTGCGCCATAGCCGCCGTTGTAGACCTGGCTCGCATAGCAGCCGTACGCCTCACCATATTTGGGATTGCCCACCACGGCGCCCTTTTTGTTGCGAAAGGCGAATTGATTGGCCAGCACATAGACGTCGGGCAAGTTGATGACGTTCATGGTCGTACAGAGCACGTTGTCGGTCTGGTTGAGCTCCAGCGCCAACCCTTTGGCGTTGACCTGCACACATAGGTACTTGTGCACCGCCTGCGTCTTATAGGAGAGGTTGATGGAGAGCTCCGTCGTCGCGAGCGCGCCCGCCTTGGCGGCCCCGACCTTGCCGGTCCCAGCTTGCAGGTCGCTCTTGTCGATCTTCATGTCCTTGGAGGCGTAGAACACCGCCTCGACCCCCGCCGAATCGCCGCCGTTATTCTGCACGCCGACCGTGACTTTGGTCGCCACGCCGATTTTGATGTCAGTGACCGACAGCTTCAGTGATTTTACCTGATATTCAGGCCACAACACGGTCGGCAGCGCTGCGCAGGCGACATTGTTCGTAGCGTTGGTATCGGAAGCGGAGACCAACTTTGCGCAGACGAACTTGGCTGTCTTGGGGATGGACGCGCGCGTCGTGACGACGAAGCCGCCGCCCACTGTGCCTTGCAGGTTCTTAAATCCGTTGCCGATGCCAAGGTTTTTGCCGGACCAGGTCTTCGCGCTCATCGCTTTGGTGTCGCCGGTGCCGAGCTTGTCGTCGGCTGAGTACCACAGCTCCCACTTCAGCAACCCACTCGACACGCCGTAGTACGCCTTGCC
>JAGSHB010000201.1 GCA_023954815.1 Myxococcales bacterium | reverse complement strand
GTAGCGGTTCGGTGGCAGCAGTTCATTGCGGGTGACAGCACGCCGCAGTTGCCGAAATGCTGGGGAAGGTGTCGGCTGAATCGGGCTCGTGCCCATCAATCGCGAAGACGCGCGCCTGAGAGAGTGTCCGGTTAACTGTGTAAACCCCGAAAGCCAGTAGGCTCCTCCCATCAAGGAGGGCCCCATGGCCAAGAAGAAGTCGAAAATCGAAGAACTCGTCGAGTCGTTGGCGGGCAACATTGAATCGCCAGATGCGCTGGCAGCTGCGGTCGCAAAGCTGCAGAAGAAGGCGCTCGAGCGAATGCTCGAAGCCGAGATGGAGGCGCATCTTGGCTACGAGAAGCACGCCGCTGAGGGCTACAACACGGGCAATAGTCGCAACGGTCGGACGAAGAAGACCGTCACGACGGACTCCGCGAAAGTTGGAGCTTGAGGTGCCACGTGACCGCGATGGCTCGTTTGAGCCTCAGGTGGTCAAGAAGGGCGAGCGTCGGCTCAAGGGCTTCGATGACAAGCTCATCAGCCTCTACGCGCGCGGCTTGTCAGTCCGTGAGATTCAGGGCCACATCAAGGACATCTACGACGTCCACGTGAGTCCCGACCTCATCTCCAGGGTCACGGACCAGGTGCTTGATGAGGTTCGCTCCTGGCAGTCCAGGCCGCTCGACGCGACTTATCCCATCGTCTACTTCGACGGCTTTGTCGTGAAAGCACGCGAGGGTCGAACGGTTCGAAACCGTACGGTTTACGTCGTGCTGGGCATCAATATGGCGGGCCACAAGGAGGTTCTTGGCCTGTGGATTGAAAGTAGCGAGGGCGCGAGTTTCTGGCTCGGGATTCTCACGGAGCTGCGCAATCGCGGGGTCGAGGACATCCTCATCGCCAGCGTCGACGGTCTCCGCGGCTTTCCTGAGGCGTTGGAGGCGGCGTTTCCCACGACCGTGGTGCAGACCTGCATCGTGCACATGGTTCGAAACAGCACGCGCCTGGTCGCGTGGAAGAACCGGCGCGCGCTGTCGGCGAGTCTGCGCACCATTTACACCGCACCTACGGAGGAAGCGGCGCTGTTGGCGCTTGAGGACTTTGCGGAGGAGTGGGACGAGCAGTACCCGTCAGTCTCCCAGTCGTGGCGGGCAAACTGGCCTCGAATCCGACCGTTCTTTGAATTCTCCAAGCACATTCGGAAGGCCATCTACACGACGAATCCAGTCGAGTCGCTCAATCGACAACTTCGGAAGGCCACAAAAACTCGCGGCTCTTTCCCGAGCGACAAGGCCGTCTTGAAGCTTCTGTGGCTCACGATCGACCGGGCATCGCAAAAGTGGAACTATCCCAGGCAGCACTGGGACCTGACGCTGCAGCAGCTCGCCATTCATTTCCCGGGGCGAGTGCCGCTGGAACAGTACGCCGCTCGCTAACATGACGTGCGCGTGGGGCCGAGGGATCGTGAACCCCCCGCGCACGTCATGACAGCAAGCTAATTGCCAGAGAGAATCAATCAGAGGAGCGACATGGCTTGAAGGGTTTACACATCAGAGCGGACACTCCCGCGCCTGAAGCGCGGGTGTCGCCCTATATCTTGAATTCTCTGCTAAAAACTGGCTCCAACTAATCGCCTGGCACTTAACGCGACTTAACGCTGTGCAACTCGCCCACCAACTAATCGCCTGGCACTTGGTATTTCGCACCTTGTCCAACGACCAACCGCTCGCTAGGCTGCGCCGGCCATGACGCAGTGCGGCATTGCTCGCCGCTCCGAGGAGTCAATGATGACCACAAGCCTGCCCACAGCGACACTCAGCACCACAGAACAACAGCTCGCATCAGCGAACAACGCCTTCAACGCCGCCTACCCAGGCGACCGAATCGACCGCCAGCCCGTCCACACACTCTACGGCGGCGCACACCTATTCAAAGCCGGCGTCCAGGCCAAACTCGGCAGCATCGCCCTCCGAAACCTCGCAGGCTACGCCCCGGACTTCTGCACGTTCGCCCGCGCCATCGGCCTCAAAGGCAGCGAGACCCTCCCCAGCGACGCGCTCCAAATCGCCGCGCTGACCTCAGCAATCGAAGCGAGCGACGACGGCGGCGCATCCCTCAACGGCCCCGCCCACCTCGCACACACCATTTACAGTCGCGTCTGTGACAAGCTGAAGGCCGAGCCCATCGAAGACCAACGTATCGACTTCGAAGACGGCTACGGCAACCGCACCGACGAGGAAGAGGACGGTCACGCCATCCAGGCCGCCGGACAGCTCGCCGAGGCCATGGCACAGGGCAGCCTAGGGCCGTTCATCGGCATCCGCATCAAGCCCTTCAGCGAAGAGAGCCGCCGTCGCTCGGTTCGCACGCTAGACATGTTCATCACCCATCTAGCAAAGACGACGGGCGGCAAAGTCCCCAACGGCTTCGTCATCACCCTGCCCAAGATCACGATTCCAGCCCAGGTCACCGCGCTCGCCGATCTGCTCGACGCGCTCGAAGCCGCCAATGGTATCGAAGCGGGCGCCATTGGCATCGATCTGATGATCGAGGTCACCCAGGCCATCTTCGACAAGGACGGCAACAACGCGGTGCCGCTCATCGTGCAAGCCGGTCGTGGTCGCGTGGTGTCCTGCGCTTTTGGCACCTACGACTACACGGCCACATGCAACATCACCGCCGCCTTCCAGACCCACACCCACCCTGCCTGTGATTTCGCACGCCACGTCATGCAGGTCAGTCTCGCGGGCACGGGCGTCACGCTCAGCGACGGCGCCACGACGGTGATGCCCATCGGGCCCCATCGCGCGCCGAAGGGTCAAAGCCTCTCACCACAGCAGCTCGCAGAGAACCGCGAGGTCGTCCATTCGGGCTGGAAGCTGCATTTCGACAACATCTTCCACAGCCTCGGCCACGGCTACTACCAAGGTTGGGATCTGAATCCTGGGCAGCTGCCCATTCGCTATGCGGCCGTCTACGCGTTCTTCCTCGACGGCTTGGCAGATGCCTCCCTGCGCCTCAACAAGTTCCTAGGCCAAGCGGCGCAAGCGACCCTGGTCGGCAACACCTTCGATGACGCGGCGACGGGTCAGGGCCTGCTCAACTTCTTCCTGCGCGGACTCGCCTGTGGTGCGCTCACCGAAGACGAAGTGCTGGCCACCGGTATCACGCTCGCGGAGCTCCGCAGCCGGTCATTTGTTCAAATCGTCGCCGGTCGCGCCGGATAGGCTCGCACGCCAAAAGCGCGGTCCACGACAGACGGGGAGGAGACCATGGGGCGACTGACCACTCGGGTGGATGAGAGCTGGTTTTCCCATACATCGCGGGCCGAGGCGATGGCTGGCGGCTTGGCGCTCCAATGGCTTGGCACGGCCGGCTTTCGACTGGTCTCCAATGACCATCACGTCTGGCTCGATCCGCACTTGAGTCGCCATTCCCTCTGGCAAGTCGCCACCCAACAGCTCGCGCCCAACGCTGCCAGGATCGACGCCGATGTCGACCAGTGTCATGCCATCTGTGTGGGTCACAGCCACTTCGACCACGCGATCGATACGCCGTTTATGGCCAAGGCGCACAATGCCCGTGTCTACGGGTCCGAGAGCACGCTCAATCTCTGCCGTGGCCACGGTGTTGGCGAGTCTCAGCTGGTGCGTCTCGATCCCGGAGAGCGTCACACCGAAGGACCGTTTTCGATTCGTGGCGTGCCGTCCCAGCACAGCACCTTCGCTTTTGGCCGAGTGCCGGCGCCGGGCAAGATCCTCGCCCCACTCGACACGCCTGCCCGTGCTGAAAAATTCCGGGTGGGCGACGTGCTCGGTCTTCATCTGAGCTGTGACCACGGCAGCGTCTATCATATCGGCAGCGCTGACCTCATCGAGGCGGAGCTCACGGGCGTGCAGGCCGACGTGGTGCTGTGCTGTACCGTCGGACGCTATGCGACTGAGAACTTCACCCATCGCGTGCTGGACGCGCTGAAGCCAAAGCTGGTGATTCCCTGTCACTGGGATCAGTTCTGGCGCTCCATGGACAAGTCGCCAAGGCAGATTCCCGGCAATGACCTCGGAGGATTCCTCGCCGAAGTCCAAAGCCACCCAAGCCGTCCAGAAGTGCGTGTGCTACCCCAGCGTGGATGGACCAGACTGGCCTAGAATCTCGGGGTCATTGCGGAACTACGACTTTCTCGCGCGCGCCAAGCGAGCGGTACGCCGCCCTTTGCCAACATCGAGCAGCATTCGATCTCGCAGCCAGCGGTGGGCGACCTCATCGCTCTCGTCGGCCTCAGCTTCCGCCGACAGCAACTCGTCCGCCTCGGCGATAATGCGATCTGCCGCTTTCAACGTCGCTTCTAGGGTCCGCCAAACAGCATGCGATCGCAGGTCGGTCTGCCCGTCGAAGGTCGCCAAGGCAAGGGCAACAGCCGACAGCGTATCCACCAAATCGTCCTGCCAACCACGGGCACGGGCCACCCCGATGAGATGACCGCAGACGGCCGCGCGGACCAGGGCGTCTTCCAGCGCACCGAACGGCTTCACCAGCCCATTCCAGCCATCGTCGGCAGACAGACGCTGAGCAGACACTTGGGTGTCGAGGGTCAGGTGCACGTGCGACACCTCGGGCGCGAAGAGCAACTCGTCCATGACCTCCATCGAGACCCCCGGATCTCCAGGCTCGAGGCGCACGACCCCTAACTTCGGCCTACCGCTAAACTCGCCCATCTTGCCGACAACCAACAGATCGTCCGCGAAGTTGGCGAGCGTCGCGAAGGTCTTTTCGCCCTTCACCGTGACCTGGTCCCCAACAAGCTCAAGGCGCGTATGCATCTGACGCGGCCCATTACCCGTCTGCTCCGTCACACACAGACTCACAACGCGCGTCGGCTCGATCTCCGGCCAGACCGCATGCAAGGCACACTGGTAGCCAGAAGCGAAGGCGTATCCGACACGGTCTGCTAAGAACCCAGCGACGATGGCGAGGGAGCCCGGGTCCGAAAACCGCTGAGCCACGTCCCGGTGACGCCGCCACCAGCCGCGAAGATCATGGATCGGCGCGGCATCAGCGGGCTGTCGAAACACGAAATCGAGGGTGCGATGAAGACTCATACCGGCTCCTTGTCAGGCGCAACGGGGGCTCGTCGGCGGGCTACTCTTATGCCTGCACGGGCGGACTCAAATTGTCTAGCTTTGGATTGATCGCCAGCACTGGCGTCATGGGTTTCTCGCCCGCATGATGCGCCGTGCACTGTCTCTCGGAGAATCCCAGATGCGACCGCTCATCGCCTTCACGCGCCGCGTACTGTCACGTTTCATCGCCAACAAAGGGCTGCTGCTAGCCGGCGGTATGGCGTGGAATATGCTGCTGAGCTTGGTGCCCCTGGTGGCCGTGATCTTGCTCATCGTGTCGACGGTCATCGAGCGTGCGCGAATCGTGGCCACCGTCCAAGCTGAGCTGAAGCTGCTCATCCCCAGCCACGCCACGCTGATCACCGACGCCGTGGTCGATTTTCTAGATGATCGCGGTGTGGTTGGTGGCGTACTCTTCGCCGCGCTGCTCTTTTTCAGCAGCTTCGCCTTTCGCATGTTGGAAGACGCCTTCCACCTGATCTTCCACGACCCAGCCCGCCCGATTAAGCGGCGGTTTTGGGTCAGCGCCACCCTGCCCTACGCCTTCATCGGCGTGATCACAGTGCTGCTGCTCTTTGTCACGGCTGGCACGGCGGCGCTCGATACCCTGAGCGCCGAGCACGCCACGGTTTTGGGCGTTGAGCTGCACTGGAGTGCGGCGTCGGTCTGGCTACTTCGCGGCTCTGGGTTTGTGGGGCTCGTGCTGCTGTTTTCCTCGCTGTATCTCGTCTTTCCGGCGCGCAGAATCGCCCCACGACGCGCCCTGGTCGGCGGGCTGCTAACGGCGGTGCTCTGGCAGGCGACCCGCAACGTCTTGGTCTACTACTTCGAGCACATCTCGGTGGTGAACGTGGTGTATGGCTCCCTCGCCACCGTGGTCGTGGCCCTGCTCACCATGGAGGTCGCGAGTGTGATCATCCTGCTCGGTGCCCAGGTCATCTCACTGCTAGAGCATCACGCCGATGAGGGCCTGCCGTGGCATGGTCAGCAAGCGTCTTCTGGAGCGCCTCGTGACTGAACTCCTACCTCTTGGAAAGCCGCAATGGACCGGTACGCTGCGGATTCCTGGCCTGAAAGCGCCCGACGGGCTGACGACCCCACGCGAGCGACGGCAGTGGCTCCACCAACGAACTGACGCCGAACTTGGCCAGCTGCTGTCGGAGTTGATGGAGCGTCTGCGCGGAATGGACCGGGGCGAGCTGACTCACCTAGCGACGTGGCTTCGTGCCCCATTCGCGGAGGTCATGGCGTCCCCCTTTGGCCTCAGAGCCTGTGCCTTCGGCGCGCAAGTTGGCGCCATGGTGGTTCAGCACGAGCTGCGCACGCTGTTGCCGTGGGCGCCTGATCTTGTTGGAGACGACGCGACCCTCGATGAGGACCACGGCCACTGGACGCGCGGCAGTCTCCACGCAGGCCGCTACCAGAGCTTTCAACTCGATGGCGCCTTTGCGACTTTTGTGCCCGACCATTCGGCGAGGTGGACGCCGCACGAACTCCTGCACCGCGCGGTGGGTTACGCGTGGCGCGCCGACATGAGCCGGTGGGAGGCCTACCAGTGCGCCCGTTTGGCCGAGTTGCTGCCAGTGGTGCATTGGTATGGTCCCGATCTGGTCTCCCGGCTCGACGAAACCCAATTTGACCGCGACGAAGACGCCCGCATGCCACGCGCCAGCCTTGAGCGCACCCGCTGGCTCGATAAGGACGCCACAGTGGCGCAGGCCCATCTCGCCGCCACCCTGACCCATCTGCGGACAGGCATCACCAGATTTGAAGAAGAGCTCGCAGCCTGTACTGCCGAGCGCACGGGCGGCTTGCCGGTCGGTGTCACGCACGGTCTCCTTGATTCCCGGGCCGATGCGACAGCCTACATCACCGGTCATCACGGTCGGCTCCGCGCTGAACGCATCGCTGAACTGCTCGATACCGGTGGCCTGACGACCGCCTACCCGACGGCAGCCGCGCTCTCCGATGCGGTGGAACGGACCTTCGACACCCTGTTGTTCGGCGAGATAGCCCTCGACCCCACGCCCATTTGCGCTGCCGCCCACGGTCGCCTTTTGTGGGAAGTGACCCATCGCGCAGTGCATTGCAGCACTTGGTCTCCAAGCGCGCTGCTACCTGACCTACAGACAGCTTGGCAGGCGGCCGCGTCCGGCGATCCCACTCCAGCTGCCGACACCCTCTCTCAGCTGGTCGACAATCTCCCGGCTCACTTGCGCGACGATATTGCGTGCGTCGGCATCCCTGTCTCTGGACTCGGCGCTGATGATGGGATGGACATGGCCCAGCTGGAGGCCGGCCTCGAGAGCGCTGTTCCCGGCACGTACGCATGGCTCAACGAGGAAGGCACGCTGCCCGACCTCGTCGGAGCGCTCGCCGAACACCCGTCGCGGGGTCCGTTGGTGCAGCGGCTAGCCGAATTGCTCGGCGACCCAGTTCAGAAGGGACCCGGTCAAAAGGGTCCAGTTCAAAGCGATCCGATCGCGCGGGGCCTGCTCGCGTTTGAAACCCGGGTACTGGGCGCGACCCGCCGAGACGACACAGCTGAGCGATTGGCACAGGACATCACGGCCCTACCAACTGACGGCAACCTGCTCCCCAGCGCCGCGTTTTCATCACTACAACTGAACTTTGACGCCGGAGAACTGGCCTTTTCGCTGACAAATGGCGGCGGCTGGGATGGCGCGATGAGGCCGTCGCAATGGCTCATCGGTGAGACGGGCGGCGGAGTAGCCGCCATCGCCTGCCCCCCTGCCCTTGCCCAGTGGTGGCGCACACTGCCCGCCGCGGCGGATGAAGCCGTGCAGTCCCTCGTCGGCCTCGCTGACGACGACCAATTGGGTGACCTAGACGCCCTGGAGTGGCTCAGCGAACTCTCTGCAGCAAACGCTGTCGCTTGGCTGCCCGCTGTATCCTAGGACGTTGCTGGCGGTCAGCGTGAGTGTCGCGTGAGGGCCAAAGTTGAGTCCGCTGCCGAATTGCGCGCTGCCTACCTGCTCATCACATCGGTAATCAACGAAGCTGGCAGCTGGCCCGTTCGGCCAAATTCACGCATGGCGATGATCGGTTGGCTGCCGAGTTGGGCGACGGTCTGGCCGCCGATTTGTTCGGGATAGCTCTGCGGAGCGAAGGCCTGAAGGTCCGCGCTCACAGATGCCCCGGTCTTCACCAGCCCGATCACGTCAAACAGCCGGTCGAGGCGATTCATCTTCATGAAGGGACAGGTCGCGCAGCCGCCAGCCGTAGAGCATCCCTCGCCACCTGCGACGCCGGGCACGATGCCGAGGCCAAGGTCGTCAGTCTGAGCGATGGCCTCGCCAGATACCGGAAAGACGATGTCCACCGAACCGCCGGTGCCCTGTTTTGCCAACTTGGCCTGCACATCCCGGACGATGGGCGTGATCATGCCCGCCTCGGTCCCCAACACGAACGCAATCGGCTCCTTGCCTGTGGTTTCGTCGATCCGAGCGTTGATGAAGCTGAGGATGTTCGACGTCGAGCCCACAACGCCGCGTCCCTCGGGCACCAACTCGGCTGCCAGCGCGAACATCTCGCCGGGCACTTCCAGGTGAGCCGAGATGAACGCGTCGCTGTAGTGGTCGCGCACCAACTGCACCACATCGCGGCCAAAGAGGTGGTGCACGATGCACGTTCCCTGCTCAAAGATACGCAGCCCGGCCAGCACTCGCCTGAGCGACGCCCGGTTGTGGGCTGGATGTAGCGCAGCGATCTCCGCATCGGGCAGCTGGGCATAGCGCTCAAACATCGAACGGAGGTTGCCGCCCATGTAGGTATCGGGCCCAAAGAACAGGGTCAGGTCTGGCACCTGAGCGAAGGCCTGCAGCACCGACTGAACCACATTGCTCGACGTACACGTCAGCGTCGGCACCAGGTGTTGGGCCTTGGCTTTGGTACGCAAGCTGGTGTTGATGTAGATGACGTGCAGCGCGTTGGGAGTCTCGGACGCTTCAGTTAAATACGCGCCATACGCCCGCGCTTCCGCCGCTTCAGCCAGCGAACAGCCAATCGGATCGGTCGCCACGCGGTACACGCCGACATCGGTGTGCCCAGCCGCATCGAGCATCGCGCGCACGTTCTCACTCATGAAGTCGACGCCCAACACGCAGATGGTGCTCACGCCAGCCTCGGCCATCGCGACCGCTCTATCGGCCATCACCAGGGAGTCGGAGATGTGGATGTGCGGCCAGGTGCACGCAGTCAGCACACCCTGGAGCTCCGGGTCCATATAGAAGTGCGCAACCACACCGACGTTTGCAGCAGCAAGCGCCGCGTCGAGTCGGGCGACGAGCGCCGGATCTGGCCGCAGCCAAGCGGCCTGCGCTTCGGCGAAAGCGCCTCTGGCTTCGAGACGGTCAGCAAAGATGCGAAGGGTAGGAAAGACGGGCCGGTCCATGAGCAACTCCGAGATGCGGGCGCGGAGAGTGGACCGAATGGCCCCGTGGGGACAAGGGGAAAGCCGCGTCTCCCGCCATCAAATGCAGGTTTGTCTGTTACGGCGGCAAACGAGGACTAAGTTGCTCCTGGAAAGGTCGATTTGCGGGCGTAGTGCGCGCCCAGGGCTCATGAGGAGCATCGCCCGTCCCGCGACTGGAGTCTCTCGATGTCTACTGCCACGCAATCGCAGGCCACCACCCCAACCGCTCCGCCCAAGACCGCCCGTGAGGTGATTGAGCGTCACGCCAAACCTGGGCCGCGCTACACCAGCTACCCGACCGCGCCGCATTTCACCGAAGATCAGAAAGACAGGGCCGAGATCTTGGCCGCGTGGGCGACGGCGGACGCACCACTCGCGCTCTATGGCCACGTGCCCTATTGCGACAAGCGCTGCCTGTACTGCGGTTGCCATGTGCAGATCGCCAGGGATCGTGCGCTGGGCAAGAGCTACGTCGACACGATGCTCAAGGAGCTCGACATGATAGGCCGGCATACCAACCTGGGTCGCCCGCTGGAGTTGGTCGCGTTCGGTGGCGGCACGCCGACCTGGCTCGCTCCGTCGGATTTGACCCGTTTGGTCCGCGGCATCTCCAATCACACCCAGGCTGGGCACAACGCCGAATGGTCCATCGAAGTCGATCCCCGCTCGGTCGACGCGGATTACATGGCACTTTTGCGCGATTTGGGCTTCAACCGTTTCAGCTTTGGTGTGCAGGACCTGCAGGCCAACGTCATGGCGGCGGTCGGTCGCAAGCAAGGCGTCGATGAGGTGCGCGCGGCGGTTGATGCGGTGGGGGACTGCCCATTCAACCTCGACCTGATGTACGGCCTGCCCTACCAGACGGTGGACAGCCTCCT
>JAGSHB010000038.1 GCA_023954815.1 Myxococcales bacterium | reverse complement strand
CTTTTTCACTGGTTTGGCGGGCTTGCTGCTCGGTTTCGCCTTAGGTCCCGGCTTCTTCGTGGCCGGCTTCTTCGTGGCCGGCTTCTTCGTGGCCGGCTTCTTCGTGGCCGGCTTCTTCGTGGCCGGCTTCTTCGCGGTCGGCTTCTTGGCCGTCGACTTTGTATTCACGGCCTTCGTCTTGGTGGCCGTCGTCGGTTTGGTCCTGGCAGTCTTCTTCGCCGCTTTCTCTGCCGGCGCTGCCGCCTTTCCTGACTTCGACTTCGGCGTGGCAGGGCGGACCGCTTTCTTGGTTGTCGTCTTGTCGCTGACCTTAGCCGGGCTCCCCGACTTGCCAGATGTTGCGGCTGGCCGAGCTTTCTCCGTTTTGCCAGCGCTCTTCGTCACCGCCGCTTTTTCGGCCGCCGCTTTTTCGGCCGCCGCTTTTTCGGCCGCCGCTTTTTCGGCCGCCGCTTTTTTGGCCGCCGCTGCTTTTTCGGCCGCCGCCTTTTCAGCCGCTGCTGCCTCGTCCGCCTTGGCCTTCGCGTCCCGTTCGGAGCGCGCTTTCTGGATAGCGGCTTCCTCAGCCTTTCGCTTGGCCTCCGCCGCGGCACGACGCTCGGCCTCCGCTTTGGCCAGCGCTTCAGCCTCCGCCTTCTTCTTGGCTTCAGCAGCGAGTTTCAGCTGTCCCGATGTGCGTGGTGGCAACACGACCTTGCCAGCGGAGCACCGCCGCGGCTGCGTCTTGAGCAGCTCTTTGGCCGCCCGCGCTGCCTTTCCCTTGCGCTTCATCAGAGTGGAGACATAGCCCAGCACGTCGCGCGCTTGTTTGCATTTACCCTGGGCCTCGAATGTCGTCGCGATTCCCAGCAGCGCAGCCGCGACTTCCAACACCGGTTTGCCATCGAGGCCGTCGTGTACAGCCCGGTAGGTCAACACAGCGTCGCCGAATCGATGCTCTTCATAGGCGATTCGTGCCTGAATGAGCCCGCACCGCCCAGCCTGCTTGGTACCTTGAAAGCGCTTGCGGCACTCCTTTGCGATCGCTTCAGCGACCCGGACTTCGCCCCAACCGAACCGATTCTCCGCGAGCTTGACCCAATCGTTCGCGTGATCCGGTAGCTCGCGCGGCAACGCCAAGATGGTGATGCCCGCTCGATCCCGCAGATCAGCGATCAACTGGCTCACGCGACCGTCGACACGTTCTAGCTTCACGTGGTCGCTCTTGCTCGTCTTGCTCACCTGGCTCAAGCGGTGACTCAGCACCTCTCGCGCACCCTTGCCACGCCGACCGGCATCCTCTAGGTCGTCGAGTTTGGATGTCATTTGCGCGCCATTTCGTCGCAGAAAATCGGAGCTGCTCTCAATTTCCGCGCGAAGGCGTTTCATCCGCTTCTGGTCGCGCTGATATTGCAGTCGAACAGCGGCGCGATCCCGTTCCAGCTTGATAATACGGGCTTCTAGCAGCGCGACACGGCCCGTCGTCGCGCAACCGCTCGACAGAACGGACAGCCCGATGAGCAGCAGAAGGCTGACTAGGAGGGAGCGACAATGACGCACGATTACCGAGCCTTGAACTCAGCACGGCGATTTTCTGACCAGCAGCTTTCGGAGGCTTCGTTGCAGGTCGGGCGCGCTTTGCCATAGGAGACTGTGCGAACCTTCAGGCGACGCGATACGCCCTTGAGGTAGCGCTTGACTGCCCGTGCGCGGCGGTTGCCGAGCTCAAGGTTGTAGGCGTCCGTACCACGCTCGTCGCAGTGGCCCTCGACCGTGATGCTCTTGACCTTGCGCTCCTTGAAGCACCGGGCGTTAGCAGAGATGGTGTTCTGCGAAGCGCGGCTCAGGTTGGAGCGATTGAAGTCGAAGTTGATCGGAACCAGCTCGCAGAGGCCGTCCGAGTTGACGCACTTGCCAGACTTGCACTTGAGTTTGCCGCCGCAATCGGCGTCCGTGGAGCACCCGGATGCGTCTGGGCTCACGCATGCGCCCTGCTCGTTACACATCTTACCGCCGGTGCAGTCCGCGTCCGATGCGCACTGGTTGACACACTTGTTGCTGCTGCATTTCTTGCCCGCCGAGCAGTCAAGATTGTTGGCGCAGCAGCCTTGCTTGCGAACGCATTGACCTTTGTCGCAAGCGACGCATGCGTCGGTCGTCGCGTTCGCACAGTGCGAGGTCAGTCGACACTGGACGCACTTCTTCTCCACGCAGTACTCGCCCTTGGACTTGCAGTTGTCGTCCCCATCGCAGTTTGGGTACGTCGGACCACAGGCGCCGAGCCAGAGTGCGGCGGCGATCAAGAGTGGACCGAGAGGTGAGCGGGGCAAAACAACGGACATGACGGGCTCCAGAGGCGTTTCGCACCGACGCCGGCATGCCCAAATGGTGGGCATGCCGGCGCGGCATGATCTTGGCGGCACGATTACGTCGACCTCAGTAACAGAGGCCGGAATCGTCGCTTAGCGGCACTTGCCGCCGCGGCAGCGTCCACCGCCACAGTCGGCGTCAGTCGCGCAGCAGCCAGCGACTTTGACACACGCGTTCGCTTCGCAGCGCCCGCACGGTCCCATCGAAGAGCACTGAGCGTGCTCACGGCATTGCTTGCAGGTGCCCGCGACGCAGACCTGTGCGTGGGAGGCGCAGTGCGCGTCTGTGGCGCAACTCGGGTAGGCGGGCGCCGCAGCTGGCGTGGGGGCGGGCGTCGCCTTGGCGGCTTTTTTGCTGCCACTGCAACCCGTGACTGTCAGAGCTCCGGCAACGAGGGCGCTAGCGGCGATGAAGTGCATAATCTTCATGGATGAAGTTCTCCTGGCTGGGACTGGAGCCCAGCGTCGATTGGCGGCGTCAAAGCAGCTGCGCTGCGTGTCCAATGTGACTCAGTGTAAACGTCCACATAGACGCTAGGGGTACCGCCGATTCGGCGCGAATGTCAATGGGGCGGAGCGAGACCACGGCGCCGTTTGGAACATTGTCGCGTTCGGTCGGGATCAGTCACTCCATCCGGCCAAGTTTTCGGCTGTGATCGCCCCCTTCCTGCAGGGCCACATTGCGCCTCGTTCGTCGCCGCTTCGCTCCCCCTCTGGTGTCGTCCAGTGCACGACATTGCTCGGGAGCTTGCGGAAATTCGGGCACGGCTTTTCGGCGGTCTCTCCCCATGTCATGCTCCGCGCCCAACCCCCCGTGAGGCCGCCCCGTTCAATGCAGAGTTCCGCCGCACAATCATCGGCATCTCCCATCGCCCGGCTCGACGGCGTCACCAAGAGCTTTGGGGATACTGCGGCGCTGCGAGGGATTTCGCTGCAGGTGCCAGCTGGCATTGTTGGACTTCTCGGCCCCAACGGCGCCGGTAAGTCGACATTGATGCGTCTGTTGCTCGGCCTTGAGCACGCTGACAACGGCTCGGTCGAACTGCTCGGCTGGCCGCTCCCAGAGGCGTCGGTTCAAGCCCGTGCTGAAATCGGGTTCATGCCGGAAGATGACAGCCTCTTCCCAGGGCTCAACGGCATCGAGCAGGTGGTTCACGCGGCCAAGCTCTGCGGGCTCGGCCACACGGACGCCTTCGCGAGGGCGCATGAGATCCTCGATCTGGTCGGTCTCAGTGAGGCGCGATACCGGGCTGCCAGCGGTTTTTCGCTCGGCATGCGCCAGCGTCTGCGCCTAGCGATGGCGTTGGTACATGGCCCGAAAATGGTGCTGCTGGACGAGCCAACGGCGGGTCTGGATCCGGCTGGTCGGGCTGAAATGCTGGGCCTGATCGCGGAGGTAGGGCGCGCCGGCACCGCTGTTATTTTATCGACTCATGTATTGGGCGACGTCGAGGAAGTTTGCGATCACGTCGTGCTGCTTTCGCGCGGAAAGCTTGGATTTGTAGGGCCTACGACCCGTTTCCGTGCCGGAGCCGGACATCGCAGCGCGCCAGCGCGTTCGACTGGGACAGATCACACCTCGACCGCTGGGCATCACCTTGTCGACGTGGTTGGCGACGCCGCGGCGCTCGCCACCCATCTCCGTGAACAGGGCCTCGCGGTCGATGTCGATGGCGATCGTCTTCGGATGTCGTTGTCAGCAGATCAGACCCAGCTCTTGTGGCAAGCCGCGATGTCGCTTGGCGTCGGGATTCGCACGTTCAAGCCCCAACAGGAAGGCATGGCTGAGGCCTTCGTGCGACACCTTCGCCTCGATGATCCGACGCGGCGTGCCGGAGGTTCCGCGTCATGACGGGCACTGGACCACAATCGCCACCGATTGCCTCTACAGCGGGTGGGCCGCCCACAGACAAGGGCGACTCCTTCGTACGGCCAGCGGGGTTTTCGCCCTGGCACGGGCAATCCGTCTCCGATTCTGATCGCTTGCTGTCGCTCGTTGGCGTCTTTGTACGCGACCTCCGCCGCGGTCTGATGCGCACGTTGTTGTGGCTGGCGTTCTTGCTGCCACCGGTGGGCATGGCGATCTATGTATGGGTTCGCACGCAAGTCCAAGCGTTCGCGATCGCTGGACCGGAGCAAGCTGCGTTCGCCGTTCAAAATTTGTCGCTGTCGTTCATGGTGGGGCTCGCCTGGGCCTTGCTGCTCCAAGCGGGCATGGTCGCGCCGACCATCGCTCGGGACATTCGCTTTGGCGCGCTGCTGCTCTACTTCTCTCGGCCCGTTCGGCGCCGTCACTATCTCATCGGCCGCGCCTTGGCAGGCACACTGCTCGTGGCGATGGGGTTGGCCATCCCGCTCATCCTGTTGGTCCTCGTTCACGTGCTGGCGATGGGCGTCACACCCGGCGGCGCCGGAGAGCTGGCATGGGCGTTTTGGCCGCTCGCCCTGGTGGGGGCGATACTCGCATCGCTGCTCGCCGCTTTCTTGAGCACAGTGGTCGGTCTCGCCTGCGGCGTGGTCGCGCGCAATCCGGGGCTGGTGCCGATGCTCTTTGGCGGCGGTGTGCTCGGTAGTGTCGGCCTCAGTTGGGTGGGGCAGTTGATCTGGGAGCGCAACAGCCTCGCCCGATCCGTAGACCTTCACCATGCCTTGGAAGCACCACTGACGTTCGCCCTGCGCCTCATCGACCCAGCGGACGCGCCTGAGTTCGTGATGCTCGATGCAGGCGCCGGCCTCGGACTCTGGGTGGCGCTCGCTGTGGTCGCCTGGCTCTTGCTGGAGCGCTTCGTCGCTGATCCGCCCCTCGGAAGGGGGCGCTCATGAGCGAGGCTGTGCCCGAAGTTCTGCGCCTCGAGCGGTGTACGCGCCGCTTTGGTTCCCGGGTTGCGTTGCTCGATGCGACCTTGAGCCTGCGGCCGGGGCTCGTCGGATTACTTGGGCCCAATGGCGCGGGGAAGACGACGTTCCTGCGACTCGCCGCAGGACTGATCGGTCCCACATCCGGCACGGTCTCCTGGCTCGGCGGCCATCAGCGACGCGATCCGGCGCTAGCCAACGCCATTTCGATGGCCTCCGACGGCGACCAGCTGCCAGTCTCCGATACGGCCCAAGAGTTTGTCGCCATGCTGCTCCAGTGTGCCGGTTTGACGGGCGACCAAGCCGATGAGCGAGCCGAGCAAGTCCTTCGCCGCTTGGGCCTCGCTGAAAAGCTCGATGCGCCCATTTCGACGCTGTCTCGTGGCCAAAGGCAGCGTGTGAAGCTCGCCCAGGCACTGGCCCTGCCCGCATCTCTCGTCCTACTCGATGAGCCACTCAACGGGCTCGATCCTGTCTGGCGCATGGAAGTCGCCACCCTGATGAATGAGGCCGCCGAGCGGGGCGCTTGCGTTATCGTCAGCAGTCACATTCTTGAAGAGGTGGAGGCGATCTGCGAGCGCCTCGTACTGCTCTATCGGGGCCGGGTCGTCGCCTCGGGCACGCAGGCTGAGATTCGTTCACTGCTCAGTACGCGCGGCACGGCTGTCCGGGTGTCGACCGACCAGCCCCGGGAGTTGGCCCGCGCCTTGCTCGTGGACGCTGAGATCTCAGCCCTTCAGTTCGAACCCGGCGCCGTCATCGCGCACGCGTCTCAGTTGGCCGCTGTGCACAGCGCCCTCCCAGCGGCGATCGTCTCATCCGGCGCCAAAATCGCTGAGATCGAGACCCAGGGCGATGATTTGGTGAGCCTCTTTGCCGCCCTCGGCGAGGAGATGCGATGAGTCGCCTGCCCGACCTGCCGCCCATCACGCTGCCGGCCTCGCCGAGTATGGCCTCGGCGTTGGCGCTCCACGCGGGTCTCCATCTCAGGCGGAGCCTCAAGCTCCGCCGTATGTTCCCTGCGTTGCTGCTGATCGCTTTGGTCGTCGCTGCTGGTGCCGGAATTGCCCGTGTGTCCGCCGGTCAGCCCCTCGCGCTGCTCACCTTCCTGAGTACGTTGGGCGTGCGCGCCGTCGGACTCATCGCGTTGGGAATGGGCACGCGCGCCTTGCGCGCTGATGCAGATCACGGCGCACTTTCGGCCTTTTTGCTACGACCGCGCGCCGCGGTGGCACTCCCAATCGGACGTTTGTTCGCGACCATCATCATGGTGTCTACGTTGGCCGTCTTCATGGCCGTCGCGGTGCAGGGCGCGGCGTTGGCGGTCGCCTTGCCTGTTGAGTGGGCGCGTATGCCTTACATCATTTGCGGTTATGTCTTGGCGTCGGTCGGCTACACCGCATTGTTCATGCTCTTCGCTTCGCTCCTACGCCCCGCCGCCGCCATCGGCCTCGCTTGGTTGGTCCTCATCGATCTCGGCTTGGGCAATCTCTCAGATCGTCTGGGTCGCCTCACGCCGGGCCCGTCAGCAGCCAGCATCGTCAATTTCGACCCCGATCTGTCGTTGTGGGGGAGCGCTGGGCTCGATTTGTGGTTCTCCGTCCTGAGCATCGTCGTGCTGACCGTCATGTGTGCGGGGATTACACTGTGGCGATTTCGTGGCGATGTTCCCGAGTAGCATCGACATCGTCGCTCGCGATGTGACCCGTGGCGAACAAATGCCTGTTGACGCGGACCAGGGGCGTGTAGATTCTGGCGCGCCGGAGGTGCGTGGGCTCTGGTGAGTTCCCCGGTCTTCAAAACCGGTGTGAGGCGTGACGAGCGTCTCAGGGGGGTTCGATTCCCCTGCACTTCCGCCATTTGTGACGTCGCTGTGATCCACCAGGAGCCCCGATGAGCTTTGATACGCCCTTGGTGACCGTCGTTGCTGCCGAGATCGTTGATAGCCAAGGCCGCTACCTCATCGCACAACGCAACGCGCACGCCGTGATGCCGCTGCTGTGGGAGTTCCCGGGAGGGCGCGTCCGGGATGGCGAGACGGAGCAACAAGCCCTGAAACGTTGTCTACAAGCCACGCTAGGCGTCGATGTCGCCTGTGACGAGCCACGGTTAGCGGTGGAGCGCCCCTACGATCGTTATCGTGTTCGCCTCGTCGCTTGGTCTGCTCGCATTGTCAGCGGCGAACTCACCTGTAAGTACGTGCGCGAGTTCCGCTGGGTGCGTCCCGAGGACTTTGGGCGATACGATTTTCCGCCGGCCGATCAGGCGTCCATCGACCAGTTGCTGGGTTTCACCGCCGAAGGCTGAACAGGTACTCGTCGTCCCCCTAAAAAACCAACGCGGCCGCCCCGTGAGGAGCGGCCGCGCCATTTGCTGCTAGTCAGCTTTCAGCCCTATTTCAAGGGGTTCTTTCCGCAAACGCCCTGGGTGCCCGCCGACACGTACTTGGTCGAGCTGAGGATGCAGTCGGGCATTTCGCTGTTCCACGAGGCGCACTCGCTATCGGTCTTGCACACGCGCGCGCACACTTTGTAGGGCGACTTGCTCGTGCGCTTGTCGTTGCCGCCGGACTTGCTCTTTTCGAAGGCCGATTTGTACGTCACGCCGCTCGGCGCACCGTCGTCCGGTGCACACGGGGCGGTCTGCGCGCTCCCACCGCCGGTGCACCCGTTGTTCTTTGTGCAGTAGGAGATCGAGTCGTCGTAGCCGGTGAGGTGGCCACCCTTCATGCAGTAGCCGTAGAGGCAGTCGCTGTGCTTGCTGCACTTTTTGCCGTGCTCCAAGCCTTTGCCTTTCACCGGTGGACATTGCGCCCACGGATCTGTCGGTCCACCTGCGTCCGTCGTACCGCCGCCGGTGTCGGTGCCGGTCGTACCGCCGGTGTCGGTGCCGGTCGTGCCGCCAGTGTCTTGCCCAGTTGTGCCATCCGCCTGACCGGTCGTCCCTGAGTCGTTACCGCCGATGGACGCGTCGCCGCTCGCTGGCTGGCAGTACTTAACGCCCTGACTGTCCTCGCGGAGCGTTTCACCGACCTGACAGGTGATGCCGGCGCCGGTTCCGCCGGGCGTGGTCTCTTCTCCGCAGCCCGTCGCCATCAGCGCGCTCACCATTGCGACACCTACTACCAGACTCATGTGCTTCATCGATCGCTCCTGGGGCAGCTCATTTGCCGAGCGACCCGCGTTCTCCCTCTCATGGGGTGCGAGGATTGTGGCGAAGCCCCCAAGGCGCGTCAACGCGTTGTGGCAAGGAACCTTGGCCTCGCAACGGTGAAATTCACATCGCCCTGATTCACGGCGCGTCGCACCTTGCGCGTTGACCCCCACCGCTCGAAATGGTAAGCCGCGCGCGCCGCTCTGGGACCCCTTCAGAGCGAATGCCTGTCTCTCCCTCGGCCTGAGGAGCTAACCTGCCTATGTTTGCAACGATTTCAGTAGCTGCCTGGGACTTGCCGACGATGAGCGCTGGTCTCGTCGATGTCGACGCGACCGCGATCGTCCAGTTCGGCTTCTTCATCGCCCTCGTACTCGTGCTGCCCAAGTTGGTCTTCGAGCCCTTGTTGTCGCGCTTTGAGCAGCGGGAGGCCCGCACTGACGGTGCCCGCGCCGACGCACGCCGCATGCTCAAAGAGGCCGACGCCCAGGTCGCCGTCTATGAAAAAGCGATGGCCGACGAAAAGCAGACAGCCCTCGCTGAGCGCGCTGCCGCTCGCAACGCCGCACAGAAAGAGGCCAACGCGTTGATCGCCAAGGTTCGCGCAGAGACCAATAGCAAGATCGACGCTGGTATCGCCGCCCTACGCGGCGAGGCCGACAAGGCGCGCGGCGCGATCGAGGCCGAAGCCGGTCAGATCGCCGCGTTGATCACAGCCAAGATCGTCGGGGGGCAGGCCTAATGCACGCTTTTAAGTTCCGCACCCCCGTCCTCTTGGCCATGGCCGCCGTCATGCTCACGCCCGCATTGGCGCTCGCGAGTGGGGACGCCGGCTTTGTGTTCACGATTCACGGCTACTACCTGATCGATTTCGCCGTGTTCCTCGGCATTTTGATCTACTTCGGCCGCAAGCCGATCGCGGCGGCGCTCGATGGGCGCTACAAAACGATCGTCCAAGAGATCGAAGAAGCGACGGTGCTCCACCAGCAGGCTCAGGCTCGCTACGACGAGTACAAAGAGCGCTTGGGTCGGCTCGAAGAAGAGCTCGCGCAGGTGATCGCTGACGTACGCGAAGGCACCGAGATCGAGTGTGGGCGCATCCTCGAAGACGCGCGCGCCAGCGCCGACCGCATCGCAGCAGATGAAGCCGCCCGCATCGCGCAGGAAGGCAAGAAGATCCGCGAAGAGCTCGCCGCTCACGCTGTGGACGTCGCGCTGAAGATCTCGACTGCGCAGATCGAAAAGCAGCTCGGCGCGCCCGAGCAGCAGGTCCTCGTCGATCGCGTCATCGCCCAGTTGGGTGCATCGGCTACCCAGGAGGTGCAGGCATGAGTCGCTCCCCAGTCGCACGTCGCTACGCCCAAGCCATGGTCGAGTTGGCAGACGCAGACGGCAGTCACGCCGCCCTGCGCAAAACCTTCGGCGCGCTCACGAGCGCACTACTAAGTGTCCCTGAGTCGATCGCGCTCCTCAGCGATCCGACCGTCGCCAAAAGCGCTCGCGCCAAGATGTTGTCCGAGATCATGGGCCAATTGCAGATTTCTGGCCCCATCGCGAACCTCGCAAAGCTCATGCTGGACAAGGGTCGCTTCGCTGTACTCGCTGACGTGCACGCTTCGTTTGAAGAGATGCTCGACGCCCGTACGGGTCGCGTGACCGCCGAGGTCACTAGCGCCGTGCCGCTCGACGCTGCTGCGCAAGACAAATTGGTCAGCACCCTCGCCAAGCGCCTCGGTAAAGAGGTCGTTATCGAGACGAGCACGGACCCAGCCCTCATCGGCGGTCTGGTCATCAAAGTCGGCAATACGATCTATGACGCATCGGTGAAGAACCAACTCGGTCGGCTGCGCGAGCAGCTCACGTCGAGCCACGTCGGATAGCCCGCACAACCTACGCATCGCGGGGCTTTCCCGCACCCGACCTCGCAGAAGGCGAGGCCCAAGGAGAAAGATATGGACATCGGAGTCGCTGAGGTCAGCCGCATCATCCGCGAGCAGGTCGCGAACTACGACGCCAAGCTCGACGTGCAAGAGACGGGCCGCGTATTGACAGTGGGTGATGGTATCGCCCGCGTTCACGGTCTCGAGAAGGCCGTCGCCGGTGAGCTCCTCGAGTTCCCGAACGACGTCAAAGGCATGGTGCTCAACCTTGAGCAAGACAACGTCGGTGTGGCGCTGCTCGGTGATGCCAACAGCATCCGCGAGGGTGACCTGGTCAAGCGCTCCGGCCGCATCGTCGAGGTCCCCGCGGGCCGCGCGCTGCTCGGCCGCGTCGTCAACGCACTCGGTGAGCCGATCGACGGCAAGGGTCCGCTGACCCCGCCGGCCGGTGAAGAGATCGTGATGCGCCGCGTGGAGCTCAAGGCCCCCGGCATCATCGCCCGTAAGTCGGTCAACGAGCCGCTGCAGACCGGTCTCAAGGCCATCGATTCGATGGTGCCGATCGGCCGTGGCCAGCGCGAGCTCATCATCGGTGACCGTCAGACGGGTAAGACTGCGGTGGCGATCGATACGATCATCAACCAAAAGAGCACCCACGACGCTGGCGACAAAGACGCCGTGTTCTGCTTCTACGTCGCCATCGGCCAGAAGGCTTCGACCGTGGCCCAGGTGGTTCGTCGTCTCGAAGAGAACGGCGCCATGGCCTACACGACGGTCATCGCCGCCGCTGCTTCCGAGCTCGCTCCGCTGCAGTTCATCGCGCCCTACTCGGGTTGCGCCATGGCTGAGTACTTCCGTGACAACGGCGGTCACGCCCTCATCGTCTACGATGATCTGTCCAAGCAGGCCGTGGCCTACCGTCAGATGTCGCTGCTGCTTCGTCGTCCTCCGGGCCGTGAGGCCTACCCGGGCGACGTCTTCTACCTCCACAGCCGTCTGCTCGAGCGTGCCTCGAAGCTGTCGGATGATCTGGGTGGTGGTTCGCTGACTGCGCTGCCGATCATTGAGACCCAGGCTGGCGATGTGTCGGCGTACGTTCCGACCAACGTGATTTCGATCACCGACGGTCAGATCTACTTGGAGAGCGACCTCTTCAATAAGGGTGTTCGCCCGGCCATCAACGTGGGTCTCTCGGTGAGCCGCGTCGGTGGCGCTGCTCAGGTCAAGGCGATGAAGGGTGTGGCGGGTCCGCTGCGTCTGTCCCTCGCTGCCTACCGCGAGCTCGAAGCGTTCTCGCAGTTCGCCTCGGATCTCGACCCGGCGACCCGTCGTCAGCTCGACCGTGGTGCGCGTCTGGTGGACCTGCTCAAGCAGGGTCAGTACCAGCCGCTGCACGTGTCGCGTCAGGTCATCTTGATCTTCGCTGCGACCGCCAAGGAAGGCTTCCTCGACCACCTCACGCCGGCCGTTCTCGGCCGTTACGAGACCGAGCTCTTCGCTTGGCTCAGCAGCCAGAAGTCGGACTTCCTCGCGGAGCTCGAAGCTGGCGTGACCCAGTCGGCCCTGAAGAAGGAGTCGGACCCGCTCCGTCAGAAGCTGGTCAGCGCCCTCGAAGAGTTCAAGAGCCTCTTCCAGGCCTGATTTGTCCACTGATCCACCCCGAATCGGCTTCTTGCCGTACCCGGGAAGTGGGAGCGTCTCATGCCTTCATTGAAGTCCCTGCGCACACGCATCGGCTCCGTGACGAACACACGGAAGATCACCCGTGCGATGAAGTTGGTCGCTGCAGCAAAGTTGCGGCGTGCCCAGGAAAACATCGTTCAGATGCGCCCGTACGCGTACCGCATCGGCGACATGATCGCCGAGCTGGCCGTCGGTCAGGATGCGGATGCCCATCCGCTGCTCGCCGACCGGGAGCCCAAGCGCACATTGGTGCTGGTGCTGACGTCAGACCGTGGTCTGGCCGGTGCATTTAACGCCAACGTCTGCAAGGCCACGGCTGCCTGGGTGACCGATCACGCCGACAGCCGTGACCACGTCGAGCTGCACATCGTCGGCAAGAAGGGTCGTGACTACTTCAAGCGTCGCGATGTGAACATCGGCAAGATCCACACGGACGTGCTGCCCGACGTGCAGTGGGACGATGCCGGCCGTATCGGTCGTGATCTCGTCGCTGCGTATGTCGACGGTCAGTTCGACGAGGTGTTCGTGGCGTATAACCAGTTCAAGTCCGCGATTCAGCAGGACGTGAAGCTGGAGCGCCTGCTGCCGGTTCACCCACAGGACCACGACGTCGACGATTCAGTCCTGGCACCGCCATCCTCGGACACGCTCTTTGAGCCCTCCCAGGGCGAAGTGCTCGACGCGCTGCTACCGCGGCACGTGGACGTTCAAGTCATGCGTTGTCTGTTTGAGTCTGTTGCCTCTGAGATGGGCGCGCGGATGACGGCGATGGAAAACGCGACGACCAACGCTGGCGACCTCATCAAGAAGCTGACGTTGCAGTACAACCGGGCCCGCCAGGCGGCCATTACCACCGAGCTCACGGAGATCGTCTCCGGTGCGGAGTCGCTCAAGGGTTGAGCTCGGTGATTGAAACGAAGTGCGGGCGAAGTTCCCGCCGCTGCGCAATCAAGCGCACAGGAGAGTGAGTCATGGCGTACGGACGCATCAGCCAGATCATCGGCCCGGTCGTGGACGTTGTCTTCCCGGACGGCGAGTTGCCGGCCATCAACACCGCGCTCAAGGTGTCGAACACCGCGATCAACGACAGTGAGTGGAACCTCGTCATCGAGGTCTCGCAGCACGTCGGCGAGAGAACGGTTCGTTGCATCGCGATGGACACGACCGACGGCCTCAGCCGCGACCAGGACGTGCTCATCACCGACGGCCCCATCAAGGTGCCGGTTGGTCAGGGCGTGCTCGGTCGTATCCTCAACGTCGTCGGTGAGCCAGTCGACGAGGCTGGCGAGGTCGATGCCGCCGAGTACTGGCCCATTCACCGTGAGCCGCCGAAGTACGCTGATCTGTCGACTGAGGTTGAGTCCTTCGAGACGGGCATTAAGGTCATCGACCTGCTCGCTCCCTACCAGAAAGGCGGAAAAATCGGCCTTTTCGGTGGTGCTGGCGTTGGCAAGACCGTCATCATCATGGAGCTGATCGCCAACCTCGCGCGTGAGCACGGTGGTGTTTCCGTGTTTGGTGGTGTTGGCGAGCGTACCCGTGAGGGCAACGACCTCTTTCACGAGATGACTGAGTCGGGCGTGATCGAAAAGACCGCCCTAGTCTACGGCCAGATGAACGAGCCGCCCGGAGCTCGCGCCCGCGTCGCTTTGAGCGCCCTGACCGTCGCTGAGTACTTCCGCGACGAGAAGAACCAGGACGTGCTGTTCTTCGTCGACAACATCTTCCGCTTCACGCAGGCAGGTTCCGAGGTTTCGGCGCTGCTCGGTCGTATCCCCTCCGCTGTGGGCTACCAGCCGACGCTGGCCACCGAGATGGGCGCCATGCAGGAGCGTATTACGTCGACCAACAAGGGTTCGGTGACCAGTGTGCAGGCCGTCTACGTGCCCGCCGATGACTTGACCGACCCCGCGCCGGCCACGACGTTTGCCCACTTGGATGCAACGACCGTGCTCAACCGTTCCATCGCCGAGATGGGTATTTACCCGGCCGTCGATCCGCTCGACTCCAACAGCCGCATCCTCGACCCGACCGTCGTCGGTGAAGAGCACTACGCCGTCGCGCGTCAGGTGCAGGGCATCTTGCAGGAGTACAAGGATCTGCAGGACATCATCGCCATTTTGGGCATGGAAGAGCTGAGCGAAGAGCAGAAGCAGACCGTTGCTCGCGCTCGTCGTATCCAGAAGTTCCTCAGCCAGCCCTTCCACGTCGCCGAGATCTTCACCGGTTTCCCCGGCAAGTACGTGAAGCTGTCCGACACCATCAAGGGCTTCAAGCAGATCGCCGACGGCGAGTTTGACCACCTGCCCGAGGACGCCTTCTACATGGTCGGTACCATCGAAGAGGCTATCGAGAAGGCGAAGAACCTCTAGTCGCGCCGCGGTTACGAGGATTCGGATAGCTGAGAGGTCATTTCAATGCAGGTAGAGATCGTCACGCCCGCGGGCGAGAAGTACAGCGGAGAGGCCGTCGCAATTCGTGCGGCGACCGCTTCGGGTGAAGTGGGCATTTTGCCTGGTCACCGCGACATGATGACGGCGCTCGGGACGGGCGGCTGCCATGTGCAGACCGAAGCCCACGGAGAGCCGACGACCTTCCTGGTCGACCAAGGCTACCTACAGGTCAGTCAGCGCGGTGCCAAGGTGATTATCGTCACCGAGCGCGCCCAGACGCCTGATGAGATCGACGTCGAAGCGGCACGTGCGGACCTCGCAGCGGCCAAGGGCGAACTCGACGGCAGCAAAGAGGCTGTCGGCTCCGAAGCGTGGAAGGTCAAACGCCACGCTGTCGCACTCGCCGAGGCACGGCTTTCGGTGGCTGGCGCGAGCTAGTCGTGCTGACCCGAAGCAATCGATGTGGCGGCCGCCTTCTTGCGAGGGCGGTCGTCGCATTTTTGGATGAGCCCGGGTCATGGCCAAGGGTCGGGCAGCCCGCACCGGCAGCGGCTCCTCGTCTCAAACGTCGGCAATACAAGGAAAAAGCTGCGTTCCGGCTTATTGGGCCGCAAACGCATACGCCCACTGCAACATCACGGCGCCTCCTGATGCGTGTTGTGCTTGCGGGGCTGATAACCATGGGCCTCGTTGGGCTCAGCGGTTGCACCACATCGAAGGCGGTGCGGGCCTTTCATGACGGTGAAAAGGCAGAGAAAGCTGGCGACTACGCGCGGGCTGCCAAGCGCTATCAATGGGCATTCAAACGCAATGGCGCGCTGGTCGGCGCAGAGCTCAACCGCCTACGCATCCTCGCTCGCCAACCAGACGAAGCGGCCAACGTCGACAAGGCCCTCAAGGAGCTCAGCGCCGAGCATCGTCACAATGTTCACGTGCATCTCTTTGCCGTTGGGTGGGCGCTGGCCAAGGGTGATGTGGCGGGCGCGAACAAGCGCCTAGGTCTAATCGGTGAGGTTTCCGTCGCCAAAGCGGACAAGCCCTTTCATGAGGCCTGGAAGGTGGCGGCAGCGGCCAGACAGCAGGCGATTGCCAAGTCCCAGCCAATTGCCGGCAAGGGTCTCATCCCGGTCTGCGGGCCTGCAAAGATCAGTTGGCTCCGGCTCCGTGTCCGCGCGTCCGCGCGGGGGAAGAAGTTCGCTGCTGCATCGGAAGCCGCCCGAGTCTTGTTGGGTGATTGCAAGGAGTCGCCCGGGCCGCTCGCCATCGATCTCGCGCGCATGCATCTCGGTTTGCAGCAACCTCGAAAGGCGCGACGGATCGCCGCCCGGATGAAGTCGAAGCGGGGACCTGATGTTCGGGCATTGAGTGCCGAAATCGCCTTTGCACTCAACGAGCCTGCCCGTGTCGCTCGACTTGTGCGGGGCCGGGATGATCCACGCGCGTTGGCCTTGATGGCCTGGGTTCAATGGCGTCAGGGCAAGCACCATCGCGCGATTGCGCGCTCCGCCCGTGCCATTCGTGCCGATCCGAAGGCCGCCCTCGCCGTACAAGTGCAGGTGGCCGCCGCGATGTCGTCCGGCGAGCTGGAGCTGGCTGAGGGCGTACTGCGCGGGGCTGGAGCGCTCCTCGGAATCGATGTGTGGACCTTGGCGTTCGCTGAAGGCGTCATCGCAGTTCGCGCAGGCAAGCTCGCGTCGGCGCTACGCTCGTTTCAGCGCGCCGTGGCGCGGTGCCCGACCTGCAAGCCGCCGCGGCACAATCTCCGCGTTCTGCGCCGGGCGACAGGGGCAAGTCCTTCCCCCTGAACAGCGCGCCCTTGCTTGCCGGTGATCTTGCCCCCTGCTAGGTTCCGCTCCCCGCTTTGTATCGGCTTTGTATCGGAGTTATCAGATGAAACGCGCGCTCGTCCTATTGCTGGCCTTGACCTTCGTTCCGATGGTTGGCTGCGGTCCAAAGCAAAAGAAGAAGAAGAAGGATATTCGCGCCGAGAAGGGCATCGCGAAGCTCGAAGAGATCATGGCCGGCCGTCGCAAGCGCCTGCTCAGCAACCTGCCGAAGAGTGACAAGCCCGAGGGCGACAGCGGCCACCCCTATCTGGAGTGGATGGGCAAGGTCGCGGGTACCGTCTCGCGCACCGAGTTCAAGAAGGTCGGCGTGATCGCCCGCGGCACCAAAGTCGCCGGCGTCGCAGATACGCTCGCGACCTGGATGGGCGCCCAGAAGAAGTTCTACTTCAACGAAAAGATGTCGCCGAAAGACTACTGGCGCGACGCCAAGCTGGCGTTCCGGGCGAGCAAGGGCACCAAGTGGGAGGAAGACCTCGCATTTGAGCTGATCTTCTTCCACGTCGGCGCCTCGGCTCGTTGGCATGATCTGTTCGCCGAGGGGCGCGGTCCCAGGGACGATCGGGTCACCTATTTTTCGATGTACCGCAATCTGGTTTTCGACTTTAAGCCGAAGACTTCGCTGTTTCAGGAGGAAACCAACGTCCTGTGCAACACCAAACTGGGCGACTACTGCAAAGAGATTCCCATGGAGCTGCGGCCTTTCCAGGTCATGAAGCCGTACTACGAGAAGATCATCGGCCAGCTCGAGGCCTTCAAAAAGACCTATCCGCAAAGCGGCTACAACACCTTCGTCGATCGTCTCATCCCGTGGTACCAGGCCCGCATCAAGGCCGTACCGAAGTGGGAGGAGTTCCCGAAATTGCCCGGTATTCGCTCCACGGTGGCAGCGCCGGTCAGCGGAAACGCGGCCCTGTTCGTGACCAGCCGCGGCATCGGTCTCATGGGGATCGCGCTGCGCAAGCCAGGGCAGGGTGAACCGCCTTGGAAGGCCGACTGGACCAAGCCCGACACCGACCTGCAGACCCGTGTCAGCCAGCTGATGGACGACACCCGGAAGTCGACGGTCTCGAACTACAATCAGAGCAACATGTTGCTCGTTCCCGATCCGGACGTGGCGCTGACGTTCATCGAGCCGCTGCTCAAGTCGTCCATCATCGGTGAGCACGCCAAGGAGTGGCCGACCGTGTTGCTCGTCGGGCGTCGTCGGAGTGATGGGAGCAACCAGCGGGCTGCGTTCACCATCACCTTGCTCGCAGCAGACAAGACCATCCCCTTCAAGCTCAAAGCGCCAGGCGCCAAGGGCAAGGCCAAGTCCTGTGCTGCATGGGCCGTCGTGGGCCGCGACAAGTTGGAGGCCAAGGGCTTCACCCCGGCGATCTACCACGACGGCAAGCAGGTGCACGCTGGCAAGTTGGGCGCCGATGGCACCCTGCGCAGCCCCCAGAGCGCCGCTCCCCACGGCGAGGGTGATCGTCTCGAGAAATGGGCCGATAGCCAGCAGACCTCTATCGTGGTCGCGGTCGATTCGGATGCGCCCTACAAGCGTCTGCTTGAAGCGCTCAATGGCGTCGCCCTTCGTTGCGCCGACAAAGAGTGCAAGACCTCCCGCACGCAGCCCGTATTTGTCGCAACCTGCAAGTAGTCTGCCGGTGATCGTCGTCAGTTAGGTAGCCGGTGACCTTCGTCAGTGAAGGTCGCTACCGTTGTCGTACCGACTGCGCATGGCCTGCCACTCGGCTTCCGCAATCATGTCCGTCAGCAGATCGAGCGCCAGCGGCCCTAGGGTCCGATGAACGGTCGACCGTGCCTCGTCGATCGCGACCGCGCCTTGGGCGAGCAGGGCGATGATGAGCTCGGATTGAGCGCGCGCAGCCATGAGCAGGGCCAAAACGATAGGCCCAGACACACATGGGGGCGATCCAGTCGCCGACGCTACCGCCTCGTGCCACAGCGGCGCGAAATGTGGCGTGGGCGTGGACCAGATGATGGGCACGCCGCCGTCTGGCGTCCATCGCTGGCCCTCGTGGGTCTGCACACTCTCCCCGATTGGCAGCGGGGTCTCGGCGATGACATGGAGCTGTGTGATCGGCACATCGAGGCCGAGTTTTCTGAGCGCAAATTCACCTGCAAGTGCCCAGTTCTCAGCCCCGCAGCGCGCAGACAGCTCGGCCATGGAGCGCGCAACCGGCGACGTGTCGGCCGCCGAACTCATCGTTTGCGCCGTCCTCGCCGTCTCCCTCGCCGTCTCTTCAGCGGAGGCTGCGGGCCTTCATAGGTGCAGATGTGGCTCTCCGTGTTGCGGCGACGCTCCCAGAGCTGCAGCGTCACCGGGCGCCAGTGCTTGAGATGGCTGTCTTGGAACTCCCGTACGAGACGAAAGTGCTTCGTCACTGTAGGACGGCGCGGCATCGAGCGCGGCGAGAAGTAGGAGCGCGGCCCAGCGACGATGAACTTCACCCGATCCTTGCAGGCCTTGGTCCAGAAATCCTGACGGGACACGACACCGGTCTTGAAGGTCTTGGAGTTGGTGTCGACGTGGTCCCCGGCCATTCGGCGACCGGCTAGCAGGGCGACCATCGGGGCGTGGGTGCTGGAACCCGTGACCGTCTCATCGTGATGGGAGTGCTCGCGGATGTACTTGGCGATGTCCTCCGCCGTCGAAAACCAACGCTTCTTGCTCCACAGATAGTGATGCATGCCCGCTTCGAGGTTGCCGCGCACGCGATGACCCTTCCAGAGCAACGCCCGGGTGAGCTCGGATGCGGCACTCGGCCCGGGGGTGTCGGTCCACGAGAAATTCAGGATTTCGCCTGCACCCTTGGAGCCTCGCCGAGCTGTGACTTCACTTGGAAACGCGGTGCGATTGGCCCACATATTGACGGGAACCCAGAGCAGCGTCAGCCCGATACAGCCCGCGAGCAGCGCAGGAGCCCAGCGGGGCGCCAAGCGATGCAGACCTTTGGACTCAGGCCCTTCCTTCGGACGATTCCACGAGGAACCACAGCCCGCGACTACGCGGCCGAGACGGACCAAACCATGCAGCCAAGCTGCTGCGAGCAAGCTAATCGGCGGCAAAAGCAGCGTGTAATAGAAGTCGAAGCGCTCCTTGAACTGAGCGAACTCGGTCAGCAGGGCCCACGACAGCGCGGTGAGCAGCAAAATGCCGCCACCTGAGTTGCGATGAATCCACCAGAGCCGCGGATCCCACATCATCGCCCAGCTGGATCGGTCGGCGAGATGGCTGGGCAAACCAGTCGGGATGACGACGCTTTGGGGCTGGAGCCGCTTTGCGTTGCGCCTGACAACGATCGTCATGGCGACGACGGCTGGCGCGAGAAAGGCCAGGACGTAATGGGCGCCGTGGTAGTACAGCGAGACCCGGAAATCTCGCCCACCGAGCATCAGCATGAGGTTGCTCGGAATGGCGTGCAGGCCCTGATCCAGCGGCGTGAATCCAGCGAGTTTGGCGCGCTTGAGGAAGTGGTAGCGGTACACCCCGTCGATGTAGGTCTCGCCAGCCAGCAGATAGAAGATGAGGTTGGTCGCACCGAAGACCAGGGCAAATCCCAGCAGCAACTGTACGGCCGATTGGCTCATGACCCGGTCCAGGATCGGCGCGCGCTTGTCGTACCCGATATTTGGGGCAAATAGCGCGAGTACGGTGATGGCGAGGAAGTAGCCGACGGCGTAAAAACCAGTGGCTGCCGCCGCGCCGAACATGGCCCCCGCCAGAAAGCCGCGTTGTTTCAGCGCCGCCCACAAACCGATGACCGCCCACATGGTGGTGAGGTTGATGCCGGTGAGGTTGGTGGACGACTTCATCACTTCGGCGGCGAAGAGGAACAGGCCCATCGCGAGGACGCCGCTGACGGGGTCCAAGGTCCGCCTGCCAATGCGCCACACAAAAATGGCTGCAATGGCGATGGCGAGCGCGCTCATCGCCTTGGCTGTGAGGAAGGAAAAGCCGGTGAACGCAAACGCGATCGCGGGAAGGGCGATGTGCAACGGCGGGTGCGAGAAGAAGAAGTCGTAGTAGGGCCACAGGCCATCGGCCCAGGCCTTGGCAGCGTAGAAGTAGATGCCTTCGTCGGTCGCCGAATAGCGCATGCCGTTGAGCTTGGCGAGGAGCCAGACAGCCATCACAGCGACGACCCACACCCACTCGATGGTCATGAGGGCTTCGTCATCCCACTTGCGGGACAGCTGCTTGAAGGTGATGCCCATGCAAGCCGCGATGAGCAGGGCGGTTGCGCCGTTCGCGAGCGCGGTGCCGCCGATGGTCGGAAGGTTGGTCGCTGAGCTGACGAGCACCGCGCTGCCGGCGGCCCACACCAAGCAACTGACCCCGAGGGCCTTGAGCACGTTGGGTGACACACGCACGGCCAGCGCTACCAATAGACCGACGGGCAGCAGCGCGCTGACGATCGCGACCAGCGGCGACGCCATCCACGGATAGGTCAGCAGCTCACCTGTGGCCGGAGCGACATTGCCCAGACTCGCTAGGGCAGCCATCAGGGGGAGACGGCTCTCGCCAACGAAGCCGATCGGCGTCCAATAGTTCAAAATGAGCGCAAGCACCGCAAATACGGCCGTTCCGCGCGCATGGCGCTGGTCCTGACGCTCGGAGATCGACAGGAGGCCGCCGGCGGCGACTCCCCACCAGAGCGTGTCGGGGATGCCACCAAGCGCGCTCCGCAGGGGCGCCATGCTGTGTTCCACCACACCGGGGGCGGCGGCCGATCGAAAGACCAAATAGGCCGTGGCTAGGAGCCCGCAACCGAGCAGCGCCGCGTCCGGCAGGTTGGAGTCGCCGCGGCTGAGCGCGCCCTGGCCGTAGGCGAGGATGAAGAGCAGGCCGCATCCACCGACCAGTCCAAGAGCGATCTGCGCGCCCAGTGCCCAGGGGGCCGCAGGCGTCCCAGAGAGCCCTTGCCACAGCATCGGTCCGCCGTCGTGCAGCGGCAGGAGCAGCGTGCCGAAGAGCAGCAGCAGCGCTGCGGTGGCCAGTGCGGGCCATGGCAGCGCCCCGTCTGGTCGCAGGAACGTAGGCTTGGCCGGAGTCGCTACGGTAGGCGCATCTGCCAGCGCCGCGTTGGCCGCCGTCGAGGGGCGCGGCGTCGCTGGCCGGGGGGGCACTTCGTGGTTTGGGTCGGAGCTGACGACCTCTTCATTTTGGATCGCGCGGGGGCCCGACAGATCCGGCTTGCGAATCCCCGAGGCCCGGGTCGCTGAGGCGCGGGCGCCCGAGCCGCGGCGGCGCTGTTCATCGTTGAGTGGGGCGCCGACCTCCGCCGACAGCTGCGGCTTGCGAAAGTCGCGTGTTCGGAACTGGCCGCTGGCCGATCGATAGCGATCCTGCACCGTTTCATCGGTATCGGGAGCGCTGTCGGGCGGAGGGCGTCTCGGGGGGCGTCGGGCCATGGCATCCGGTCGGGAAAGCGGCGAGTCTTTGGAGGTTGGCCACCATAGCAGCACAAGGCTCCCAACCCTAGTGCAACGACGCCGGAAACGCATGGGTTTGCCCCCGACAGATCGGATGACGTCGGAGGCTTGCCCGAACAGCTGCCCAAGGGCCTCGGCGCGCAGTTCTGCTGGCCCAGATCGATGAACTGTCTCGCAGGCCCTCATTTTGGGTCACAGATGGCGTTCCGCGTGCCTCGGCGATCGCTCGTTTCGAGGCGGTAGGCTTGGCTCGGGTTGGGAAAAATCGACGGATTTGTAATGGTTGCATCGCGCCACCAGCAATTTGTCTGGTCGCCATCGGGCGGCGCTGCTAGGTTCCCGACCCCCATCCATCCGCCGCGAGCATCGTCGCACACCGGTCATTTCGAGGACGCATGCGTTTGTTTCCAGCTTTGGCGCTCGTCGCTGTGCTCCTGTACACCACCGCCTCTGAGGCCGCCGATCGTGGCAAGTGGCGGCATATCGCCAGCGAGGACGGCGTGACGGTCAGCGCGCGGGACATCCCCGGCCAGGCCTTTCCAGAGTTCCGCGGCGTCGCTGTCTTTCACGCTACGATGTTCGAGATGCTCGCCATCTTGGACGACACCCCGCGACACTGTCAGTGGCAGGCGAGCTGCACGGTGATGCGCGTACTCAAACGGTACGATGAATTCGACCGCCTGCTCTACCACCGCATCCATGCCCCTTGGCCGGCCAGCGACCGCGACTTGGTCTTTCGCGCCAACACCAGACTCAGCGGCAAGGCCCAGAAGGCGACCAGTCGATTTCGGCTCGTATCCGGGGTCGTCGGGCCAAAATCCGGCATCGTGCGGGTCAAGCAGATGTACGGGTCATTTAAGTTCACCGTGCTGGGGCCCAAGCGTATTCGTGTGGTCTACCAGGTCTACAGCGATCCGGGCGGGTGGCTGCCGACGTGGCTCGTGCGCTCGGCATCAAAGAAGATCCCCCTCAATACGCTGCGGCTCCTTCGTGCGCAGGTGAAGAAGACCCGGGGCCAATACCAAGCCTTTCACAAACGCTACGATCCAGCCTTTGGCGGGCGCATCCCGGCCCGGTTTCAGCCCAAGTCGAAGGCGACCCGTGCCGCTCCCAAGCCGAGCGCATCGAAGGGATAGCTTCCTCATCGTACAGAAAGCCTGATTTTCTGGGCTGCAGTGACGGTCCTTGGGCGAATTCGCCCAGGGTTGCTAGCTATCTGCCGTCTTTGCTATCTGCCATCTTTGCTGTCTGCCGTCTTTGCTATCTACCGTCTTTGCTATCTACCGTCTGGGCTGACTCAGTCTGGGCTCACTCGGCCTTTGCTGACTCGTGCTGCGCTGTCGGCTGTGCGTGGCGCCCGACCATTGTCACGAAGATCACCAGCGTCACAGCGGCGAGGCCGAGGGCGGCCCACGCCGACAGTCCGGCGTGCGCGGTGCCTACATAGCCAAAGATTGCAGCGGCGGCCATGACGGTCAGTGCGTAGGGCAGCTGGGTCCACACGTGCACGTCGTGGGGGCAGCCGGACGCCGCTGAACTCATGACCGTCGTGTCGGAGATGGGCGAGCAGTGGTCGCCAAAGATAGCGCCGTCCAGCACGGCAGCGGTCGATGCAAGCAGCCACACGGCGGCAGGGCCGGGATCGGTAGCGGCTAGTGGCACGACGATCGGCAGCAGAATGCCCATGGTCGCCCAGCTCGACCCGGTCATGAACGCGACCAGCGCAGCCACAAAGAAGCTCAGCAGGGGCACCCACGGGCCGGTCACGCCGCCGAGCAGCGCCGCGAGATAGCTCGGCGTGCCCGCTTGATCACAAACGACCCGCATGGCCATGGCGCAGACCAAGATGGCGAGCACGGGAGCCATGGCGCGGATGCCCGCGAGCCATGCGCCCAGCGCTGCGGTCGGGGTGAGCAGGCCACGAACGATGGCGCCACCCATGGCGGCGACTGAGCCAGCGACACCAGCGATGGCCAGCACCTTGAGCCCGGCGGCGTCGGCGCCAGCGATGAAGCGCGTCAGCAGGTCGCCCGGGTTGGCGCGGCCATACCAGAGATCCAATCCGATCACCGTCAACAGCACCACGAGAACAGGGCCCATCGCGTCGAGCCAGTGGGCGCGGCCGGTCGGCGCAGTGAGCTCTTCTGTGGTCGCTTGTGCGCGGGCTTGTTCGGCCTTCATCGGGCCGTAATCCCGACCTGTCCAGGCGATGACCCCGGCGAAAAACACGGTGAGGATGCAGTAAAATCGAAAGGGAATCGCGGCGAGAAAGACGCCGTACCCTGCGTCTGCGATACCGGAAAAACGGGCGATCTGGTCGTCGAGCAGGCCCACCTCGAATCCGACCCAGGTCGACACGATGGCGATGCCAGCAACGGCGGCTGAGGTCGCGTCCACCAGGTAGGCGAGCTTAGCGCGGCTGACGCCGGTCTTGTCGGCCAGCGGGCGCACGCTGCTGCCGACGACGAGCGAGTTGGCGTAGTCATCGAAGAAGATGGCCAAGCCCAGCAGCCAGGCCGCCAACCTGGTACGGCGCCGGGCCCCAGCTGGATCGCCGCCCGCTCTCTTGGCAATGCGCCAGGCGAGGTCACCAAATCCCCCGGTGGCCATCGCTACGTGGACCATGCCGAGCATCGTGCCGGTGAATGCCAAGATCAGGAGGTTGTCTCCGTCAGTCAACGTCGGCCAGAACACATCAATTGCTGCGATCTTCACGCCTTGCAACGGGCCAAAACTCGCAACGGCGCCGAGTACGACCGCCAAGAACAGGCCAAGTGCGGCATGGCGGAGGGTGAGCACCAGGGCAACAGCAGCCAGCGGCCCCACCAGGGACTGGGCGCCAGGGATCTTGACCGACGGCAGCTTCTCATCGGTCTTTTTGGGGTCTGTCAGCTGCAGCAGGAGGCGGCCGTCCAACTCGACACACCGCCAAGATTGCGGCTGAGATTGAAGCTGATTTGGCGCTTTGGCCCCAGTTTTATCGGTAGGTTTTACCCGTTTCGCCAGGGCGGCGGCGCGCGTCTGCGGGCACAGTCCCGCCCCATCCGTGACCAGCCCCCGGTGGGTGCTCTTGGCAACCTTGCGGGCCAGCGCGGCATCGGCGGCAGCCTGTGGATCAGGCCCAAAGCCATGGAAGAGCGCCAAGACACCAGCGACCAACAGGGCGGCTGCGACGACTTGGGCCGGCGAAATTGGCTTGGGCTGGCTGACCATCGCCCTAGAACCCTACGCCGCAGGCCTTCAGCTGCTTGTTGCACTCGCCCTTCGCAATCTTCGGGTCGAGGCATGCCTGCACCTTTTCCCACTTGGTCTTGCACTGGGTCTCCAAACAGGTCTGCGCGTTGGCTTCGAGCATGAGCGAACCGATGAGGCAGTTGGTCAGGCAGTTCTGCGCGCTGAGCATGGGGGCGGCACAGTTGATTCCGGCGCAAGAGATGAGCTTGCCGATGACGCAGGTCCCGCAGACGGGCTCGGTGCTCTGGCAGCCGTACACACAGGACGTCGGGCTGCTCTTGTCGCAGGTCTTTTGGCACGTATCGATGCCCTGGCACGGCGGCGCGCCAGCTGCGAGCCCCGGCTCGTACGGCATGGACATGTCGAGGTAGAGCAGACACATCTCGTCGAGGCTGCCGTCTCCCCACGTGACCTTCTTCGGGGTTTGCTGCTTGCCACCGACGAGCGGTTGGTTGGCCGCCGAGTTGTCGTAGACGCAGCGCAGCGACAGCCCGTCACCGCTCTTGAGCACGATCGGATCGTCGATCGGGCGGCCATAGCCCTGCTGCCAACCGAAGTCCCACTTGGGAACCCGCACCGCGCACTCGGAGTCGCCCCCAGCCCGGTGGATCTTGGACTCAAAGCTGCTGCCGAGTAGGTGCATGTGCGGGGTCAACGAGTGAACGCGCACCTCACCCTCGCCGTAGTAACGAAAGGTCTGCTCGTGCGGCGCGCTCTTGTCGCCCGGCTGGATGTCGAGGTTCCGAATAATCAAGGGCCGCGTCACCACCAAGCGCTTGGGCGGCGTCTCCGTCAGCACGAGATCGAGGCGTGTCTGGTCGGGCTCGGTTTCCCCGGCGGCGACGTTGTAGTGCACCTGCATGACCACCCGACTGCCCTTCTTGATGCGAATGGCGTAATCGTCTGGAAAGACACGCGGCTGTAGGCCCGGCACCCAAGCGGCCAGCTGGTTGGGAAAGCCGCTGGTAAAGTCGAGCAGGCCACCGCCGCCGGTGTTGGGCAGGGGGCCGCCGAAGCAGGTGTAGCCCAGCTCGGACTCTTTCTTATCCGCGGCCTCCGCCTTGGTGATGTGGTCGCCCTCCAGGCTGTAGACCAGCACGTGATGCACCAGCTTGTCGGAGCCCGGTACCACCTGCGAGGCCTTCAGAAAGCGATCGACGCTGGTATCGAGCGGCAGTAGGAAGCAACGGTAGGTGTCCAGCGTTCCCTTGGGCGGCGTGAAGGGTCCCGGCATCGGCAGCTTGTGGGTCGGCGTGATCTCTACAGGTTTAGCCGCTTTTTTGCCGGATTCCTGGGCTTTTCCGATGGGCCGCTCGTTGTCGAGCCACGTCTTGACCTGGGCGATTTCGGCCTTGGGCATGTCGCCGCGATGCAAGAATTTTCCGCACGTCGGATCGGCCGGCCAAGGCGGCATCGTGCCCGCTTCCATCGCCGACAGTGACGGCTGGCCCATGACCTCCCAATCCTCCGGACGATCGAGGCGAAACGGCCCGATCCCGCCCTCGCGGTGACACGATCCGCAACGATTTTGGATCACCGCGCTGATCTCGCCGTGCCAGGTCGGGCCTGTGGCTGCACCTGCGTCGACTACGGCGCTGTCCGCGGCGCTATCTACGGCCACGTCGGTCGCACCGGTCGCCTCAGGCCCGTCCGATTCACCACAAGAAAGTGCCAGGGCAGCCACCACTACAAGACTTAGAAACTTCGCCATTGGTTGTCCCTCTCAAGATGACCGCACACAACTCGCTTCGCAGGTCAGCCAACCCGCTGTCGTTCACGCGGACGCATCTCGCAGCTTTCGCGCTTGAAACTCGGCCTGCATACGCCCAGCGACATCGACCCTGGAAAATGTCCACACCGCATCATCGGATAGCCCTGGGTCAAACGCATAGTCGTCCACACAGAACGCCTTGAGTTGCTCCCGCGTCTCCACCTGTTCGGTCGCCATCCAACGGGCGAATTTACCGCGACTGCGCTTGGCCACCACGCCGATCATCTTGGGCCCATCGGGGCGCAACTCTTTGAATGCGATGGTGATCATCCCACCAGCGAGCTTCTTGGGGCGGATGACACGGCTGTACTCGCCGCTGGCGATGTTCACTAGCGTACGGTCGGCGTGGTCCTTGGTCGTCTCATTGATCTGCATGGTGACGCTCTCGCCCCAGTAGTCGTACAGGTTCTTGCCGCGGCGACTCGGAATCAGGGTCCCCATCTCCAAGCGGTACGCCTGGATCAAGTCGAGTGGCCGCAAAATACCGAACATTCCCGACAAAATCGCCAGATTGCCCTGCGCCCACTGCCACTGCTCGGCCGTAATCGTGCTGGGATCGAGCCCCCAGTACACATCGCCGTTGAAGCACAGCGCCGCTTGTTTGGCGTTGGCCGGAGTGAACGGCTTTTCGAACTGATTGTGGCGCTGCCAGTTGAGCTCAGCGAGGTCCGCCGAGATGTTCATCAGCTTGCGCAACTTGGTGCGACTGAGGTTTTTTGCCTTGGTCATCATCCGCTCAGACTCGCGCCATAACGCGGGTTGCGTCCACGGGATATCCGCGGGAGCGGGCTGTAGATTGAGTTTTTTTGCGGGCGAGAGCACTGCGAGCATCGATGAACCTCCAGGCTGCTGGGTTTAGCACAGGCGCCGCACGCTGCTAACCAACCTTTTGTATGGGCGCGACATAGGTCACCCTTCGCGTCCCCACCTAGTCGGAGCGACGATGAACACCCTGCAGATTCCAGATGAGCCCAGAGACCCAGCCGATCACTACATCCGCTTTCTCGGCGACGCTGTGACGCCGTTTCATGCCGTGGTCGAATGCGAAAACCGGCTCAAGTCAGCGGGCTTTTCGCAGATCTCGGTGCTTGAGACGCTCAACGTCGCTCAGGGCGACAAGTGCTACGTCGTTCACCCCGACGGCAAGACGCTCATCGCCTTCGTTGTGGGCTCGAGATCGCCCGTAAAAACAGGCTTTGCGCTGTGGGGCGCTCACACTGACAGCCCGGATTTAAGGCTGCGACTCAATCCGCTGACGACCGAGGCGGGCACGGTTCAGTTGACCACGCAGCTGCATGGCGGGCTCATTCGGCGCAGTTGGCTCGACCGGCCGCTCTCGCTCGCGGGCAGTGTGTTTCAGGTGGCGCGGGACGCATCGGGCCATCCGATCTTCAACCCCATCGACGGCCAGCCGGTGATCTCGCGCACGCTCGTTCGGCTCGATGAGCCGCTGGCGGTGATTCCAGATCTGGCGATTCACCTCGACAGAAAGAAGAACGACGAAGGCGAGATCAACGCCCAGACCATGCTCAACGCTGTGTTTGCCTGTGGGGATGATCCGGACGAGGCCATGAAGGCGCTGTCGCTGCGTCTGGGCATGCCGCTCGATCAAATCGACGGGTTCGATCTGCACTTGGTCGTCCATCAACGGCCGCAGCGGGTGGGCGTGGATGGCTCGCTCATCGTGGGGCCGCGTCACGACGACCTCGCCATGGTCTTCGCTGGGTTGACGGGGCTCATCGAAGCGACGACCGACGATCCAGCGCCGAGTCGTACCAGCGTCGCCGCCTTCTTTGACGCGGAAGAGACCGGCTCAACGACCTCGTCGGGGGCGCAGTCGAGCTTCTTGAGAGACGTGCTGCTGCGCATCGCCCGCAACCATCCTGAGACGACCGCGGGGGACCTCGAACAGAGCCTGCTGCGGAGCTTTGTGGTCTCGGGAGACATGGCCCACGCGCTGCACCCCAATCACACGGACAAGCACGACAGCCAGCACGCGCCGTTGATCAACCAGGGTGTCGTCATCAAGGCCAACACCAACGACCGCTACGCCACCGTGGGGGAGACGGCTGCGTTTTTCCGGGCGATTTGTGAAGCCGCCAATGTGCCGGTTCAGGCCTTTGTCGGTCGGCAGGATATGGGCTGTGGCACGACCATCGGCCCGCTGACCGCCGCGCAACTCTCCGCGCGCACTGTCGATATCGGCGCGCCGATGTGGGGCATGCACTCCACCGGCGAGACCATGGGCGCTCAGGATATGGCGTGGATCATCGCCGCCGCGCGGGTGTTCTTCAGAGGCGGCGCCAAGTAGGTCCGCGGCTCATCAACAGCTAGCTCAAACGGCGCTCTCGGCCTGATTTGTCGGGTGGATAGCGCCAGCCGCGCTACTTCTTGCGCTTGCCCTTGCGCTTGCTCTTGGTCGTCGTCGGGACCACCTGAGCGGCGATCGGCTGCGGCTTCCACGGCGACGGACCGGCGTGGGCGTCCTTGGGCTGACTCATGGCCCGCCAGATGAACACCAAGCCCGCCAAGACGGGGAGGATGGACAGGTACTGGCCCATGGTCAGCTGGAATCCCTCGGCGCCTTGGCGGATCTCCTCGGCCTTCGAGATGAACTTGTCGACCTGATATTCCTTGAAGAACTCCACCAGGAAGCGGAACGAGAAGTACATCACCAGGAAGACACCCAACTGCAGGCCAGAGCCCGCGTTGCGGAGGTCTTTCTTCTCCACCGCCTTCAACACGAAGTAGGTGATGAGGCCCATGGCGACCTCGTACAGCGCTGTGGGGTGGCGGCCAATCGGCGGGTTGATGCCCATCATCCGATCGTAGCGGCTGAAGATGACCGCCCACGGGCCGTCCCAAGCGCGGCCGACGACTTCCGAGTTGAAGAAGTTGCCCAGACGGACCCCACCTACAGAGAACGCGATGGCGGAGGCCATGAAATCAGCGATGCGGAGATAGGGGGTCGTCGTCGCTCGGCTAAATAACCAGACCACAAAGAACAGGCCCAGGGTCGCGCCGTGGGACGCCAAGCCGCCTTTCCAGAAGTAGAGGATGGAGATCGGGTCGGCGAGGTAGCGCTCGGGTTCGTAAAATAGGCAGTGGCCCAAGCGCGCACCCAGGACGATGCCGAGCACGCCGTACCACAGAAATCGTTCGGCAAATTCGGGATCTTTGCCGTATTTCAGCGCGTTGCTGCGCCAGATCGCAAAGCCGGTGTAGATGGTTGCCGCAAAGCAGATGCCGTACCAACGGATCTGCCAGAAGCCGAGATCGATGGCGGTGGGGTCAATGTCCCAGGTGATGGCTGAAAGCATGAGAGGGTGAGTCTCCGATTGAGGAAAGGACAGCGCGCGTTGTCGCCCGCTCGCTTCGCAAGTTGGCCCAGCGACGGTGCGCTCGCAGCCTCGGTTATCACAGCGGCGGGCTCATGACGACTTTGCGGCCGCCTACTGACCGATCTTCTGCCGTTTTAGCAGCAGGACATCGCCGCTCTTACCCCAACCCACCAGGCGCTTTCCGGCCTTGTCGAACGAGAACGTGCAGACCGTCTCGCCCTTCTTGTTGTGGAGGATGAGTCGGCCCTTATTCAGTCGCCAGCTATGCCAGAAAGCGGTCCTACCGCCTGCAATTGAGCCATCGGTGCCGAATGTGATCTGCCGCTCGCCGAGCATCTTGCCAGTGAGCACGTGATAGCTATACGACCAGGGCTTTGCGGTGAGCGTGGTTACGTCGAGGTCCGTAGCTTGCGTTCCCTCGGGCCAAAAGATGGCGGGCAGCGGCACTTTGCTGCGATCCCACTTCGCATTGAGCGTGTAGGTCTCGCCCCGCCGCGTACGACCGACGAGACGCCGCGTGCCGGGGTCGTAGGCGAACCTGACCACGAGCTGATCGAGCCGGTCGATGATCTTGAGGGCGCCTTTGTCGAGCTGCCACGAGGTCCAGTTGTTGGTCTGGCCTTCGCCGATGCGGCCGTTCGGCAAGAAGGTCACCTCGCGGCCGCCGCCGTAGTTGTCATTGGTCAAAAACCAGCGATATCCCCAGGGTTGTGCGGTGAGGTCCCCTGCACCAATCGAAGCTGAGAGCTGACTTTTCGGCCAGAAAACCGGGCTCAATTGCGACTCGATAGCGACACTGCCCGGGGTCAGCACGAACAGTTCTCCTGTCGGCGCGCGACCCACCAAACGCTGCTGTCTTGGGTGCCGACTCAACACCGCAACCGGCGCCGCGTGACGATCGGAGATGAGCAGCTGCTCGCCGGTGATGCGCCACTTGTGCCACGTCGGATGACCGCCAGCTTCCAGGGCATCCTCGCTCAAGAAGCGGGCATTGACCTGGGACCGCTCCTTCCCGCCTGGGCCATAGGTCACCAAGCGCCAGTGGACCTTGCGCAGCTCCGCAGCGGAAGCCTCGCCGCGCTCCGACACAGGCCCCGACCAAAGCTGCGCAGGGGGGGAGGTGAACGCGGCCGCAAGGGTCGTCAGCTCCTGAAGTCGGCCATTCGAAGCCGCGGTCGCTTTGGTCTTGGACGCCGCCAGCCGGTCTTTCGATGCCGCAGCCTTTCGCAGCAGGGCGACGACCGTGTCGTCTGGGATGCTCTCCAGCTCTTCGTCGTAGGGATCGGTGATTCTCAGGGGCTTGAGGCGACCGACGTTGTCAAAATGCACCTTCAGACCGCTGCCGACTACGGCGTAGCGATGGTTGTGCTGCTTGTGCATGAGCCCGTGGCCGATGATGGCGAAGTCCCGCGCTGGGTCGAAGGTCAGCAGGGACTTGCCGTTGGTCGCCCAGGCCGTCGCTTTGCCGAGCCCCATAAAATCAAAGACCGTCGGCATCAGATCGGCGTGGCTGCTGACCTCGTACATCGATTTTGGCTGTTTGCCCGGCGCACACATGACCATCGGAACGGCCACCTGCTCGTCGTTGAGCCCGTAAATATGGCCAAATCGCCCCTTCTCCCAGAACTCTTCACCGTGGTCGCCCGCGATCATGACGATGGTGTTGCCAAGCCGACCTGACTGCTCCAGCCCTGTGAACAACTCCGCGAGCTGGTCGTCGATGAAACGAACCGCGTTCTTGTAGCGATTGAAGATCTTGGCCCGGTGCGGCCGCTGCTCCTCGGACCAGCCTGACTCCAAGCCGAATTCCTCCGCCACTTCGGGTTGATTGGGCGCCGTTTCTTCCGGGTGATAGTAGGGGTAATGACTGGCGTATAGCACCAACATGTCGAAGCGTTTTTGCGCCTTGGGCCAGTCGGCCATTCGCTTGACCAGCGTGCTGAGCAGCTCCTTTTCCTGCGCGAGTTGTGCGCCCCGTTTCGCTTGGTAGTACCCCTCTGAGCGACCCTGATACAGCCGCGCCCAGGTCTTGTCCCATGCGCGAATATCCTTGGAAAACCAGACTTTTCGCTGGTATCCGAGCTTGCCCAAGATGGCGAGCGGCACCGGTTTGAGCGCAGCCTCCCGCGTGGCGTGGTGGTACATCGCGTTGAGCCCGCTAACGAAGCCCCACATGCCGATGGTCGATGAGTTGCCCGACGAGAAGTGATGCTTGGCGACGTAGCAGCTCCGACTGCGGGCAAAGAGCTTGGGCATATCGGTTGCGTTGAGCATGTCGGCGCGGAGAGATTCGACGTGCACCATCAGCACATTCGGCGTTCTCGTTGGCTTGGGGAGCCCAGCAATTCGGGCTTTTTGCTGCTTTTTGAGGGCCTGCATCTGAGCGAGTTCCGTGCGGTCGGACAGGTCCTGGTTGAGAATTGCAGCGGCACAGCCCAGGGGCGCGGTGGCGTGCGCTGGGATGGGCGGCTCCCATGGCACCACGTTATGTACGGCCTTCACTTCAGGCGCTGCGCTGTCGACGACCAACCCCCGCAGGGCGACGAGCATGAGCGCGAGCAGCGTCAGTTCGACATAGACACGCCTGGGACCGTGGCCCGCTTCCAGCACCACATCGCGGCGGCTGAAGATGGCGAGCAGCGGCGGGATGGCAAAAAACCAGATCGCGGTAGCCGCGCCCAAACCGACGGCCAAATCCATCGGCACGGCCACCTCACCAGCGATCACGGATTCTGCCATCTGGCGCACCTGGGCCAGATTGAGGTGAGTACCAAAGGTCTGGTGACTCAATACATCGACTCTGAGCAGCGCGGCCATCGCCAGCGACGTCGCAGCGGCGATCAAACCACGCCAGGTCCCCGACTTGGCCAAGCGATCAAGCAGCAGGTACAGCCACCATTGAGTCGCGACGATGACGACGCTGACCGACACCAGCATGACTCCGACATCGACGGACAACGGCGCCTTGCGCAGGGTCGTGTTCGTGAGTGCCATGACGCAGCCGGTGCCGAACAGGGCCAAGAACCCAAGCGCGACAGGATGGCTTACGGGCTGACGCCACAAACCGAAGAAGCGTTGGCGCGCTGATGGTGGATTCGTGCGCATGGGCAGACAAGGGAGGTTCAGGTGGTTTGGGTGACCGGTAGCAAATCACCTGGGCGAGGTGGGAGCAAGTCGGTTTCGCGCTGTGAGGCCGATGTTGCGGGGCTTTGGGCGCCAATCGACTGTACGGACGACTACTGCGACAGCCCAGTGGAGCCAAACCCGCCGGCACCCCGTTTCGTATCGTCGAGCGTGACGACTTCCGTCAGGGTGACTTGGGGGGCCTGGGCGAAGACCAGCTGGCAGATGCGATCGCCGCGGGTGATCTGAACCGGCTTGTCACTGAGGTTGACCAGGAGTACCCCCACCTCGCCTCGGTAGTCGCTGTCGATGGTGCCGGGCGAGTTGACCACGGTGAGGCCCTTTTTCAGTGCGTTGCCCGAACGCGGCCGCACCTGCGCCTCCCACCCAGCGGGAATCGCCAGGGCCAGGCCCGTGGGGACAGCGACGCGGGCGAGCGGACCCAGCACGATCGGGCTCTCGTTGGCTGCCACGACGTCGGCACCGGCCGCTCCTGGCGTCATGTAGCGCGGCAACGGCAAATCGGCATCGCGCTCAGGGTGCAGGCGCTGAATTTGAACGGTCGTCATAGGCGGCGTCTCCTCGTTTAGGGCGCACTGTAGGGCACAGCATCGCCCATGCAAATAGGGGGTCGAATCCCTGATCAACCGGTGGTATCAACCGGGCTCAACACCCCTGGGGAGGCGGCCATGGCGCACCAAATGTCAGCTGTAATGGTCGGTGAACAGCTCAGTCTGGCGGCCTGTCTCGCGGTCGCGCAGCAACGGGCCACGGTCGCGTTGTCTCCTGCCGCGGTGAGCCGTATCGCCGATGCGCGCGGGGTCGTGGACGCCAGCCTGAACGATGGTCACGCGCACTACGGCATCAACACCGGATTTGGTGCGTTGGCAGAGGTGCGGATCGATCTGGACCAGCTGCGGCAGCTGCAACTCAATCTGGTGCGATCCCACGCCACCGGGGTTGGCGCGCCCTTGCCGCAAGCCGTAGTGCGTCTCGCCATGCTGCTGCGTGCCCAGGTGCTGTCGGCTGGCCATTCGGGGGTCCGCCAACGGGTGATCGACCAACTCATCGATCTGCTCAATGCGGGTGTGCATCCGCTCATTCCGTGCCAGGGCAGCGTCGGCGCCTCGGGAGATTTGGCCCCGTTGGCGCACCTCGCCCTGACGTTGATCGGTGAAGGAAAGTGCGAGTATCAGGGGCGGCTGCGGCCAGCAAGCGAGGTGCTCAGTGAGCTGGGCATTGCGCCCGTGGTGCTGGAAGCGAAAGAGGGCCTCTGCCTGATCAACGGCACGCAGGTGATGACGGCCATCGCCATCGTGGCGCAGGACAGAGCGGAGCGGCTGTGCCGAGCGGTCGATATCGCCGGGGCCATGACCATCGACGCGATGCTCGGCTCGGTGACGGCTTTTGACCCGAGAATTCAGCGTCTTCGGCGCCATGCCGGCCAGGAGATTGTGGCTGATAACCTGCGCCGTTTGTGCGCAGACAGCCCGCTCAACGCCAGCCATGCCGACTGCGACAAGGTGCAAGATCCCTACTCCATGCGCTGCATTCCTCAGGTCCACGGCGCGACGCGCGACACGCTGGCCCACGTGCGCTCGGTGCTGGAGATCGAGGTGGATTCGGTCACAGATAACCCGCTGATCTTCCCAGGCGATGACGATGGCGATGTGCCGGAGGGCGCGGTCTTGTCGGGCGGCAACTTCCACGGCATGCCCGTCGCCGCCGTCTGTGACTTCGCGCGCATCAGCCTGACCAGCCTCGGCTCGATCAGCGAGCGGCGGGTCGAACAGATGGTCAATCCCCACCTCAACAATGGCCTGCCGCCCTTTCTCACCCGTGAGTCGGGCCTCAACTCGGGCTTGATGATCGCCCAGGTGACGGCGACGGCGTTGGTCAGTGAGTGCAAGGGGCTGTCCATGCCGGCATCGGTCGACAGCATTCCATCGAGCGCCAGCCGGGAAGACCACGTCTCCATGGGGCCCATCGCTGCCCGGCGCTTTATGGATGTCGTCGAAAATGTGGAGCGCGTCGTCGCTATCGAGCTGCTCTGTGCCGCCCAGGCCATCGATCTGCGCGCCCCGACCGAGCCCAGCCCGGCGAGTCGCGCGGCCGTCGATGCCATCCGCGAGGTGATGCCGTTTCTGGCCCAAGATCGGGTCATGTACGAAGAGATGGAGGCGGTGGCAGAGCTCATGCGATCGGGTCGTCTCGAGGCCGCCGTGACCGCCGTTGTCGGCGTTCGGTAGCAGCCTCTCTCTTCGCGCACTCGCAATGTGCACCAGCTGGCGGCTATGAGCGCCCCAGCTGCTTTCTCCCTGATAAATGAGGCCCCCATGAGCCTAATCGACTTGCCCGCGCCGCTGATCTTGGCTTCCGAATCTCGCTATCGACGGGCCCAACTCGAACGCTTTGGGATTCCATTTGAGGCCATGGCGTCGCCGATCGACGAGACGGTTATCGTCGCCGACACCCCGCGCCAGACCATCGCGCTGCGGGCCGCGTTCAAGGCCTGCGCGCTGCAAGAGATGGATGGCTTCAGTGAGACCTGGATCATCGGGGCCGACCAGGGTGTCGTGCTCAGCGGTGAGGCCGGCCAAGCCGAGTTGATCGGCAAGCCGGGCACGCCTGAAGCCGCCGTGGCGCAACTCATGCGCCTGTCGAGTCGCACCCACGAGCTGTTCACCGCCGTGGCGCTGGCCGTTCCGGGTGGGCGTTTGCTGGAAGCGGCCGAGTCCGTGCGGATCACGATGCGCGCGTTTTCGGTGAGCGAGGCTGAGGCCATTGTGCAGCAAGACGAGACGTGGGATTGCGCTGGCTCCTACAAGATCGAGCGGGCAGCGCCGTGGCTGATCGACCGCATCGAGGCGAACGATCCCACCAGCATTGAAGGGTTGCCGATGATTGCCCTGGGGCAGCTGCTGCGCCAAGCGTGGTCCGGTGCCTGATTGACGCCGTCGGGCGTCACCGGCAGTCGCGCTCGCCCGGGCTTCAACTACCGTGCGGTCGGATGGCTTGCGTCCATACGCGCAGTGGCGGCTTCGATCAGTTCGCGCAACACCGCCATGTCCACATCGGCGAGCTTGTTGATGTACAGACAGGATTTACCCACGCGGTGCTTGCCCAATTGGCCCAGTAGGTCTGGTCGCTGGTTTACGCCGTCCATGATGTACAGCACGAGGTTGGCTTTGCGCGGCGAAAAACCAGTGAGCAACCAGTCGCGTTCTCGGCCGTCACCGTAGGTCATGGTGTAGCGCCCAAAGCCGATGATAGACGGCCCCCACATGCGAGGTTCGGCGCCTGTAATCTCCGAAAACATCGCTAGCAGCACGTGGGCGTCCGCCTGACGGGTGCGATTTGCGACAGCGTCCACAAATGCCTGCGGACTCTCTTCGGTCTGATGTGTCTTGGGCTCTTTCATGTTCGCAGTCTACAGCAACGTCAATCAGAATGGCGTGAACGGCATGGCCGACGGCCGTCACATGAGCCACAGGTGCCGACGCAGCCGCCATCTGCTACAACGCTGGGCACCACAGCACGCGTCGACTTTTGTCGATCACCCAGAGAGGCCGCCATGGCGACGAAAAAGGGCCCCAAGAAGACCACCACTGCGCCTGCGAGCAAGCGCAAGCCCGCCAAGCGCAGCAAGGCCGCAAAGCCCAAAAAGGCCAAGGAATCCAGCGAAAAAGCAGCGGATGAGCCAGGCGCTGCCGATGCTGTAGCCGCAGGTGCCGCCGCTGAGTCGACCGCTGAGTCGACCTCCGCCGCGGCGCAACCTGCGCCCGCTGGTGTCTCTGGGCTCCCCACCACGCCGGATCAAGCCGACGATGGCGCCCTGCTACTGGAAGATTGGACCCCGATGGGCCAGTGCCTCGATTGGCGCGCCGGATTGCAGACCTGGGCGTGGCAGGCCGAGCGGCTGTTCACCGAGCAGCGAGTGCCGAACCTCGCTCACGACAACGGCGCCATCTCGCGGCGCAACGCCGAAGTGTTCATCGCGTGGTGCCAAGCCCAGGGCGATGACCTGCCCGCCGAAATCGTGGTTGTCGAATTGGGGATGGGCACCGGCCTACACCTGCGCTTTTTCCTCGATCGTCTCCTAGCCTACTGCACCGCCGGTGGGCAGGACTGGTACGACCGCCTCGTCGTCTACGCGACCGACGTGAGCCGCGGTGTGTTGGAGATGGCGGCGAAGCGTAAGCTCTTTGCCGACCACATCGACAAGGTCCAGCTCGGCCGGATGAGCGCCTTTGAGCCCGGTATCTTCCTGCCGCTCGCCGGCGGTGACGCCTCCGATATGCGCGGTCAGATGCACGCCGTATTCGCCAATTATGTGCTCGATCTGATGCCCATGGACCTGTTCCGCCGCGCTGCCGACAAGACGTGGAGCGCCGTGCTCGCGCGCACGTGGCTGGCACAGCCCGACCGTATGCCTGTCTACACCCCGCTGGACATTGGCGGCTTGCGCAAATCCATCGCAGAGGGCGATTTTCGGGCGGTTGCAGCGCTATTTCCGCTTACAGAAGTCGAGCTGCGGACCTTCCCGGTGGATCTGAGCACACACCCCGACTTGCCCACACTGGAGCGGCTCGCTGACCGCATTGAAGGGGAGTTGGGCCCAGATCACGAGCTGCTAAAAGACGGTACGGTCGCTTGTCATTCCGGCGGTGCGCTGCGGGTTGCAGCTCGTATCACCCATGCGCTCGCGCCGACCGGACTCGCGCTGGTCCGTGACGTGGGCCTCACCACGGCCGCCATCGCGGCGGTCCCGCGTACCTACAGTCACTACGGCCCGACCGCTGCTTCTGGCGTCAACATGGTCGAGCTCGACGATTGGTTTGCCGCCGGCGCGGACGACAAGGACGCAGGTTTGCGCTGCATCGCCCCGGCGACGGATGGGCCGCGCCATCAGGCCTCCCGCATGTTGTGCCGCGCTGAATTGCCGGAGACTGTTGCCGCTTTCCAGACGCTGTACGACGCACAGACCTTCGCTGAAATGGAGAACTTGGTCGCTGCTGCCCGGGCCGAAAAGGACGTCAGCGCGGCGTTGGATCTGTATCGCACGGCGTTGAATATCGAGACCGACAACTGGGCGCTCATGGCCGAGTCTGCGCGTCGGGCCTTGTCTGGTGGTCTCGATCCACAGCTGGCGGTCCTACTCGCTCGGCGTGGCGTCAGCCTCAATTCCGAGTACAGCCCGGACCTCTGGGTCGTCTACGGCGACGCGTTGTGGGCCAATGGTGATCGCAATTCAGCGCGGCAGGCCTATGTTTTCGCCCTGGAGGTCAACCCCAACGACCCCCACGCTCACTTCAGCCTGGCATTTGTCGACGCTGAACGCGGGCATTTTGAAAACGCGTTTACGCATCTAGGTCGGGCCCTTGCCCACGACAAGGATGGTGTATTGCGGCCACGGGTGTTGCGATTGCTGGATGTCTGCCTTCGTGGTCAGCAGCAGCTGCGCACCGAAGAAAAAGAGCGCATCGCCAAGCGCGCTACCAGGTAGCGCAGCGAGCTTGGGTGCGCAGGAGCTGCGGATGAT
>JAGSHB010000220.1 GCA_023954815.1 Myxococcales bacterium | reverse complement strand
TTCACGTCCTCACGCCGCACGTAGCGCTGTCCCACCGGCTTGATGAAGTGGACTTTGTGCCCGGCCTCTTTGAACGCGGCGAAGAGCCCGATGCTCGTCGTGGTTTTGCCTACATTTTGTTTGGTCGCGCTGATGAAGACTCGGGCCATGATTGCTCTCCGCTATGGGGTAGGGCGTGCGCAGACTAGCGCCGCTCGCAGGTCATGCCGAACCGTAGCGCTGGTCTGCAAACGACGCAACGCGTCATGGGCGCTACTTGTGAGGGCAGAGATCTGGGAGGGTTATTGGCAGATGCCCGACTTGCAGCTCTTACCCGAGCCACAGTCCGTGCCATCGGGGACAGCGACCTGGGTACACTTCGCTTTCGGCATTCCGATGCACATCGGCGCCCCATACGCACTGGTATTGGCGTTGCTCACCTGCCAGACACCGGTGGCAGATACATACATTCCTCGAGGGCTGTACTTCGCGTCCGTGGGGCTGAGGGGTTTGTAGCCAGAGGTGCCGGAGTAGTTGACCTTGGAGCCGTCGGTCCAAATCCACGGTGAGCTGCCGTCGGCCTTGTACAGTCCCGTCCAAAATGCGCTCTTGGTGTTGCTAGTCGCCTGGTGGTTGAACTTGACCAACACCGACGTTGTCGCCGCGTCATGGATCGACGTGAGCGTGCGCCCCGTCTTCTCACAGGCGGCGAGGGCGGTGGCGCGATATCCCATACCTTGAACGAGCACGGCAAAGCAGCTGCCACTGCTGACGATACCGTCGCAGGTCGTGACGTCGCACTTGGGCGTGGTGCACGCGTTTGGTTTGGTGCAGCCCGGGATGGCGAGGTGGATGCAGCCCTCCAATGGGTCGCAGCTATCGACCGTGCAGGGCTTGCCGTCGTCGCACGCGGGACTGTGCGCGCACCCCTTGGATTTGGTGCAGGTGTCCTTCGTGCACGGGTTGCCGTCGCCACAGGTCGCGGGCATGTGTGTGCACTTGCCGGACTGGCACGCGTCAGTTGTGCATGGATCGTTGTCCGTGCAGTCCTTGCTGGACTTGAGCAAGCAGCCCGCCGATGTGTCGCATCGCGTGTGGCCCCAGCGGTCAGCCCGACCGAGCAGCCCCTGAACTTTGCCGCCCACGCTGGCGGATCCCGTCACGACCAGTGTGTCGTCGGGCATCGCCACTAAGCCATTGCGGCTGAGCGATGCGGTCAAGCCCAGAGACAGGAGCTTTTCGCTCTCCACGTTGCCGACACCGTCGTAGCGCCCAAGCCACGCATAGTCGAGCAGTCCCTTGCGCTGCACGCCCGATAGAATAAGAGAGCCGTCCTTCAAAGCGGCCATGGCGGTCGATGTGGTCGCTGGGCCCGTCGTTGGCCCGCGTTGCCACAGCACCTTGCCCTTTGCGCCCAGACCGACGAGCCAGACACGGCGTACCCCACCTGTGACGCGCCACCCGCTGGCGACCAGCTTTCCTGCCGGCGAAGCCACGATGGAATTGAGCCCGGTCGTGCCTCTCTCTGCAAGCACAGCATCGAATAGGCGCGCCCCCTTTCCATCGAGGGCCGAGACGAACCCGTTGGTCTTTGAGGTGGCCATCGACGAACCTCCCCACATCGTGCCGACGATCCAAGCCGCGTCCGACCCGGCCACGACGCCGTCTCCGATGGCGCACGCGCCGCCCGTCAGAGTGAAGCGCGCCGTGGCGTGCTGCGGCCAAGTGTAGGCGCCCTGCGGCGTGCGCCGGTTGATGTAGCCAAACGCACTGCCGTATTTGGGTCGGCATGTGCGGACGTCCAGCACATCTCCGGACGGGTACAGCGACAGCGAGCGGTGATGTCCTCCGGTGCTGCACTGACTAGCGACTGGGAGCCACGCGCCGGCGAGCTTGCCGTCCGCGCTGACGGCAATCTCCCGCGCACGGAAATCACCCTCACCCGTCTTTGTTCCACTGGCGCCGAAGCCCACCCAATAGCCCCCCTGAGCAAGCTCGACCAAGGCCCCGGCGCGCACACGATACGTGTACGGATAGACTGGCAGCAGCTTGCTCACGTCTGTTGAACCCTCTAGGTCGCCAGCGGCCGAGTAACGCACGAGCCAGACCTTCCGAGGCCCCGGATCGGCGAAGTCGTCCTGTGCCGCCAGCGTTGCGATGCCGCCATCCTTCCGTCGAATCACGCTGCCGAATCGCCAGTAAGGCTGATGCGGTGCCGCCTTGACGTAGAGCTTGCCTTTGGGCGACGGCTTGCACGTTCCGCTGTCGCAGATGCCGTCGACCGAGCAGCCATCTTTGGCGTCGCAGGCAAAATCGTCGACGGAGGTGTGCTGGCATCCCTGGGAGCTGTGGCAGTCGTCTGCTGTACAGGTTTTGTCATCGGAACAGCCCGCCGGTTTCTTGCCCAGGCAACCGCCCGCGGCCGCGCAGCTGGCGTGACCGAAGGCGTCGGTGCGCGCAAAGCCGCCAGCCTCAACCCCCTGCGATGTCGCGCGGCGCCCCACGGCGACAACGTCACCGTCGGTCGCAGTCGCCAAGCCCAGAACGGCGTCTGCGCCGCCCCCATCGAGACCACGCTCCCACTGCAGGTTGCCGCGCTCGTCCGTGGCGCCGAGCCAGCCGTTGTCGTTGCCGCCCGACGGGTTGCGCATACCTCCCAACAACCACATGGCGCCGTGCCGGATGACGGCCCTGGCGCTGCCGTGGGTCTTGCTCGCCCGAATCCAGCTGACCTCGCCTTTGTTCGTCACGTGCGTCCACAGCGCCCGCGGCGTGTTGCCCTCGCCGATAGTTTGCCCAGCCAAGATCCAGCCGTCCGTGGCCGGGGCCATCGCCCAGGGTTCGACGCCGCCAGTCCGCGTCAGCGTGACATCGAGCCCAGCGCTCTTGCCGTTGGCCAGCAGACTCACGACTCGCCCCTTGGCCGCTGATCCGGTGCCAATCCGGCCGGTCAGCGCTGCGACGCCTTCGCTAGTGGAACGCGCCGCCAAGACCTCTCCGTCGCCCAACCACGGATTGATCTGCCAAACAAACCCGCCAGCCGAGGTCAATCGAGCCGCCCACGGCTTGCGATTGCCCGATCCGCTCTGTTGCCAACCCGCGAGCACCACTGCGCCGCCTGGGAGCACGGCCATGGCCGTCGCCGCTTCGTCCGCTGACTTGGTGCCGACCTGCTTGCTCCACAGCACGACGCCATTGTCGATTTTGACGCTCTTCGCCATCGCGCTGAGGCCCACATCGCTGCTGCGCATGGCACCTGCGACCACGACGTCTCCTTGCTCGCGCGCCCCCACTGCCCAGGCGCCAGCGACCGTGTCGGCCGAGGCAGAGGGAATCAGCAGCTCCTTGTTCAGCTTTTTGCCGTAGATCGACGTTCCCGCCTGGTCGTAGCGCGCGATCCACCACGCGCTGGCCGAGGGCTTGGTCACGTTGCCTTTCCACGCGCGTCCCACCGCCAACGAATGGCCACCGGGGAGCGCCGCCACCGCTTCATGGCGGGTCAGCCAGCCGCTCGCTCCCTTACTGACCTGCATCAGCCGTTGCACGGTTCCTGGCTTGCACTTTCCAGCCTGACAGACCGCGCCGACAGTGCAGCCAGCGATGTCGGTGCACGCATCACCGTCGGACTTGGCGACCACCACGCACTGAAACCCGCCCCCCGACTTCGGCGCGCACTTGGCTTGCTCGCATGCGCCCGTCTTTGTCTGACAGACCACGGCAGGCCCAGCCTTGCATACGCCGCCCTTGCACGCGTCCGTCGGGGTGCAGGGGCTGCCATCGGCGTCGCAGACCTTGCCGTCCACGCCGTCGGTCTTCGTCGAGCATTTTCCCGTCTTGCCGTCGCACAGGTCGGTCGTACAAAGGTTGCCGTCGTCGCAGTTGGTCTTGGTGTACGTGCAGCCCTTGTCCTTGACGCACACATCCTTGGTGCACTGATCCCCGTCGTCACAGCTCTCCTGTACGCCATCGCAGGAGCCCGCCTTACACGCGTCGGACTTTGTGCACGCCTGGCCGTCGTCACAGCTCTTGCCTTCATTGGCTGCCTTCAACCCGCAGTCGCCTGTCTTGGGGTCGCACGACTTGGTCACGCAGATGTTGCTCGGCTGCTGTCCGCAGACCACCACCGACGCAGGGTTATACTTGCACGCGTTGCTCTTGCTGCTCTTGTCGCAATACCAGGTGCCGTTGCACTTGTTGCCGTCGTCTTTGGCCTCACAGTCCACGTCCAGTACGCACTCACAGATCTGCTTGCCCGCTTCGCATTTGCCGCCCACGCAGATGTCGTTGGCCGTGCACTTGTCGCCGTTGTTGCAGCTGACAATGGGCATCGGTTCATCTGGCGCTTTCACCTCCCAGCGACACTCTGATTTCGAGCTGTTGCACACCTTTTTCGCCTGGTGCGCGGCGGTTGGGATGCAATTGCCGCTCTTTGGATGGCAGGCGCTCTTCGTGCAGTCGGTGTTATCCACCGTCTTGCACACGACCGTCTTTGCCGAGTTGGCCTGGCAGAGCCCCTTGACCTTGTCGCAGTAGGGCAAGCCATTGCACTTGTTGCCGTCGTCCTGACCGGTGCAGTCCGCGTCTTTGGTGCATTTGCAGATGTCGGCGCCACCTTGGCACTTGCCATCGAGACAGGTCGTCGCTGCGGTGCAGTTGTCGCCATCGCTGCACGGCAGGTTCTTTTTCTTTGGGTCGGCGTCTGAGCGTTGTTCCCGGCGGCACTGCACAAACCCGTTGGTGTGGGTCACGCAGATGGTGTCGACCTTGTCCACGTGGGTGGCTTCGCACGTGCCGTCCTTGGGCACGCAGGCGTTCTGGATGCAGTCAGTATCCTTTGCGCTTGGGCAGCTAATGGTTGTGGCTGGATTGAGTTGGCATTTTGCGAGCTGCTTGTTGCAATACAGGCTGCCGTTGCACTTGTTGCCGTCTTCCAGCTTGGCGCAATCGCTGTGCTGGTTACAGCTACACACATTGGTGTCGCCCTTTTTGCAAACGCCCTTACTGCACACATCCCCTTCGGTGCACGGGTCTCCGTCATCACAGCTCACCTGCTTCGGTTTCACGCCTGCAGGCTTGAGTTGCCAGTCGCAGTCGTCCTTGCTGGCGCACTTCTGGTCGAGCCACTCGATCCCTGTGAGCTGGCAGGCGCCTGTGGTCGGTAGGCACACATTCTTCAAACACCCCGTGTCTCCTGCGCCTGGGCACGTCACAACGGTCGCCGGATTGAGTGTGCACTTGCCGCTCTTGAGGTCGCAGTACAGCGTTCCATTGCAGCTGTTGCCGTCTTCCTCGTCTGCACAGTCGGCGCTCTTTTGGCACTTACAAATGTCGGTGCCAGTCTTTTCGCACTTGCCCGCTTTACACGCTGCCGGCTCGCAGACCCCATCGTCGGAGCACAGTTTGCCTTCCGCCGTCGGTGTCAGACCGCACTTGCCCGTCTTCGGGCTACAGACGTTGTGCTGACAGGGCCCGCCCTTGGTGGCGCACGTGACGATGGTCCCTGGATTGACGAGGCATTTTCCCGATTTGTTGTCGCAATACAGCGTGCCATTACACAGGTCGCCGTCCTCGAACCCGTTGCAATCAGACGCCTTCTTACAGTCACAAATCGACGCTCCGCCCTTGCACACGCCCTTGGTACACACATCGTTCGGCGTGCATTTATCGCCGTCTGAGCATCCGAGGTTCTCGTTGGCCGTCGCCGTCAGGCACTTGCCGGTCTTCGGATCGCAAGCCGTCGTCGTACAGGGGTTTCCGTCGTCCGCGCAGACAGTGGCTGTCCCGGGTTTGCTCACGCATTTGTGGGGGAAGTGCGACTTGTCGCAGACCGCTTGCCCATCGCACAACCCGAGGTTGCCTTGCCCCTTACAATCTTCGTTGACCCCGCACTCGCATAGATTCGGCCCGGCGGTGCATTTGCCTTTCAGGCAGGCATCTCCGACGGTGCATTTACTGCCGTCGTTGCAGGGCAAGCCTTCTAAATTAATAACGATACAGGCGCCGATAACACACTTCCGAAGGCTGCACGCGCTACCGGTCTCTGGGCACTGTTCGTCGGCTTGGCAGCCCGCAGCATCGGGGAGCGTTCCCGTGTCACTGGCGCCCGATGAATCCATGTTCGGGCCGCCGTCGGGCTTTGCACCTGCGTCCTGCGCCGCGGCAGCGTCCGCCGTGCCGGCGTCATTGATGGTCGACGCGTCCTCTGCTGACGCCGAGTCCGTCTCATCCGTATCCTGTGAAGCATCGGGGGCCGCAGTACCGCCATCTGATTGTGCGGCGTCGTTCGCACCAGCCCCACCATCGGGCAACACACCGGCGTCCTGTTCGGAGCTGCTGTCCTGTTCGGAGCTGCTGTCCTGTTCGGAGCTGCTGTCCTGTTCGGAGCTGCTGTCTTGTTCGGAGCTGCTGTCCTGTTTGGCGCCGCCGTCCTGTTCGGCAGCGGAGTCTGCTGGCCCATCCAAACCATCGGTTGTGCCGGTCACATCCGGCTGTGCGCTGTCTAGGGCGCCGTCAGCGGACGCCGTGTCGTCAGTCTGAATCTGCGTGTCCGCTGTATCGCTCGTCTTGGGGTCAGCGCCGCATCCGACGATCAGCGAGACGAGGCACAGATGCAGCAGCCCACCGCCCAGGGGCCGGCCAACGCGCCGGAGCGATGCTATTTGGCGTTCCGCGCTGGGACGCTGGCGGCACCCTGGCGATCGGTCATTTCCTGCTAGTCGAACATTTGGCGACAACGCCGCGATGGACCAAGGGCGTGTCGTCACCGATTCGGACGTCTGCGAGGGGCCAGGTTGCGTACTGATTTTGGGTGTATGCATGCTGTTCATGTGCTCACCATGACGGATTGCGCAGACTCTCGCCAGCCCGATTATCTCCTGAAGTACGGGGCCCCCTTCGCTGCCGTCCCAGACCGCTTCCGGCCGATGCGGCTTCATATCGACTTCGGCCCCACGCGTCTAACCCTGTCATGGCGGGCTCAAACGCAGATTGGAGATCCTCACCTTGACCGGTGAACGTGCAAAACGGCAGCATGTCCATCACCTTGCGCGGCAATACGTGGCACGAGTCGAATCTGTCGACAGGAGCCCACATCCCCTCTCGCCGCCACAGTGAAGGGGCGCCGTGTCCGAACCCTCCCCCGCGATCGTCGCGCAACCCAGCCTCGTCATACCCGCTGCACTTCGCCAACTTTGTACCGCCGCGGGTGCCGACTTCGGCGTGTTCTACCGTGCCGGGCGTGGATCTGAACGCGACGAGATGCGCTATTTCAACATCTGGACCCAAGGGCCTGAGAGAATGGCTGCCGTGTTTGCCAGCGCGGAAGGCATGCCGGCGATGCTGGGCGTTAGCATCGACCAACTCGTCATGGTCGATGAGTTCGAGGCGACCTGGGCTGAGGACCTCGACACACCCTTCCGCGCGGCGATCTGGGATCCATTTGAAATCCACTCCAGCCTCGGTCTCGGTATCACGAATGCCGGAGGCCACTTTGTTGGCTGGTTTGGCGCCTTTCGGTGCGGTGAGCAGCCCAAGTTCTCGCGGCGCGTGCCGTCTGCGGTTCGCAATCTCGCGTCCACGCTGAGCCGCGCCGCCACCACGGCGAGTTTTGCGTCGACGCTGGCCCTTCCAGACAATGGACTGCTGATTTTTAGCGCCGATCGGAAGGTCGAGTCATCCAACGCCGCTGCTGATGAGTGGCTGCGTGTCCCCACCATGCGCGCCGAGTTGATGCGATGCGTCGATGCCAACTGGTCTCGCGGAGATGGCCCGCCCGTATCCACCACCATGGGCGGGGTGCTCTCGATCCGCCATACGACAGGCGACACGGGTGAGCGGCGAATCGTGACGGTCGACAAGCTCATGCAGCCCCTTGTTCCCCCGATCGCCAAACTCTCGCGAGTCAAGCGCCGGGTCGCAGCACTGGCGTCTGCTGGGGCGACGGTCGACGAGATCGCACGTCATCTCGAACGCAGCCCGGAGACAGTTCGCAGTCACGTGAAGTTCATCTACGACCAGCTCGGAATCGGCTCTCGCGCAGAACTCGCCGTGTGTGTCGAGCGCGCGTGGGACGAAAAGCCCCTCGTCGTCGACCAACGCGCGCCAGACCTTCGCCGCTGACCGGCTCATCCCAGAAGTAGACGATCGACCGGCGTCCCTTGCGTCCGAGCGCTGAGCGAGCCAGCCTGCGCGGCGCGCCATTGCCGCGTCTTCGCTTGGAGCCCAACATGACCCAGCCGATCGCCTCCCGTGACATGACTGCACGTTCCCCAGATCACAGCCAAGTCACCATGACGGAGCTTGTCTTACCGCAGCATACCAACGCGCTCGGCACCGCATTCGGTGGGCAGGTGCTCAGTTGGGTCGATATCGCCGCCGGGATCTGTGCCGGTCGGCATGCCCGCGCTGTGTGCGTTACAGCCAGCTTTGATGAAGTGCACTTCAAACTTCCGATTCATCACGGCGACGTCATCAACATCTCGGGTGTGGTCACGTGGACCGGGCGCACCTCGATGGAAGTGCGGGTGCGTGTTGACCGTGAGCAAATCGACGGCCGACGGCAGCGGGCGCTCGAGGCCTTTGCCACATTTGTCTGCGTCGATACCGACGGGCGTCCACAACCGATCCCGCCGCTCGAGCTGCTGACCGACGAGCATCGTGCCTGTCATAGTCAGGCGGAGCAGCGCCGCGCACGCAGGCTCCAAAACCGCGCGCGGTGATCGGGGCGCGACCCGACGCGGTCTTTCGCGTGTGATGTTGCTAGTGCATCTTAAGTCGCGGAAAATACGCGGTTGATCCGAATTTTCGAGCCGTCAATGGCCACCGGAGCTGCATTTGTTGCAGTTAGTGGTTGCCACGGCTGCGGGCCTGCTGTAGACCCCGCGCCCCTTTCGAGCCGGTCCCCCTGGCTCACACACCGGGCATCTCTCACGCCCGATGACAATGCGCCTAGGCACTTTTAGGCGT
>JAGSHB010000228.1 GCA_023954815.1 Myxococcales bacterium | reverse complement strand
GTGCCGCCGTTTACGGAGGCCAATCAGCGCGGGTTGATGCGCGTGGACGTTGGAATCGCCGGCCAATCACTCGGTCACGTCGCCAAGTCAGGAGACTGACGCCGATCATCCGCGCCCTACCCCACTGTCGTTTCTGCTCCCGGAGTCCCGCCATGACAACCTCTCTGCCCGATAGCCCGGCTCGCGCTTTCGGCCTAGTTTTACTGACGATTTGCGCTGTATTAGCTGTCGGTTGCAGCAATCCTGAGTCCAACAACAACGGCGCGAACCCCGACGGATCCAACAACGTCAACCTTGGCGACGGTATCGGGGACGGTGTCGGAGACGGGGAGTCCGTGGACGCTGCGGAAGACGCGACGAAGACGACTGAAAAGCCGTGCATAGATAACGAGTTGAGCTGTCTTAATGATGCTATCGCCAAGATCTGTCTGAGTGGAAAATGGGAGTTGGCTGACCAGTGCAAGGCCCCCAAGAAGTGCAACCAGGGCTGGTGCGCGTTGCCTGCGAGCTGCAAACCAAAGGAGATTGACGGCTGTAATAGCTACGACGAGCTCAACGTCTGCTCGGATGACGGCAAGGCGTGGCTGCCCATCCCCTGCAAACTCGGAGAGCTGTGCGTCGACGGCGTGTGCAAGGAGACGGTATGCGCGCCCGGCCAGAAGATCTGCGACGGCAAGACCAAGGTGAAGACGTGCAAGTTGGACGGATCGGGCTTCGAGGTCAGTCAGGACTGCAAGAGCGGCGCCTACTGCCTGGGCGGCACGTGCGTCAGCTTGTGCGAGACGAACCTGAAGGTGGCCAGCAACGTCGGCTGTGAGTATTGGAGCATCGATCTCGACAACGCCAACGACAAATCGAGCCTCATCTTCGGCGGAAAGACACCGCAGGACACGCCCCACAGCGTCGTGGTGGCCAACCCGGGAATCTTTGATGCGACGGTGAAGTGGGACCTACCAGCGCCGTTTTCCGTCAGTTTCGCGAACAACGTGGTGCCTGCCGGTAAGTCACGCGAGTTCAAGATGCCGGTGATGAATGTCGACGGAAATGAGCTGAGTAAGAAGGCCATTCACTTCACGACCGACCAGCCCGTGGTGGCCTACCAGTTCAACCCCTTCAACGCCGAGAAAGCCCACTCCAACGACGGCTCGCTCTTGCTGCCCCACAACGCGCTGGGCAAAGAATATTTCGCCATCACCCTGGGCAGCACGCCCATGATCGACTTCCCGACGCCCGGCGGTATCCCGCTGGATTTGCCTTCGCAAAATGGCTACTTCACCGTAGCTGCGGTGATGCCTGGCGAGACCACCGTGACCGTGACGCTGTCGGGCAAGGGCTATGTGAAGAAGGCGCCCGTGACCAACATGCCGATCAAGAAGCTGCAGACCGTGAGCTTCAAGTTGCAGCAATACGAGGTGCTCAGTCTCGAGGGGCACAGCGAGGGCTTCCAGATCGCCGACCTGACCGGTACGCGCATCAAAGCGACGAAGAATGTCGCGGTTTTCGGTGGCCACGAGGAGGCGGTGCTGGGCTACCCGAACATGCCGTCTGACCTGGACAATGGCTACGCGGAGCACATCGAAGAGCAGCTGCTGCCCGTCAAAGCGTGGGGCGATAAGTTCTTCTTGCCGAAGACCAGCCCACGCGGCGCTGAGCCAGATCGGTGGATCGTGATGGCGGTGCTGCCGGGCACAAAGCTGACCACGATTCCGAAGATCAAGGGGATCGACGGGGTGGTGCTTGGACCGGGGCAGACGGCGCTGGGCTGGACGACGGAGAGCTTCAAGCTGACCTCGACAGGCCCTGTGCAGGTCGCGCAGTTTATTGTTGGCCAAGAAGCGACGAGCTCGTGGACGGGCGATCCGACGATGATTGTGCACCCGTCTCTCAAGCATATGCGCAATGATTACTTCATCCTGACGCCCATCGGCTACAAACATAACTGGACGAGCGTGACCCGGCCGAAAGGCTTGGACATCAAGCACAATGGCAAAGTTCTGGCGGCATCCCTGTTCAAACCCATCGGCGACGGCACCTGGGAGTTGGCCTATGTGAAGGTCCAACCCGGACAGCAGCGTTTTGAGGCCGGCAAGGACTTCGGCTTGAGCGTATATGGCTACGGCTCGGCGACGGCCTACGGCTACCCCGGCGGCATGGTCCTGAAGTAGGGCCCGTCACCCCATCGGGCGTTCGCCCCCTCTCCTTCGTGTCTTGGACAAGTGCAATGCCCTATCGCGCCCCGTTTTTTGTGAGAGACGGTCACTTCAACACGATCCGGGCGCATTTTCATCGCGGCCAGCGCCCAGACTACATGCGGCAGCGCATCGAGACGGCAGACGGCGACTTCTTCGACGTGGACAGGCTCAGTGGCCCGCCCGGTGCGCCGAAGCTCATCGGGTTGCATGGCCTGGAGGGCAGCAGCGAGTCAGCCTACATGCAGCGGTTGATGATTGCAGCGCACGCCCAGGGGTTTGAGACCGCCGTCATTCACGCGCGCGGCTGCTCTGGCCAGGACAACAGGCTGGTTTCGAGCTATCACGCCGGTTTTACCTCCGATGTGGACGCTTTTCTGCGGGCGGAGAAGGCCCGTGCGCCGCACTTGCCGGTCATGGCGGTGGGCTTTTCGCTGGGGGGTAGCCAGCTGGGCAACTGGCTGGGGAGGACGGCAGACGCCCACCACATCTTGGAGGCTGCGGTGCTCGTGTCGCCTCCGCTGCGCCTCGCGCCGAGCTCCGATGCCATCGGTCGCGGGAACAATCGGCATGTCTATCAGCGACGGTTTCTGCGGAGCCTGAAGGCGAAGGCGGTGCGCAAGGCGGAGGCGTGGCCCAAGCACCGTCGGCGGGCCTTGGCGGCTGCGCGGGCGGAGAGCGTGCGGAAGTACGACCACATCTGGACGGGGCCGATGCACGGTTACCTGGACGCCGAGGACTACTACAATCGCGCGAGCTCGGCGCCGTATATTCGCCACATCAAAGTGCCAACGCGGGTGCTGCACGCCATGGATGACCCGTTTGTGCCGATGGATGCGGTGCCGGACGCTGCTTTTGTGGGCGCGAGCTGTGCGGAGCTAGTGCGGACGCGCCATGGCGGGCACGTGGGGTTCTTCGGGCGCGGTGCGGTGCATGCCGATAGCTGGCTGGAAGATTGGATCCTACGTTCGCTGAGTGAGCTTGGGTAGTTGGCATGGCGTTGGCGGCCACGGCTCATCGTCAGACTAAAAGCCGCTGCCTGGGTGTTGCGCAGCTTCGAGCATCTGGGCGAGATCTTCTTTGCTGGCTGTGCGCTCGACGAGGGGCATGAGGATACGCTCTTCCCAGCGGATGTGTGCGCGCAGCAATGCGCCGATGTGGCCGAGACGATAGTGGAGACTGCCGTCGGTGGGTGGGGATTGGAGTACGGCGTCGACGTGCTTGCGGAGATTCCAGTGCTCGGAGAGGAGCTGCTCGTGCTCGACTGTGCCCGCGATGATGCGGCCGAACCAGCGCTCTTCCCAGGCGAGATGGCCGATTACTTCGGCGTTCCAGGTGGTCTGGAGCTGCGACAGCGTGCGGCTTGCTTCGCGGCGGCCTGCTCTGCCTGCTTCTTCGAGGTCCCTGGCTAGCCGCAAGGCTTTGTGGTGGTCGCTTGATAGATTTTGTAGAGCTACGTGGCGTTTCATGGGCGCAAGCTAGCCCAAGCCCGACTCGATGGCCACCGGCGGTTGATGGTCGGGGCCAAAAAAATTGGGGCCTCCCCGAGCAGATCGAAACAGCAAAAAGCCGCATCGATCCACGAACCACCATAGCCGTCCTGACCACCAAGAAATGGCAGCCTCCGGCCCAGCCTTCGTGCACGGCGCGACTGCGTCCAACAGCGCCGTGGACCCGCGATGCTCCGCCGGGTCAGTCGTAGATTGAGCAAGATCAACGCCAACCGATGAACCCTTCAATTAGTCCTATCATCCTAACCACTAACAACCTCGTCCACATCCAGCCACCAGCCGCAAAACAGTCCCACTGAGACCAACAGGTCGACCGAGTGAGACCAAATGAGACCGACTCGGACCAAGCAAGGGAACATTCCAAGCCGCACTAGTGTTCGACTCACGGAGGCCAGATGTACGCACAACTCATCGCGAACTTACCCACCTGGATGACAACGTTGCCGTCCCCGTGGTCCGACATCCTGCTGTGGCTGCTCTCGCCCACCGTCCTCGGCGCCCTCGCAGTCGGGTCCATCGTCATGTTCGTGCTGTCAGCAGCTGGGCTCCCTTGGTTCGTCGCCCGCATCCCGGCTGACTACTTCTCCACCCGCGAACTGCGCGCCATGGGCATCACCCGCCCGCGGCCAAAGGTCTGGCGGCAGATTGTACGCGTCGCACGCAACCTGCTCGGCTGGCTCCTGCTGCTGAGCGGCGTCGCCATGCTCATGCTCCCCGGCCAAGGGCTGCTCACGATATTCGTCTCGCTCTTTCTCATCGATTTCCCCGGAAAACGGGGCTTACAGCGCCGGCTGGTCCAGAACGAATCCGTTTTTCGCGGCCTCAATGCCCTGCGGCGCAAGATGGGGGCAGAGCCTTTTGTGCGGTAGTGGTAGGGTCCGGCTCCTTTGCGCCAGGACCGCCGCATGCCCGCTCGTTCATTCGCCATCACACTCTGCCAACTCATCGTTGTCACATGCGCTGCTTGCGGCGCCGATCCGAAGAGCAGCACCGCCATGGACGACGCCACGGCCCGGCTGAGTGGCGACGGCAGCAGCGATAGCGGCCAGACAGCAGACGCTGGCACCGCCCCCATCGGCGGCATCGATCGACTCACCGGTCCCGCCGCCAAGCTCTTCGACTGCACCACAAAGGGCATCCCAAAGCAGCGCCTGGCAACCACGCCGCTGACCTGCGTGCTCGATCCCAAGTGCAACCTCCCCATGGTTGTCGGTCACCGAGGCGCAGGCGGTGATTTCGGCAAGATTGCGCCAGAAAACAGCCTCGCGGCCATCCGAGCTGCGCTGTGGATGGGCCAAGACGGCGTCGAGCTCGACGTGCGCCACACCAAGGACGACCACCTCGTCGTCATCCACGACAGCACCATCGACCGGACCGCGCTGAAGAAGGGCAAGGTCAGCGACATGACGCTCAGCGAGCTCCAAGCCATCGGGTTGAAGCCGACCAACGCCAGCGCGCAGAAATACAGCGGCGACTTTTCGTGTGAGCGCATCCCATCGCTCAAAGACGCCCTCGCGCTCACCAAAGATCGCCTCTTTGTCGACCTGGACACCAAGACAAGCCGCACCGATTTGGTGGTCAAAGCCATTGAGGCCGCCGGTGTCATCGATCAGGTCTTCGTTTCTGTGTCGGACGCCACCCAGGCCGCGGAAGCGCGCAAGCTCAACCCGAAGATTCGCGTCCAGATTCGCCCTAAGTCGCCATCGCAGCTCGCGGACGCGCTCAAGCTCTTCGTCAACCGCCCGCCAGAAGTGGTTGAGGTGCCTGCGCCCAAGGTGGCAGAGCTAGCTGCCCAGGCCCATGCTGTGGGCGCCAAGGTGTTCACCAACGGCTGGAATGTCGACGCGCAAGAGATGGTCATCGGCCCGCAAGACGCAGCCTACTTGAAGGTTTGGGCTTCGGGCTGCGACATCCTACAGAGCGAGTTTCCCGGCGCCGCGCTCAACGCACTCGGTCGCGCCAAGCCATGAGGAATGAGATGCAGTGGAGCTTGTCCATCGTGATGTTCGCCTACAACGAGGCTGAGAACGTGGGGCCGTGCATGCGAGAAGCGCTCGATTTTCTGCGGGAAAACACGGTTGACTACGAGCTCATCTTGGTTGATGACGGCTCATCCGATGGTACCGCCGACGCCGCCCGCGTGGTGCAGGATGAGCAACCGAACCACGTGCAGGTGGTGTCCTACAGTCCAAACCGGGGCATTGGCGGCGCGCTGAAGGCTGGATTCGAGGTCGCGCGTAAAGAGTGGGTGACCCTGCTGCCAGCCGATGGCCAAGTGCCCCCATCCGGGCTGAAAAACCTGATGGAAGTCGTGGAGAGCGATCCGTCGGTCGAGTTTGTGACCTGCCATTTTCCGCACCGCTTCAAAGAGGCAGACAACCTCAAGCGCAAGGCCCTATCGCGCGGCCTGCGAGTGGTGATGTGGCTGCTCACGGGCATCTCGCGCAAGCTGGACGGTGTCTACCTGATTCGCAACACCGACTTGCAGGCAGCGACCAAGCGCAGCGACAGCTTCTTCCTCAACTTCGAGCTGCCGATTCGCGTGATTCACGCTGGGGTCAAAGACGGCGCGACGACCATGCACATCCGCCCACGACGCGCCGGTGAGAGCAAGGTCGCCAATGGGCGCAAGGTGTTCAAGGTGCTGCAAGATCTCGGTAAGCTCGGGCTCGAACTACGCACAGGAGTGGTGCTCAAATGAGCGATACGAACCCGCAGACCACCGTGGAATTTGTACCGGACGCCCGTGCGGAAGAGCTGCGCACGATGCTGATTAACCGTGCCCGCAAGAACGGGCGCAAGCTGGCCCGGTGGCGCAAACGCGAAGGCGTCTCGTGCTACCGCGTCTACGACCGCGATATCCCTGAGTTGCCGCTGACGCTCGACCTGTACGGCGACCGGCTACACGGCGCTGCGTGGGCGCGAAAACGCGATGAAGACGGGCCCGAAGCGGTGCGCGCGCTGCACGAATGGCTCGTTGGCGAGGTCGGCCAGGCGCTCGGCTGCGCGCCGGAACATGTGCATCTCAAGGGCCGTGCACGGCAGCGCGGCAAGCAGCAATACGACCCAGTGGCCAAGCGACGGCGGCGTTTTGAGGTGACGGAAGCGGGGCTCAAGTTCTGGGTCAATCTCACCGACTACCTCGACACCGGGTTGTTTCTCGACCACCGGACCACGCGCAAGATGGTCGGCGAGCGGTCCGCCGGCAAAGACGTGCTCAATCTGTTCGCCTACACCGGCAGCTTCTCGGTCCATGCGGCAGCGGGCGGCGCGGCGACCACAACCACCGTCGACATGAGCCAGACCTACTGCGACTGGGCCCACGATAACCTGCGGCTCAATGGCTTCGACAACGTCCATCACCAGGTCATCCGCGACGATGTGAAGGCGTTTTTGCAGCGCGCGCGCCACGATGGGCTGCAGTGGGACCTCGTTGTGTGCGATCCGCCGACGTTTTCCAACAGCAAACGCACGGATCACGCCTTCGACATCGGCCGGGACCAGGCGCCGCTCATGCAGGCCATTCGGGCGGTGCTCAGGCCCGGTGGCCAGCTGGTGTTTTCGACGAATTTCCGCAAATTCCGTCTGAGCGACGAGACGTTCCGCGGCTACGACGTCTCTGAGGTGAGCGAACAGACAGTCCCCGAGGATTTCCGCGACCGCCGTATCCACCGCTGCTGGTGGGCGACGGTGGCTGGAGGTCACCGATGAAGGCTGTCCACCTACTCCTGGGACTGACACTCGCCGCGACGATTGGCTGCGGGAGCGTGAAACCTCGGCCGCAATCGCTCAACGCGCGTTGTCAGGCGGGCGAGGGCAAGGCGTGCCTGCGGCTCGGGCTCGGGCTCGAAGATGGCCGCGATGACCTCCCCGACCTCAAGCGTGCAGCGGCGGCTTATGGGCTGGCTTGTGAGTACGGCGAGCTAGATGGCTGCTGGCGGCGCGGCGAGCTGCTGCGGACCGGCGCTGGTGGGGTCAAACGAAACCTCAAGCGTGCGCGGGCGCTCTTTGTTCAGGCTTGTAACCCCAAACGGACCATGGCGTGCCTGCATCTCGCCGAGATGGAGCGATTGGGTGAGGGCGGGCCGACAGATGCCGCCCGGGCGCTCGCGCGCTACCAGAGCCTGTGCAAGGCAGGCATGGCGCAAGCCTGCAATGACCTCGGTCTCGCGCAGCAGGGCCAGTCGGCTGACGCGGCCAAGGTGACGCTGCAGAAGAGCTGCGCCGCCAAGAATCTACTCGCCTGCGCAAACCTCGGCGTGTTGCTGGTCAAAGCCGGCGATGTTGCAGGTGCCCTGCCCTTGCTCGTCCGTGCGTGCCGCGGCAATGAAGCGACGGCATGCGTGCAGCTGGCGGTGCTGCATGAGGGCGGCCGTGTGCCTGGGAAGGCGGCTGATCCTGGCCGTGCCGCGATGCTCTATCAGCGGGCTTGTAAGACGGGTCATGAAGATGGGTGTAGCGGCATGGCGTTGCTGTTGTTCTTGGGCAAGGGCGTGCCGGCGCATCCGCATAAGGCGGCGCGGGTTTGGAAGACGGTGTGCCAGGCTGGGCATGCGGTGAGTTGTTTTAATCTGGCGATGGCGTATCGGGCCGGACGCGGGAAGGCGTTTCCCGCTGATGCTGAGGCGGCTAAGGCTTGGCGCCTTGAGGCTTGTAAGCTTGGGCTTGCCGCGGCTTGTGATTCTAAATAGTTGGGTTTTGTGGCTGCGCCACAGACGCAACTTGATGGAGGCGCTCACGGGCGCAACTTGATGGAGGCGCTCACGGGCGCAAGCCCCCTGCCGCCCTCCCTCAAACTCCCTCCAGGCACTCCCCCAGTTTTTGGTTTTTTGGGTTTGATTCTAATGTCTTTGGCTCGCTTCGAAATGCTTGCTCCGCTTGCACTTTCTCTGCTCGCTCGG
>JAGSHB010000282.1 GCA_023954815.1 Myxococcales bacterium | reverse complement strand
TCACCACCACAATCATGATGGCGCCCAAAACGACACCTGTGCGCCGCTCTTTGTGTAGCCGCATCACCTCAGACTCGAGATGACCACGAAGGACTTGTTCACTCATCTTCGTCTCCTTTCTCGTCTGGGTTATTTGGCCTTGGCGTCAGCTTTCATCAGGTCGCTATCGCCACCATCTTTGAGCGCTTCATCCATGATCTCGAGCCATAAGCCGAGCAGCTGGTCGGGCGTAATCTTGCGTTTGGCCCGATGGGTCCCGGTCGCCTTGCCGCCCGCTTTCGCCGAGCCCTGGGCATTTTGATGGTTGATGAAGCCATTGAGTGTGTGCTTGATGTTCTCGAGCTCCTTGAGGTGCCGCGCGAACGTGCCCGAGAGGGTCTTTTGCGCCCACTTCGAAAACCCACCCTGGAAACTGGCCATGAGCCGGCGCAGTCGTTTGGGATCTTGTTTGAGTTCTGGAAAAGCGGTGTAGAGCACCTTCTCTTGGGCCTGATTGGCCGCCTCGAGCTTGCGGTTGAGGTCCTTCTCCATCGCCAACGGCAAGGAGACGGAGAGCTTGTTCATCTCCCCGTCGAGTTTACCGGCGAGCTGGTCGATGGCCCGGTCGAGCTGCTTGGCAAAAGCGGCGCTCACCACAGGTGCAACGCGGTCGCCGACCACCATGGCCGACCGTTGCACCTTGGGCAGCACGCGCTTGGCCTGCTCATCGAACGCAGCCACCACCTGCGCCGGCTCAATGGCCTGGTAGGTGTTGTACATATTGTAGATGAACCCGGCGATCACCACGAAGCAGGTCAACGGAATGACCGCCCGTAACAGACGAATATCTTTCTGCAACCCAACATGGGCATCCCGAAGCTCGTCGGCGCTCAACGCGGCGAGAGACTCCGGAGTTTGAAGCCAACTGGCCATACTCCCCCCCTATTGAAATGTAGCCTACCCGCACAGACACCACTCATCCCCACAAGTGAGGTCGGCGCAGCACCCCATCGGGAGCCGCAGCAATCGGAGCGGACCGAGAGGTAACGAGGCAAGTTCTTAGGGTCATCGTAACACCTCAATAGTCTTGCGACAACGTGCGACTGCTGGGTCACCCTTCCGACAGGGTCGTTGCAGGGAGCCCTTTTCACCCGCTGAACCGCGGGTCATGATTGGCCATGATTGATTCGCTCTGGCAGGTGGCGTCCTTCGCCCTCGCATTCGGTCTCATCTCGCTTGCGTCGGACCGGATCGGGCTCTGGGTGCGCCGTTGGCAGATGCCACTGATCACCGGATTCTTGGGTACAGGCGTCCTCGCCGGCCCGTATGTTTTGGAGTTGATAACCTCTGAGACGGTCCGGAATCTCGGCTTTATCGACCAGATCTCGCTCGCCATCATCGCGTTGGCTGCGGGTAACGAGCTCTACCTCAAAGAGATCAAAAACCGGCTGCGGGCCATCGCCTGGATCACCGTTGCCCAGCTGCTGACCACCAGTACCCTCAGTGCGTTAGCGGTGTTCCTACTCGCTGACATCATTCCGTTCATGGCGGACATTTCGACTGCGGGGCGGATCGGAATCTCGCTCCTCGCGGGCGCCATCCTCGTCGCCCGATCGCCCTCCTCTGCCATCGCTGTGGTCAACGAACTGCGCGCCAAAGGGCCGTTTACCAAGACCACCCTCGGCGTCACCGTGGTGATGGACATCGTCGTCATCATCCTGTTTGCCATCGCCTTTTCGATCGCCGGGAGTTTGCTCAGCAACCGACCGTTCAGCGGCGGCTCGGTGGCCATCTTGCTCGCTGAGATCGGCGCTTCGATCGGCTTGGGCTGCGCGGTGGGCTGGGTGATCGATCGCATGCTGCGCTGGGTCGACGGAGAGATGTTGAGAAAGGCCTTCATCTTGGCCATCGGCTACGGCGTCTTCATCGGCTCGCACGGGTTGCGCGATTGGAGCGCGGCATCCATGGGTCACGCCGTTCACCTCGAAGCCCTACTCATCTGCATGGTGGCGAGCTTCTGGGTCACCAACTTCTCGGAATCCCGCGAATCCCTCACCCATCTGTTGGAGCGGCTCTGTCCCCCGATTTACGTGGCATTTTTCACCCTGACGGGCGCCTCCTTAGAGCTCGATGTATTGCCGGACACATGGCACATCGCGGTGACGTTCTTCCTGGTCCGTCTCTTCGGCATTTGGGCGGGTAATCACCTAGGTGGGCGCGCTTGCGGCGAGCCTGCATTGCACAATCGCATCGGTTGGATGGCTCACGTTGCCCAGGCTGGGGTCGCCCTGGGCTTGGCGAAGAATGTGGCGGACGCGTTTCCGGGCTGGGGCGGCTCCTTTGCGACGACGATTATCGCGCTCATCGTCCTCAATCAGCTGGTCGGCCCGCCGTTCATGAAGTGGGCTATCGCCCTCGCTGGCGAAGACCGCAGCCGCGCTGATCCAGCCGAGTTTGATGGGGTGCGCGACGCGATCCTCTTCGGGGTCGAGGGGCAGACCCTGGCGCTGGCACGTACGCTGGCTGGTGCCGGCTGGACGGTAAAAATGGCCTGTCTGGAGTCGCGTACAAAGCGAGCGATCGGCGATTTGGATATCTGGGTCCATCCCATCGACAACCTCGATCTAGCGACCCTGGACGCGCTCGACGCCAGTCACGCTGACGCCATTGTGGGCATGATGGATGACGCCGAAAATCTCGCGCTCTGTGAGCTGGCGTTCACCCGCTACGGCACCAAAGTGATGGTCGTCCGCTTGCAGGACCGCAGCTATCACGATCGCTTCACCGAGCTGGGCGTCACGATCATCGACCCGCGCTCGGCCGTGGTGGGCTTGCTCGACCGGGCTGTGCGCTCTCCGACCTCCGCCGCCTTGCTGCTCGGCATGGAAGAGGGCCAGGACATGATCGATGTGGATGTCGGCGATCCCGATCTCTTCGGGCTGGCTGTTCGTGAGCTACGTCTGCCGCTCGATGTAGCGGTCCTGTACGTGCACCGGGAGGGCTCGATGATCCCATCGAAAGGCACGACAACCCTGCACAGCGGCGATCGCGTGACGTTGACCGGTCCGGTGCAAGCCCTGGAGTTGGCCGCCTTGAAGCTCGAAGGTTGAACGGGCCGAACCCTGCGTTTGGGCTCCATTCGTTGGCCGAAACCGGGCCTCCAGCTTTGAGGTGTTGTGGCTCATCGGCCGTTGGAGCGAGTCAGAGGCTGTCCGATGATGCCCTCAGGGTTCAGACTCAGCAGATAGGAGACCCTTCATGATGATGAGCTACGACGAGATTTGGGGCCGTGCGGCCGCCCGCCATGGTACCGAGGCGCTGACCGCCCGGCTTCCCGCGGTGAAGACAGACGCCGAACTTCGCGCCCTGGGCGATGATCGCATCTTGGCGACCATGGCGCGGGTGGTGTTTTCGGCCGGCTTTCGGTGGAGCGTCATCAACGCCAAGTGGCCGGGGTTTGAGGAGGCGTTTATGAGCTTTGCGCCCGATGTTGTCGCCTCTTTTGCGCCAGAGGAGCGGGCCGCGTTGGCGTCCGATACCCGCATCGTGCGCAATCCACAGAAGATCACAGCGACCATCGCCAACGCTCATCTCGTGGTCGAGACCTCTGCAGAGCACGGCGGTTTTGGCGCCTTCCTCGCCGATTGGCCCGCGAACGACGTGGTCGGCCTGTGGCAGTGGTTGAAAAAGCGCGGCAGCCGGCTCGGTGGCGACAGCGGGCCGCGGATCTTGCGCGGCGTCGGCAAGGACACCTTCATCCTCACCGGCGACGTCACCCGCGCGCTGACGGACATGGGTGTTTTGACCGCCAAGCCGACGAGTCAGAAGCAGCAGCGGCTCGCGCAAGACGCGTTCTTGCAGTGGCAGGCCGACAGCGGTCGCCCGCTCAGTCATCTCAGCGTCATCGTCGCTTGTGGGACCGACAGCTAGGTTTGAGCGACCGATACCGAGGTCGTCAGGTACACGACGATAGCCGCCCTACTTGAGCGTCAGGGTTTCCTTGGGCGCTTGGTTGCACACCGGGCCACAGTTGGGACCGTTGGGTCGCGAGGTCACAAAGGTCGGCGTCCAGCTGCCGTCGCCGATGGCCTTGCCTCCACGAGTGACGCTGACCTTCACCTCTTTGGGCTGCGCACCGGTGATGATGATGCCGCCGAGCTTGTGCTGCGCCTTGTCTAGCGCACAGCCAGAGCGAATGAGAAGGACCGACTCGCTGCCGCCGACACACGCACCGGAGGTCTCGCAACTGGCAAAGGGCAGCGTCGCCGAGCAGACCACGTCGCTGCCGTCGAGGCTGACGGAGACCTGGTAGTCCCCGGCCGGCCACGCGCCCGTGTGGCCAAAGTCGACGCCGTAGGAATCAGCGCAGCCCATCGCTGTACAGCTCATGCCGCCGCCGTCGCCCTCGTCGGAGCTACAGCCCGCGGTGAGACAGACCGCCGTGGCCAAGAGCACCGCCAACGCTGGCCGCGTCAGCCAGGTCCCAATGATGCGGAGGTGTGATCGATGGATGCTCATGGTGTCTCCTCGTGGCCCCTGAGCGCTAGTCTAGCGGATTGCGCCGAGATCCGTCGCGGCGGTCGCTCAATCTCGGTTCGTGCGCTGTCGGTCGCTGCCGATTCATCACGATGCTCCGCAACTGACAGGCGCCGCCCGTCTGCTACCCTCGGACCATGATGCCGCCTAGGGAGCCTGCACCCGCCTCACCACGCTCCGCCCTCATCTCTTTCGGTCTCTTTGTCCTGCCTGCTTTGGCGGTGCTCTTTGCCTTTCGCTCGTCGCCAAGTTTTGGCTTTGTCGGCGATGCCAAGTTCCTGATCGAACACAACGCCACCCTCAACACCTGGGCCTCGTGGTGGGGGCAGCTAACGCATGACTATTTCTGGGGCTCGAGCGAAAATACGATCCCCTACTGGCGCCCGTTTACAAAGCTGTCCTGGCTCGTGGAGGCTCAGATTTGGGGTCATGAGCGCGCTGCGCCCTTTCATTTGACGGGTGTGCTCTGGCACGCGGCGGGGGCTGTTGCCATTGGCTGGTTGGGGCGCTGCATGGGGGTTGGACCAGTCCTAGCGGCTGCGGCGGGGGTGGCCTATGGCCTGCACCCCGCACCGATGGAGCCGGTCAGTCTGCTCATGGCGCGCTCCGACGTGAC
>JAGSHB010000132.1 GCA_023954815.1 Myxococcales bacterium | reverse complement strand
GGCGCCCTTGGCTGGTGGCTTGGCGCCCCGCGCGCTGTAGCCTCCTCCCCGCGCTGGTGGCTTGGCGCCCCGCGCGCCGTAGCCTCCTCCCCGCGCGCCACGTGTGCCGCGGGCGCCCCGCTCCCCTCGCTTCGCAGCGACTTTTACGATGATAGAGCGGCCGTCGAGGCTCGACCCGTTGAGACCATCGATAGCAGCCCAAGCCTCCTTTTTGTCGGGCATCTCGACAAAGCCGAAGCCCTTGGAGCGACCTGTGTCCCTGTCCAAGATGACCTTCACGGAGTCGACCTTCCCGTAGTGTTCGAAGGCGTTCCTCACAGTATCTGTCGACGTTGCGAAGTGCAGCTTGGCTACAAAGATGGTTGTGGCTGTCGCGCTGCTGACCATCGCGGCAACTAGCAGACTGGCGATGCCAGTGGCGAGAAAGAACCGATTCATGAAGGAACTCCTGTGAGGCGGGAACGAAGACTGAGGCCTTACGTCGCGTCCGTCGTGATGACTAGCGCTCGTAGCTCGGCTGGCACGGTGGACAGTCGGAGATGCGGATCGCCCCACCCGCCCACCGGGGGCAGAAGTTGCCTTCTCCTGTCGACACCATGGCACTGAGCGCGAGCCTCGGTTTGGCTTTTCTGCCGCATCCTCGTCGCAGCGCCAGCATGTACTGGTTCGCCCAACTGCCCGGCCCTGGGTGCGCGGCGTCTACGATCCGATTCAATCACGGCTCAGCACGATGCTCCGCGACGTGGAGTCGCAGCAGGCAGGAGCTGTCACGTCGACAGTCTCAGGCACGTGGTGAAGATCCTGTCCAACTCGAGCCCGGCGAGCTAACAAAGCAACGCCAAGCGTCCCACAGCGCCCCAGAGCCGCGCCGAGGTGTCACAAACCTCTACCGCCGCGGCAACGCCGGCAGCACGATAGCCCTCTGTCCCGAGGCTTGCTCCTGGCACAACAGCAAACCGTTGCGGCCAGCACACTGAAAGCGCCACCCTGCACGCTCGTAGGCCTTCCGCACGCGCCCGGCGAGCTTGGCGCGCGCTGTCGCGATCTCCACCCAGACACAACCGCGATCGCTTGCGCTCTTGCTGATGCGACACATCGGCTCCGGGCCTGTGGCCACGGGCGCGCGTTTGCGCCGATGGTCCACGAAGCGTTCGATCAGTCTGCTGGCGCCGTGGAGCTTCAGCTTCCTGCCTGCGGGGGCCTTACGGCAGACGACGCGGGGGCCCGCTGGCTTCACCGATGGACCCGGTTTCCGTCCGGACAACGTATTGCAGCCGGGCTGCCAGCCAGGCGGGGTGATTTGTGGGCGGTGATAGCGGAGGCAGACCATCCCTGGGGCCGCCGCCTGACGCAGATTGCAGCGGAGACGTCGAACCGGCCGGATAGCCGGCCGAATCGCGGGCTGGGCGCCGTGCCGTTGCGCGCTCGACTGGGCGCGCTTCTTCTGGGCTGCAAATTGGGCGTCGCTCAAGAATCCCAGGTAGGCCACGGCCTTCTTGCAAGTTTGACCCGCACAGTTCAGGTGGGCCGTCACGATCCTGCCGACCGCCGGGGCACGATCGGAAAAGCGCGTTGGACCGGGGGCCAGCTGCCGCACCTCCGTCATCGTGAAGGTCAGGCGCTGACCAGCGCGAAAGGTGCCGCGCAGGGACTTGGTCACTTGCCCCGTGACCGTCGACGGAATCCGAGCGACTGTCATCGTTCGGCGTGCGCCAGCCGGTAGCGCCTTGGAGCTGACGTTCGTCACCTTGAAGACCACCACCGTATTGGCGGCCCGCCGCGCGGCTTCGGCAGCGCCGATCCGACCGACCTTCTTCGCGAAGTGGTAACGCGGCGGCAGCATGGCGAACACGCTCCCTGCCAGGAGTGTGACCGTGCATGCGACCGAGAGGGCGAGGCACGCACGGTGTGCAGAGCGGTGCGTTGAAACGCGTGTCATCTGAGGCTCCGTGGCGGGGGGCGCCGTGGCAGACTTCGATTGATCGGCAGGAGAGAGGCTCCAGGCATCTAGTACCGTTTGCCATGGAACATATACAGCGCCAGCCGAGTACAGCGCTAGCCGAGTCACTCGGCGAGTGAGGCGCACAAAACGATCAGTGAGTTTCCGTTTTGCGACCTAGACCGGAAGTAGGGTACACAGAAAGACAGGGCCAGCGGAGGGCGCCATATATCAACGTGTATTGCGTATCAGCCCGGGCAAGAGCTTCTTTCTCTTCGGTCCACGGTGCAGGTCCTCCCCGCCGAAGCGTTCATGCGGAACCTTGTTGAGTTGCTGTCGCCTATCTGAGCGCTGCGCTGCCTGCCGCTTTAACCGGTATCTCCTTGCGCCGACTTCACACAACCAACACAGACCAGCGCCTGTGCGGCGCCTAGTGTGCACTGCGGCACTGCTTCCACTTGCGGTGTAGCATCCGGAGGAGCGCATCCGCCGCCTCAGCTACTCCAACGCTGCGCAGTCGAGACCCTCATGCATTCACCCTTCATGCCCCCGATACACTTGGTCGCCCTCGCCGCAATGGTCTGCGCTTGCGCGCCAACGCACACCGTCTTCGAGGACATCGACTACGACCCACCCACGGGCGCTCGCACACGGATGGACGTCTTCGTGCCCACCAGCGCGAGCGGCAAGGGGCCCGCAGTCTTCCTCGTACACGGTGGCGGCTGGGAGACTGGCGACAAGGGCGATATGCACATCGAAGCCGAGCGTCTGGCTGATCTTGGCTTTGTCACCGCGTCGGTCGGCTATCGGCTGATTCCGGAGGGCGCATTCCCGGCGAGCTCCCAGGACATCTCCTGCGCCTGGCGGTATTTCATCAGCCTCGCCAAAGAGCATGGATTTGCTCCCGAACGGGTGGCGATGATGGGCTATAGCGCCGGCGGGCACTTGGTGAGCCTCCATGCGACCGCACAGTCCCTTGGGTCCATTGCGTCCAACTGCGCGGCACCAGCCACAACCATCCGCCCGGCCGCCGTCATCAGCGTCGCTGGGGTGCACGACCTGCTGGTTTACCACGACGAAAAAGGTGTGGGTGACTACCTCGGAGGCAGCAAGAAGGCCGCCCCGGCGCGATGGTCCGAAGCCTCGCCGATAGCGCACGTCGACAGCTCCGATCCGGCCTTCCTCTTCGTGCATGGGACCGATGACGGGATCAACCCCGTGGAACAGGCGCGCAACATGCACAAAGCCCTCGGCGAAGCGGGCGTCAAAAGCCGACTTTTTGAGCTTCCCGGTGGCGGTCACCTCTTCAACCCGGGAGCCGGCGGCGGCGAACCGGAGGGCGGAGCGCCGAGCTGGAGTCCAGAGGGCTTTGTGGTCATCGAGGACTTCCTCTACGACACCGTGGGGCGACCATGATTCGCCGGGCTGCGCTGGCAGCGCTCTTCGTCTTCGCAATGGCAAGTGTCCCGCATCGGGTGCGCGCCGACCCCCCCCGCGCCAGGGGGTAGAGATGCGTGTGCTGTCGCTGTTTGCGCAAGGAGCTGCGTTCGACTACGAGCGGCTGGTGACACCCCGCGTGTCCGTGCTTGGCGGACTCGGCCTGCGCAGCACCGCGAGTGGGGACTACTCAGGTTTGGCGGCGACGCTGTCGGTCAGCGCGCGCTATTGGTTGCATCAGTGGGGCCCCGCGTGGATGCATGCGCCCTTCGGCGGCTTCTACGCCGAGGTGATGCTGGATCTCCAGAGGACATCGGTCTTTGATGAGGTCGATAACGAGGCGCTCCCAGCCGCCTACACGGCAGACATGGGCCTGGGGCTCGGCTATCGCGTCATCGTCTTGCGGCGCGTGACCCTGGGGCTCTATCTCGCTCAGCTCATGCGTACAGACCTGCCGGGAGGTGCGGCGCGTACGCTGGTGCGCAGCGTGATGCGCTATGGGGTTCGGGTGGGAGTGCTCTTTTGAGTGCCGTTTTCGATCCCCAAAGCAGCGTCCGCATAGCGTCAAGAACCTGGCGCAAGTTGCTCAGCGTCACTGACGCATCCTGAATCCGCCGATTCGGCTCTTCTCGGTGTCTGCCGTGACGAGCTGTACCGTCTGTACAGCGATCCGATTCATGTGCAGCCTTCGCCCTTCTATGACGAAACTCCGTCCGCCCAGGTCACGTGATGCCAGCGCTCCTCTTCGAGCAGGGGTTGCATCAGCCCAGGCATAAGAAAGTCCGCCGGCGCCCGGCCATTGAGCTGACTCACGTGGGCTGCGATGGCCGCCAGTTTTAGCTCGGCGAACCCCGCTATCGGCAGCACCACATCTGCCGTCACCGCGCCGAAGCGTTCAGGGCCCCAACCCTTCGGGACGGACTTGAACCCGGCACGCCGGAGCGCTCGCCAGAAACGGTGAAAGTGCCCGGGTGGAAACACCGCCTCAAAAAGTTGGGGACGGTCGACGGGCTCCAGGCCAAACACAGTGAGACGGAGCAGCCGATGGAGCGCTAGGTGGTCGCTATGACCGTACGCACCGTCCGCGCCAAGCCCCAAAACGACATCGGGACGCGCCTGTTGCAACAGCGCACGCAGGCGCGCAAGGGCAGGCTCGACAGGCAGCTCTGCGAGGCCACCGTCTGGCCAGTCCAACACAAGCGGTGGCGCGACACCCAGCAGTGCGCAGGCCCGTTCGAGTTCGCCGAGTCGTACGTTTGGGTCTCCGCCCCCTTCTCCACGGGTGACGCAACAGACCTGACAGCGAGCACCTCGCTGGGCGGCGGCAGCGAGGGTGCCCGCCATCGCGTACGTCTCGTCGTCCGGGTGAGGTATCACAGCCAACAGGCGCAGCGAGGTGGTGGGGTCGCGGCCTACGGGGGGTGCCGCGCCCAGAGTCTGGTCGGTGGTCGTGTGGTTGGCCATGGCGGCACAATGCCACAACTTGGCATATGGTGGTGTGGTTTGGCGCCAATGTTGACACACCCCGACCATCCGCGTTGACTCGACGTGACGATCAATGGCGGTGCGCCGCATCGCGCAAGGAGAGAGTCCATGAGCAAGCCAGCCTTGGCACTCGCGTTCGTTGCTAGTCTCCCCATCCTGCTACACGTGATCAATCCGTCGGCAGAACTTGGGACCGCAGGTATGATCCTGGGGTTTTGGGGGATGTTCGTCTCACCGCTCGTCATCATTGGCACTGGGGCCTACCTAATTTTCGGCTAGGCAGTGAGCTTGCGACAGGAGCCCCATGCGCGTCGCGATGTTGAGCGTTCACAGTTCGCCCATCGGCCCTCTTGGTGCCGAAGACACAGGCGGAATGAGCGTCTACATACGGCAGCTTGCACTGCAGCTGGTGCAACATGGCGTCAGCGTGGACATCTTCACGCGCAAGACGAGTGAGCCCTCTGAGCCCATTGTGGTGCTCAGCCCCACCGTTCGGTTGATTCGCATTGTCGCCGGCCCTTGCGCTCCGATGCCGAAAGCGTCTCAGGCCGCCATCGTGTCAGCTTTCGCCGACAACGTCGCTGCGTTCGCCCAACGGGCCGGGCTGCGCTACGCCCTCATCCACGCCCACTACTGGATCTCAGGCCTCGTCGGGCTGCGCCTGCGCAGCCTTTGGTCCGCCCCCCTTGCCATGACGTTCCACACCGTCGGCGCCCTCAAACTGAGGTGGCCAAACGCGGCCAGCGTGCCCGCCGAGCGGCTATCGTCGGAGGTTCTGTTGGGGCAAACATCAGATCGTGTGTTCGCAACCACGACTGCCGAGCGCGCTGATCTTCAAGCGTTATGGGGCCTGCCCGCGGCCTCTGTGAGGATTGCGCCCGGCGGCGTCGACTTGGCCCACTTTCAACCCAGCGACAAGAGCACGGCTCGGCGCGTGTTGGGATTGCCTGGCGAGGGCCGCCTCCTGTTGGCCGTGGGTCGCTTCGTCCCCGTCAAGGGCCTCGAGATGCTTGCCCATGCCTTCCGAAGCGCGCATGGCGACAGCGACGTGCGCCTCTATGTTGTGGGCGACGACCCGAAGGCTACGGCGATTGGCAAGAGACTCCTCGACGTCGCGCAGACCGACTTGATGGCGGGGCGGTTGGTGCTGCCTGGTCGCGTCGCCCATGCGGACCTGCCGCGCTGGTACAACGCCGCAGACTGTGTCGTCGTCCCGTCGTACCATGAGAGTTTTGGACTTGTGGCGCTTGAGTCACTTGCCTGCGGCACGCCCGTGTTGGCCGCTCGTACCGGATGCATGCCAGAGTGCATCACCTCCGCCGCCCACGGTACGCTGTTCAGGCCTGGAGACGTGAGCGACTTGGCGTCGACGTTGGCGAACTGGCGCCCACCTCAGACCGACCAGCAGCAAGTGCGCGGCGCAGTGGCCTCACGAGGCTGGTCGAGCGCCGCAGAGCACCTCCACGGCTTGTATGAGGCGCTCTGCAGCGACTGATCCGCTCGCGTACTCGCGGTGAGCTAGGCAGCCGGCCTTGGCGTTGGGCGCCCTACCCCGTTGTGCCATGAAGTCGGCGCTGCAGCTCATCGATCGCTGTCTCGTTATCTCGAAACAGCAGGGATGGAATTCCGAGCGCCTCTGCCCCGCGAATGTTCACTTCCGAATCATCGATGAACAGCGACTGATTTGATGTCACTCCGAGCTCGTTCAGCGTGAGGCGGTAGATCTCCGGTGTCGGCTTGACCATTTTGACCTCTCCGGAGATGACGACCACGTCAAATTGCGAAGGGAGCCCGAAGCGGTCTTCCCAGCGCGTGCGCGCCTCGTCGAAGTAGTTGCTCAGGAGACCCAGCTTGACGCCACGCTGTTGAAAGCCACGCAGCGTCGCCATCAGCTCTTCGTTGAGGACGTCTCCAGAGAAGAAATCCGCCACGAGACGGTCGCGCTCCGATGGAGAGAGTGCCAAGTGCTCGCCTAGCCAGCGCCAATGGGCGCGACTCGATCGTTGTCCGAGTTGGGCTTCGTCGCCGGAGATGCCAGAAAAGATCAACTCTTCCAACGTGGCAGGCGTGATACCGAGCTCCGCAGCCCAGTGGCGCCGAAGGCGTCTATCTCGCGTGCGAATGAGGACACCTCCGACATCACAGATGATTGCCTGCATGATCTACTCCGTCTCGTCGCGTGCTCTGTTGGATTGACTCTGACCCATGCCAGCGAGCCCATTGTGCCAGGCGCTAGTGCAGATGGTGCGTCGGACGGCTGACGAAGCCAATACAGCGATGCTGCGTGACACGAACGACGGAACAGGGCTCAATGGCGCCCTCAAGAGACCTGCCTCTCGTAGCCCAACGTCGGAGTGTTCACGTGAATCCAAAGGTACGTATCGCCATCGCCGGAGTCGGCAACTGTGCAAGCTCGTTGGTCCAAGGGCTAAACTATTACGCCGGATCGAACGCCGAGGCTGCCACGGGTCTGATGAACCCGAACATCGGCGCCTACGGAGTGGCGGACGTTGAAGTCGTCGCCGCCTTCGACGTCGATCCTCGCAAGATCGGTCGCCCGCTGCACGAAGCGATCTTCGCCGGGGCCAACTGTACGACGGTCTTCCAACAGGACATTGCCGACACCGGCGTCATCGTGCAGATGGGGCCAGTACTCGACGGCGTCGCCAGTCATTTTGCAGACTATCCCGATCGCATGGCTATCCGTGCAGCCGACCAAGAGCCTGTCGACGTCGCCGCTGAACTCAAGCGCACGAGAGCCGATGTGCTCGTCAACTTTGTGCCCGTAGGCTCCGAACTCGCCGCTCGGCACTACGCGAACGCCTGTCTGGCGTCTGGTACCGCCATGGTCAATTGCGTTCCCGTGTTTATCGCCTCCGATCCGGCGTTCGCGGAGGCCTTTCGTTCGCGCGGTCTCCCCATCGTGGGCGACGACATCAAAAGTCAGTTCGGCGCGACGATTCTGCACCGCATCTTGGCGCGCAACATGGCAGACCGCGGCGTTCGGTTGACCCACACGTACCAACTCAATACCGGTGGCAACACGGACTTCCTGAATATGCTCGAGCGCTCCCGTTTGGAGTCCAAGAAGATCTCGAAGACCGAGTCCGTACAATCGCAACTCGACACGCGCCTTCACGACGATGACATCCACGTAGGTCCCTCGGACTTTGTGCCGTGGCAAAGAGACAATAAGCTGTGCTTTTTGCGTATGGAGTGGGAGGGCTTTGGAGGAGTTCCGATGCACGTTGAAGCGCGCTTGAGCGTGGAGGACTCACCCAACTCTGCCGGGGTGGTCATTGACGCAATCCGCTGTGCGAAGCTGGCGCTCGACCGCGGCGAGGGCGGGCCGCTCTTCGCCATCTCGTCGTACACCATGAAGCACCCGCCCGTGCAGCTACGGGACAGTGAAGCCTACGACGCAGTGCAGCGGTACATCGCTCACCCCGGAAATGAGCGTCCGCTTGGCGTTTAAGTCGTCGACAGCGCGAAGATTGGTCAACGCTGTTTTCGCGCCCCGCTGGGCTCGTCACCTTTGGGTGCTTTGACGGAACAGACGCGCCTATGTGAGGGTCGGCGCCCATTAGGAGGCAAATCATGAGCGACACATTCCGACTGCAGGGGCGACTGTGCGACACGTTCGGCAACCCTGCATCCGAGTTCTTCCTGGCCATCGTTGATCAGGACATGCTCGACGAGGATGACCTGCTCGGGCTTGGAATGACGCGGGAAGACGGATCGTTCGACTTCTCGTTTCAGGGCTCCGAGTTTCGTCAGGACTTCTTTGAGACAGAGTCCACGCCCGACCTGCACCTAGTCGTGTCCGTCCGATCAGATGGCGCGCTGAAGGCGATCTTTGAACGCAGCTTTCCGTCCGTGGCATGGGACAATGGACGCGCCAATCTTGGAGACATTGTGCTCGACGGCGTTGACCTGGATTCGCCGACCCACCTCGATGGTGTCGACGCCACGCCGGGATACAGCAAACGGGCGCAGCGCCTCGATATCGACAATGACCTGGTCTCGCACTGTATGGCTGAGGTCGCGCCAATCGTGGAACAATTGACGGGCTGGACCGGCCTGCTCGACGATCTGAAGTTTGAGGTTGCCGACAGCTTGGCCCCCTACATGCTCAGAGAGGCAATGACGGCGGACGGCGTTGAGCCGGGCTCGCTGGAGGCAAAATTCGCTGGATTCTTCATGGAGTTGGCCGGCGGGGCTGGCGCTGGCTGCGCGATGTATGACCCGCACATTCATACCGTTATCATCAACGAGCCGATCATGGAGCAAGTGGGCATCGAAGCGCTCAAGATCATCTGCGGCCATGAGTTGGTGCACGTCGGCCAGTACAAGTACACGCCGGGCCTCAAGGCCTACAACCTATCGCACATGCGAGGGATGAGCCTCGATCCGTCGAAAGTCGACCAGGCTGACCTGCAAAAACGGGCGGCTTACATGCTCGAACTTGAGGGCTACGCCAAGTACATCGAGGCCGACTTTCTGCACAAACGCTACTATCCCCTGGGTTTGATGAGCTACCACGCGTCCGCGTGGGAGCAGCTGCTTCGCGCCCTCATGGCTATGCTGGTCGACGGCACGGAAGAGGGCCGTGAAGCGAAGGCGAGTCAATACTCCGACGGCCTTGAGCAGTACCGGTCCAAGCAGATAGGCGACGATCCGGTGCCTTTTGAGCTAGACGTGGGCACGCTCTACGGTGGCGAAGCCTTCGTCTAAAAAGTTGATTTCATGGACCTGGGCCCTACGCGCCGCCAAACCAACGTGTCCAGAAGCCGTCGCCGTTGAGGTTCTCAAACTCATTGAAGACCTCAATGTTTCGGCCTGACGCAAATTCCTCCACGGCTTTCGCGAGCCGCTTCGGCACGCCTCCGACAAAGAACATGCGACGAAAGGCAGAGAAGAACGGTACGCGATGACCATTGCTCTGTACGAGCACGGCATACGCATGCATTCCCGACACCACCAACGCGATGGAGCGGACCTCCTCGAGCGGCACCTCAACCTCGCTTTTCTTCCAAGCCCAACGGGAGACCACCGTCACGAGATTGCGCGCCGGATCGACAGTCATCTTCCGTAGCAGCGGCCACATCAAGAACTGCAGGGCGATACTTCCGGACGCTGTGCCGCTGGCAGCGTCTCCGCCGACGTTGGCGATATGGCGACCATGACTCTTGGCGAGCTCAGCTTGATGAGCGCTCGCCTCGAAGAGCTCTTCGATCGTCACCCAGACCATGATGAGACCGAGCAACGCCAGGGGCCAGCCTCGCTCGGTGAGTTGCCACGTGTCCCCATTCTGTTTCGTCGTACGAATCATAATCACCCCTTAATTCTTTCCGTGATGTGGAGTTCACGCGCTGCAATCCGAACGTCGAAGAGCCCCGTGCGTTGACGCTGCCTGCCGTTGACCGCACCCGTTGAGCTAGCTTGATGACGCGACCGCGCCTTCATGCGCGATCACCAGCGTGTCGATAGCCACTTCATTGCCTGCGTTCTCTAGGTCGATCCCGACAATCTTGATCGGCCACGCGTTCGCCACCTCCCACTTCATCTTTGCGCGACCGCGCTCGTTGAGCAACCGAATTGTCAGGTTCTTTCGCGCCGTCGTGTTCATCTTTATCGACGAATACCAATTCCAGAAGTGGTCGTCGGACACCGAGTGCCCCCGCCTCATCGTGATGTCCGCGCCGGTGTTCATCCCAGGCATCTTCACATTCAAAAATGCAGAGTCATCATGTCGGTAATCGATTCGAACTGGGTCTGTTTCGGCCAGGCCTGTCACTTCCGTGAAGGCCATCATCTCTCCGCCCCATTCGACCTCGAAAAGAAACTCTGGCACGGACCCAATCGACATGCTTTGGAGGGTGCCTTTTCCGACGATTCCGTCCGCGTCCAAACCGTGGTCGGTCTGGTGCGCTTTCACGGACGCCTCGGTTCCACGCCCAAAGATACCGTCAGCCGTCAGGCCTAGGGCCTGTTGTACACGTCGCACCTGTGTGCCGCGGGACCCTCGCTTGAGAATTGTCATCAGAAATCCTGAGATGGTGCCAGTGCGCGTGGTCCAGCGTTCGCGCCGCCACGCACTCAACTAGCTTTGGTTCTGGTTACGCCAACCGGACGCGCAGCATGCCGAACCGTTGCCACGCGCAAGGCCGGCCCAATTCACTGTACCACGGACCGAACGTGCCACACGACCTCCGCGCGGAGGGACGGTCAACGAGCTCACCATCACCTGACGATGAAATTCAGCAGCCAACCGGCGTGGAGCATGGTGCGCTCCAGCCGACCCGCACTGACGAATTTACGCACGTTTGGAATCTCGAGCGCGAGCGATTCAAGCTGTTCTTGCGCTACTTGTGCCTCGACCCGCATCTTCGCACGCTTACGGCCATTGACTTGCACCACGATATCCATGTGTTCGCGCCTAGGTGGATGTGCGTCAGGGGACGGCCAATCCGCGCTTGCTGCGAACGGCTCGTGACCAAGGGTCTCCCAGACTGCCTCAGCCAAATGGGGGGCAAAGGGCGACAGCAACAACGTCAACACCTCGAGATCCCGCAGCGACGCGCCTGTGAGCAGGGTTCGGCTAAATGACATGAGCGAAGCGATGGCGGTGTGATAGCGCTGTGTCTGCAGGGCGCGCGTCACGCGGCGGATGAGCGCGTTGCGCTGTGCCACGCGCGCCTCATCGTCGGCTATATCCTGCCCAGTCTCCGGCCCAAAGTGTGCGAGTCGCCACACACGGGAAAGAAATCGCTGAGCCCCCCTAATGTAGCGGGCATCCCAGACCTTGGGCTTGTGAAAACCTCCCAACATCATGACGTACACGCGGAGAACATCCGCACCCATGGTTTGAATAATCGCATCCGGGCTGACCGTATTTAGCTTGGACTTCGACATCTTCTCCACGACCGCGAGCAGGCGCTCCCCACTGTCCTTCAGACGTGGGAATCGTCCGGAGTCATCGACGCCGTCCGCATTGTGGCGTTGGCCGTCAAGCGAGCGAAATGTTCGTGCCATGATCAGCCCTGGATGGCGGAGCGCGCGAAACAGGACGGGGGCACTAGCTACCCCGATGTCGGAGAGGAACATCTGCAGGAAGCGGCCGTACATCAGATGCACTGTCGCCAACTCGACCCCGGCGACGGTCATGTCGATCGGCTGCCACGCGTCGAGCCGCTCGGGGTTCCATAGGGAGCCTTCATCCTGTTGCGCCCACACTGACGGGGCAGCAGCCAGCCAACAGACGATGGGGCTCGCTGACGATGTCATCGTGGCCGTCTCCCGGCGGCCGGGCCCGCCGCATCGAGGGCACGTCGTTTGGACCCAATCCGCAGCTCTCGCCAAGGGGGACTGCCCGTCGTCAGCGGGTCGGTAGTCGTCGAGATCCGGAAGGACGACCGGTAGTTGATCGATCGGCACCGGCACCGGGCCATCGCACGTGTGATCACAGTGGACAATGGGAAACGGCGCGCCCCAGTAGCGCTGTCTTGAAAAGTTCCAGTCTCGAAGTCGAAAGCTCACATGGCCCGTAGCGAGATCGCGGTGCTCGAGCCAAGTGAACATGGTGTCGGCGTCATCGCTCGCCTCGATAGGGGGAAGCTGGGCCGCGTCACCGCGGGCCAAGGCAGCACGATGAGCGTCGTGCCTGTCCACAGGGGCGCCGAGGTTCGCCGCGGTGGCGATGCGGGCGTCCTTGGGGCTGTCCGCTGGCACACCAATCATGGCGCCTGTGCCGATAGACTCGAGCACGGCCTCCGCGACCACGATCGGTATCGCGCGACCAGTGAGCGGATGGGTCGCAGATACCGGCACCCTGACCGCGTTGTGGGACTTGAGCCGCGCAATGTCTCCGCGTTGACCCGCGCGAGTCCGATAAGCCGTGACCTCTGGCGTACCGGACAATCGGTCCAAGATTGGGTGACTCGGCGACACAGCCACGAACGTGGTCGAATACAGCCAGTGGGGTGTCGTTGTGAATGCCTCGATCGGCCCGAGGTCGGTTTGGAACGTGATCTTCGCGCCGCGTCGGCGTCCCACCCAGTTCTGGCACAAAGCGCGCGTCGACGCCGGCCAGTCGATGTCCTCGCGGTCGAGTTCGGCGATGAGTCGGTCGGCGAATCGGGTGATTCGGACCATCCACTGCCGCATCATGCGGCGTTCAATCCGCGCGCCGCAACGCTCGCAGCGGCCGTCAATGACTTCTTCGTTGGCCAGTCCTGTCCGGTCGTTCGGGCACCAATTAATCGCGACGTTCGCTTGGTAGGCGAGGTCGTGCTCAAGCAGCTTGAGAAATAACCATTGGCTCCAGCGATAGTAAGCCGGGTCGCTGGTCGAATACTCACGCGTCCAGTCGTACGATAGCCCAAGCGACTTGATCTGCCGCTTGAAGGTCGCGATAGAGCGCCGCGTGCTCTCGGCGGGGTGTAGGCCGGTGCGAATCGCGAAGTTCTCGGCCGGCAGCCCAAACGCGTCCCATCCCATCGGGTTGAGTACGTTGTGCCCGCGGAGACGCAGAAATCGCGCTGTAATGTCCGTCGCCGTATAGCCCACCACGTGACCCACATGCAGTCCCGACGCTGACGGATAGGGAGGCATATCCAGCAGAAAGATGTTGTCGGCCCCGTCCTCGTCGGCCTCGAAGAGACGGCTAGCCTCCCATTGTTCTTGCCAACGTCGGTCGTTGTGTGCGTGATCGAGTCTCAGCATCGATTGGGCCTCGCCCCCGAGGCTGGCCTTGCCGCGCTCGGACGTCGTTGAAGTTGCTTGTCCCCGTTGGTAGCGTGCCGGCGCTGGGGGAGTGTCGGAATTGGCAGACGAGCGTGGCTTTGGTCCCGTGCCCTTGAGGCGTGGAGGTTCGAATCCTCCCTTCCCCACCAGACGACTGTGACTGCGCTTTCGGTCATGTTGTGGCCGTTACGCAGTAAAGTGGGCGCGGCTGCGCCCCGAGTCTCGCCTTGTAGGGTTCAGCCCCCTTGAGCAGGTCCAGCCGTGTGCGACCCGCCTCGATCGACGCCTCAATGAGCAACTCAAACATCACCAACCCAAGCGAAATTCCAGCGTTAGACTGACTGCGCGCAGAGTTGTAGGCGTAGTAGGTGTCGTCGTCCTCAAACCCAAACACGAACGCGAGCGGGTCACCGTCGTCGCCCACCAGCACGTCAATGACAGCGCCCACGTCGCTGTGCAGCGCATTGAAGAAAGAGGCCATCTGGTCGGTCATGAACCCACCCTTGTCTCCCGCCTGCTCTCGATGGAGTGATACGAACGCTGCGAATCCGTCGGCTGTAGCTGTGCGCACAAGCTGAGCGCGCCCAAACGCGTCCGCAAATCGACGCCGCATGCGCCTGAGTTCACCCCGACGCTTGCTGCGCAAGGACGCAAGGTAAGCCTCATGAGAGCGCGGCAAGTCGAGGGTGAAAGCCACCTCGTGCTGACGGTGTGTGGGCGCTAGACCGGCCCGGCGCAGCCCTGCCCCGACTGCATCTGCCGCTGTTGCCGGCAGGCTGTCGAAGCGCAGCGCCACGTTGGCAGGGAGCGTCTGAATGTAGTCAGCTAGCAGCCCCTCCACACCCAAGCCCAGGGGGCTGTGGTAGTCCGTCACTCCCTCATTTCCAGCGAAGCGGACGCCGTCCTCATCGACATGAAGGACCAAGAGTCCGTCACCCTCGACCAGGACAACAGCGTCAGGCTCCGCGAAGTAGGTTGCCCATGCTTTCAAGAACCCGCGCCTCGGGAAAGGCCCGAGACGACGAGCCAACGTCGGCGTATCAAAACTTGAGGTGGACCAATCTTGGTGAACACGCATGTGGCTCGCCGAGGGCCGCGCGGCCGGGCCCCTCCGAAAATCGTCACTGATCGGTCGCATGAATGTGATGACAGATCAACCCCCGCGGTTCAGCGCCCGCGGGAGCATGCAGCCAGCGCGACGGATTTGGCTTGCCCGCCAAGCGACCCAAATGCACCCGCGGTGAGCGCCGGCCTGCAGTCGCCGAGCGCTACCCGTTGCCAGCCAACTGCTTCTTGAGCTTGCCGCGCAACTTCTTGAGCCGACGACGACGATGTTCATCTCCCCCGCCCAAATCCGTCTCTTGCAGATCAAAGACCCGCGCCTCATGGCCACGCAGATACCGTGCGACACGTCCGATAGGCAGGCGTTCGCCGTCCATGTCGAGCGCGCGCTCCAGCCAGGCGATCAAGATGTCGCGATCCGCTGGCCCACCCAACCGATCACCGTCACGCAGCACGCTGTGCAGCTCCGTCAGCCGAGCTGCCTTGTCTGGCTCGAAACCCAAATGCTTGCCCCAGCCGCCCACAGGTGCCTGCTTCGGATCCAGCCAACGCCGCAGGTCCCTGGAGATGTGACGACGGTGAAACGCAAGCCACCGCAAGCGCCCCATGGCTTCACTCCACGGTCGCACGGAGGCGACATCGGCTCGCACCCACCGTAGCTGGGCAGCGGCTTTGCTGAGGGTCGCCCACGACGAATCGTTGAACTGCAACCGCGCGCCGGTGTCATGCCAAGCTGCCGGCGTTTGGTCCAACGGTGAGCGCAACAAGCGGGCGATGGTGCCATAGGCCTCTTCGAGCACGGCATCGGGCTCAGGCGCAGCGGGCAGGAGGGCCGCATCATCGAGCCAATTGAGCGGTAGGTAGTCCTCGGGCGGCGCCTCTGTCGCTCCCAGGCAAGCGTCGATGTGGGCGGCGATATCGTACCACGGCGTGCTGTCCGCCAGGTCGAATTCCTTTGCGATCTCGGATGATTCACAGGCGAACGCCAGAATCGGCAGCCGTCCCGGCCACCAGCGTTTGGCCAGCACGCCGCATCCAACTGCCAATTCGCTGCTGGCCTCCGTGACGCCTGACGCATCGGGAAATGCATCGACCACGGCGCGCATCCAAGCGACCGTCGCTATGATTTGTAGGCGTTGTTGCCCAGGCGTCGCAGTAGCGAGATCAATCGCTGCGGCCTGGAACTCCTCAACCAAAGCTTCGGCAGCCTCGGTTGCTTCGTCTTCGTCCTGCGGGGCTTCGAGCCAAGGGTTCTGGGCGCTGACGGCGCCGGAAGCCACAGCGAAAGGACTGCTGGATGCGCCCTGCCGCTGGACTTCGGTTGGATTCTTCTCGGCGTCTGGCGAATCGTGCATGGAGGCTCCCCCTCAATTGTCCGTCCTACATAACCCATCGGATGAACAAAGTGGTGACGGCGACGAACAGTTTTCCGTTGATCTTTTGGAAATCGTCCGCGGCTGCCCCGGTCCTCGCTGATCCACATCAAAACTCAGATGTAGGATCGTGGAAGGTTGAGGCACGCCACGCCGATAGGCACAGTACGCCACTGCGGCCGGCACTTCATTTCACGAAAGTGACTCGCACACAGCTTTCTTCCGCGCCCGAATGAGCGTCTGGAGCCTTGATTCATGCATCACCCTCGTCTCTTTCCGCAGCGCCTGTCTCGCTTGGCGTTGGCCGCAGCAGCGACTTGCTTTCTCTCATGTGGCCTCATCGCCTGTGGTTCCGACGCGGACAACCCGAGCGGTTCGACTGCCGTCGATGTAGCGGGCGGCGACAGCGTGACAGCAGCAGACGGCGAGGGCAGTGATGGTTCGACGCCTGACACGAACGCGACGGACGCAGCAAATGCCGACATACTCGCCAATGACACCAAGACCACGCAGACGGACGCTTCGGATGCGGCGGTAGCCGCTGACAAGGACGGCGGCAGCATCGCGGACGTGACCAGCGCCGATGTGGCGACTTCAGATGCCGGTGGGGACGACGTAGGCTCCCCAGATGCTGGTGAAGCGGACGCCACCACACCCAAACCCAAGAGCTGCAAGGGCACGCTCCAGTGCGGTTTCTACCTGCAGATGGGCGATGCGAAGGCGTGCGCTGCCGACCCAGGCTGCCAGATGGTGGGGACCAAGTGCGTCGGGTTCGCCACCAAGATCACCTGCGCAAAGGCGCCAAACCAGCAAGGCTGCACCATGGCGCTGGGCTGCGCGTGGACCGATTGCCAAGTCACCAACGGCGGCGTGGAGGTGTGCGACGGCGTCGACAACGACTGCGATGGCGTCACCGACAACGCGGACACACCCAAGGGAGGCATCTGCAACGATGGCGACCTGTGCAATGGCGACGAGCCTTGTACCGCGGGCAAGTGTGAAGCCGCCGTCACGGCGCTGACCTGCCCCACCAAGCTCTGCCACAGCGCGAGCTGCGACAAGACCAAAGGCTGCGTACAGACGCCCAATACCAACGCCTGCGATGACGGAAACGCTTGCACGACAGAGGACGCGTGCAACGCCGGTTTGTGCAAGGGCGGCAAGAACAAGGACTGCGACGACAAGAATGTCTGCACCAAAGACAGCTGCAGCGCGGGCAAGTGCGTGCATACCAAGATCAACAGCTGCGTTGGACCGACCGACTACCAGGCGATGAGCTTGGTCGGAACCAAGGCGAGCTACGTGGGCCCAGCCACGCTCTCCTTCTCGCTGACGGTCAAGAATGAGGGCAAGGCGTACTACGGCGTGTCGAGTGGGTTGCTGAAGTGGGAGCTGTGGTACTCAGCCGACGACAAGCTCGGCACCGGCGACACCAAAGCGATGAGCGCGAAGACCTGGTCCGGCAAGAACCTCGGCATTGGCAACGGGTTTAAGAACCTGCAAGGCACAGTGGGCGGCGGCTTCGTCGTCACGACGCGCGCGTCCATCCCCAAGACAGCCAAGTTCGTCTGCGCAAAGTTGGTCTCCGCCTCCGATACCAACGCTACGAACAATGTCGCCTGCGCAGCGCTGCCGACCGTGTTGTGGCCTGAATATCAGGTAAAATCACTGAAGCTGTCGGTCACTGACATC
>JAGSHB010000274.1 GCA_023954815.1 Myxococcales bacterium | reverse complement strand
GGCGCCGAATGCGATGATTGCTCGCGTCAGCGACGAAGATCGTGCCGAGCGCATCGACCGCCACGTCTGTCAGCGAGCCAAATTTCGCCAGTGCGGCCTCTCCGTCAGCGTGCCCGGCGTACCCTGAGCCCGCGATAGTCTCGACGCCGACCTCCTCGCCGGTGACGCACTTACCGAACACGCACTTGTCTCCGAGGGTGCATCCAGCGCCGGTGCTGCACGGCGAGTCGTTGAATGAGAAGCTGCACTTGTGGTCGATGCAGACCTCGTCGGTGCAGGGGTTGTTGTCATCGCAATCCGTGCTGAATGTGCACCAACCGCCGCACCCAGCCACCGCCTTGTGTTCGCAGATGCCCGTAGCGTTGCAGCTATCAGTGGTGCACTTATCGCCGTCATCGCAACTCACCTTACCGGAGGTGCATTTGCCGTCCTTGCTGCAGATGTCTCCAGTCGTGCACATCTTGCCGTCCGTGCAGCCGCTGCCGACGAGCGCTGTTGTCCAATTCGTAGCGCTCTTGCCGCCCTGGCAGCTTTCGCAAGTATTTAATGGATTTACGAACCCATCCGCCCAGCAGCTCGAGCCGATTTTGCAGTTGTTCGCTTGGTCACGCGCTGCCCGGATCCGATGGTTGTTGGCATCGCTGAGGTACAGCGTGCCAGACGGAGACGCGGCGATCCCCGCGAGTCCATTGAACTTCGCAGTCGCACCATCGCCATCCGCAAACCCCTTGACGCCGCCCACGAATGTCGTGACAGAACCGTCGGGCATCACGCGACGCACGCGGTGGTTGCCCGTATCGGCGACCCAAACACGTCCTGCGGCATCCACCGACAACGCAGATGGCCCATTAAACCGGGCCTTGACGGCATCTCCATCTGCGAATCCAGGCGCGCCGCCCGAGAGGGCCGTCACCAACCCGCCGACGCTCATCCGACGCACGCGATGATTGTCCCTATCAGCCACAAAGAGTTGACCCTGAGGCCCCGCGGCGAGCGCTGCCGGCGAGTTGAACCGCACCTGTTTGCCAAATCCGTTGACGAACCCCGGCACAGAACCGGCGACGGTCGTCACGACGCCGTTGCTGTCGATTCGGCGAATGCGGTGGTTGCCCGTGTCGGCGACGAATACATCCGCACCCACCACAGCCACGCCCATAGGTGAGGAGAACTGCGCCTTGTCCCACGGACCATCGGCGCTGCCTTTGACGCCGCTACCCGCGAGCGTCAGCACCGTGCCAGTGGACGTGATCCGCCGGATCCGATGATTGCCGGTATCGGCGACGACGATGTTGCCCTTGAGGTCGACGGTGACCCCAGAAGGCGTATGCAACTGCACCAACGCGCCATAGCCATCTTTGTGCCCTGGCTTGCCGTTGCCCGCGATGGTGCTAACGGCGCCTGCTGCAGATACGCGGCGAATGCGGTGATTGGCCGCGTCAGCAATGAGCAGCGAGCCAATGCTCTCGACCACCAACTGGCCAGGCGCGTTGAACAAGGCAAAGCCGCCCTGCGCGTCCTGGTGGCCGCCGACGCCGCCGCCAGCGAGGGTCGATACCTGCACGCCAAAGCCAGCGCCACACTTGCCCTTGATGCAGACGTCCACAGCCGTGCATGGATTCTTGTCGTCACAGGGCTTGCTGTTGAGCGTCACCTTGCACTGGCCAACCTTGCCGCCGTCATTGTCGTAGCAAGCCTCATCCGTACAGGGATTGTTGTCGTCGCAGTCCTTGTTCTCTTTGCAGTTACCACCACAGCCCACGATGGCAGTCGAACCGCACTTACCTGTATTTGGGTCGCAGGCATCCTTGGTGCAATCATTGTCGTCACTACACGTCTTTTCCTTGCCAGCCTCGCACTTGCCCGCTTTGCATGCATCATCAGCCGTACAAGCGTTGCCATCATCACAAGGGCCCGATTTCGCCGCATGCACGCATCCGACCGACGGATTGCAACTGTCGACGGTGCAGGGCTTGCCGTCATCGCAGGTGAGCTTCTTGCCCGCGCACTTGCCCTCACCGCACGCGTCGTCAGCTGTGCACTTTGAGCCATCGTCGCACTTGTCGCTCAGCCAACTAACCAAGCACTTACCCTGGGCACATGCGGTCTTCGTGCAGCTGTTCTTGTCGTCACAGTCAACGTCTTTGGCGCAGAATCCACCGCAGCCAGCGATGGGCTTCACGCCACAAACACCAGTGCCCTTGTCACAGAAGTCGGTCGTACAGGGATCTTTGTCGTCGCAGACTTTGGGCTTGCCACCGATGCACAATTTGCCCTTGCACGCATCCCCCACGGTGCAGCCCTGACCATCCTCGCATTTGGAGGTATTCGCGACGTGAGCACACCCTGTCTTGGGGTTGCAGCTATCGGACGTGCAAACATTCTTGTCGTCACAATTGACAGCCTTGCCCTGCAGACAGTTTCCTGAGGCGCACTTGTCTCCCTGTGTGCACACCGATCCGTCGGCGTCGCATGGCTGACCTTCTTTCTGCGGGATCAGAGAGCAGGTGCCCTTGGCTGGGTTGCATGTGTTCTTGAGACAGGCGCCACCCGAGCCGCCAGGGCAGCTGATCACCGTCTTCGGGTTGACCTTGCAGGTGAACGGTTGCGCGCTCTTGTCGCAGACCAGCGTGCCGTTGCACAGATTGCCGTCTTCCTTGCCCTTGCAGTCAGCGATGGTCTCGCACTCGCACACATTGGTACCCGCGCTACATTTACCGGCCTTGCACTTGTCGCCCTTGCTACAGGCATTGCCGTCGTCACAGTCCTTAGCGTTCGGTGGATTGGTGCAGCCCAGCTTCTTGTCGCAAACGTCGTTGGTGCACGGATTGCCATCCTTGCAGGCGAAGGCAGGATCGAGCTTCTTGCCCAGACATGCGGCCTCCTTGCACAGATCTGACGTGGTGCAGGCGTCGTTGTCATCGCAGGGCGCGGCGTTGTTTTTGTAGGCGCAACCTGTCTTTGCGTCGCAAGAATCGTCGGTGCAGGGGTTCTTGTCATCGCAGCTCTTGACCTTGCCCTGACAATTGCCGCCGGTGCAGGAGTCTCCAACGGTGCAAGCGGTATCATCGTCACACGGCAAGCCGTCGAGCTTGTTCTTGTAGGAACATTTACCCGTCACCAGCGAGCAGTTCGCTTCGACACAGCTCTCATTGCTCACGCAGTCTTTCTGCTTGCCGTTGGTGCACTTGCCTGCCTTGCAGACGTCACCGAGCGTGCAGGGGTTTTCGTCATCACAGGGCGCGCTATCGTCGATCTTCTGAATGCATCCCTTCTTCGGGTCACAGGAGTCAGCGGTACAGGGATTCTTGTCGTCGCAGTTCTTCACGCCGCCCGGGGTGCAAACGCCCTGGATGCACTTGTCGTTCGCGGTGCACGCGCTGTCGTCCGCATTGCAGGGCTGGTCAGCGACCACATGGGAGCACCCCTGTTTCTGCTCAGTCGTCTTCGATGGGTCGCAGAGATCCATGGTGCAGGAGTTGTCATCGTCGCAGGTGGTCTCGTCCGTGTCGCCGTCGCAGTCGTTGTCCTTGCCGTCACAAACCTCGGCCTGGGCCGGCGGCGCGATGCACTTCGTCAGCCCGCTCTTGGAGCATTTCCGCAACCCAGGGCACGTCGCTGTGACCTTCCCGTCTTCGCCTTTGACCTCGATGTAGCAGTCGGTCTGCAATTTCTTCGTCTTCGCCGACTCCCCGCACGTGCAATCCATGGGCAAGCCCGTCTTTGCGTCCTTTTCACGCAGGCACTGCTTGCTCTTGCCGCCTTCAACGCTGACAGAATCTGAGCATGTGTAGCCGGTGGGGCAATCGGCCGTATCGTCACAGCCCAAGCCGCAAAAGGCGCCTTTGGCTCCCTGGTCCACGCACGCCGGGTCTTTTACGCCCAGCGCAGCACACTGGGTCGATGCGGTGCACGGGTTGCAGATGACGCCGTATTTCGGAACGCAAATGGTCAGAGAATCGCCACCGCCGCCGGACACGACGCTGCATTTGAAACCATCCGGGCACGAGTCGATGCAGAACTTGGCGCATTGTTTCCCAGCTGGGGTGTCGATGCACAGCGCGCTGTCGCAGTCATCGTTGGCTTTGCAAGGGCAGTGCGCGCCGCCAGGGCAATCGAGCCCCCCCACATCCACCTGAACATCTGCTTGGACATCCGCCTGAGCATCGGCCTTTGCTCCAGTGTCCGGCTTCGAGGCCACGTCCGTCACGACGGGCACATCCACCAACGTGCTGATGTCACCGACGGACATGTCTGACGTAACATCAACGCTGGCGCCAGTGACGTCGGTGTTGGTGCCATCTCCGCAAGACGACAAGACGAAGCCAAGACAAATCACCACCATGACCGCCGCAAAGGACGCCCACCGACGGGAACACATAGGCTGGAACATGAAGACCCCACATCGACTGCGCAGGACGCAGTGCTGGCTCCGAGCCGAGAGGATGACGACGGGAGCGCAGTTTGATTGTGAGTCCATCGTACACCATCTTCATCGATCCCCACAAGCACTATTGACTTCTATTCAATACCTAAAACTCTTTTGCTCAGAGATACTTACTGCGCTGCAACTTACGACTTACGTTAGAATACAAACAAGTGTGAATACTATTCACCGCGCTCCTCAGCGGCAGCACCTCGAAGGTTCAAAGCACGCCGCACGCCCGTGATGTGCTGCGCGCCGTCATGCCGCGCCAACACTTGTGAGGACAGGGGCCACAGCGGTACAAGACTGCCGACAAGCGGAGCCCATCGATGAAACGGAAAACCGACAAATCCCCCGATCCAGCGCGCCCGCGTGGGGGCCCGGCGTGGGTCGACGAACGCAACCTCGAACGGGGAAACATGCGGGTCGCTCAGGGGTTTTCCAAGTTGCGCACGGACGCGGCGTTCGAGGAAGCCAACGACTGTGCTGCCTGCACCCAAGCGCGCACCGAGTCCGATGACAGCGACGCCCTCTGCGACGACCACCTCGCCCAAGCCATGGGGATGAACAGCGACTGGTGAGCGGAACGCCCGCGCCACGGACCAACATCTCATTTGTCAGGAGCTCACTATGAACACCCAGCGCCCCTTGGCCCTCATCGCCGCCTTCCTACTCGGTGCCTGTACCGGCACAGCCGCCTACACCATGGCCACGCCGGCTCCGACGAGCGGCAAGTCGGGTGACAAGACCGTAAAATCGGGCTCGAAGTCAGCGAGTGGCCAGCAGCTAGCGGCAAGACCGACGATTCCCCCGGCCGCGGCGAGCGCTGGCCCGACCGTGACTGCGCTCGCAGATGCCGAGAAGCGTCAGGTGGGCGGCGGCAAGGCTGTGGTTCAGTTCTTGGCCCACGGCAGCAACGCTTGGCTCGGCAAGCTGACCATGGCGGCAAACGGCAAGGTCCCCCTGCACCGGGACAAGACGGAGGAGTACATCCACGTACTGAGCGGCGGCGGCGTCATCGCCATCGATGGAAAGAAAAGCCGACTTCAGGCTGGATCGACGGTATTCATGCCAGCCAACGCCGAAGTGACCTATCAAAACGGCCCCGCTCCGATGGTCGCAATTCAAGTCTTCGCCGGCCCAGCGCCAGCAGCCACATACAACCGATGGAAGAAACCATGAACGCAGCTCCCTCCCCTCGCCCCACCCGTGTTGCCCTCTTGGGGTTGGGGACCGTCGGCGGTGGTCTCGCGCAGATCATGACGGACCACGCCGCGCAGCTGACGGCCCGTGCCGGTGGACCGTTTGAGCTGGTGGGCGCG
>JAGSHB010000304.1 GCA_023954815.1 Myxococcales bacterium | reverse complement strand
TTGCTGCCCCTACCGCGGCGACACAGGCGGGTTGAGCGGAACACGCCGCAGCATCAGCGGCGCACTTGGACTGAGCGCACGCGGAGATCTCAGCGGCAAATGGGCTGCAATCGTACGGGCACGAGGTCTTCGTCTCGCCGTCGTCGCACTTGAGATTGCCGCAGTTGTTCGACGTTGTTTTACAGTCTTCCGGGCAGGTGTTGGGCGTCTCTCCCGGTGCACATGTGCCGTCGCCACAAGGATTCGACTCGCAGTCTTTGGGACACGTAGTCTGCTCGCCTGCGTCGCAGGCACCATTGCCGCAGGTGTTCGTCACGACGTCAGGCTGGGTCGTGGTGCCTGTGTCGGTGGCGGTCTGGCCGTCGCTCACGACCGTCCCTGCATCGGACTGACCTGTCCCCGTATCGGTTTGCCCTGCCACTGTGTCAGTCTGCCCCCCACCGGATGACTGACAATGGACCACTTGCTTAATCTGCTGCGGGTCGTTGGGGTCGAGCTTGCCGAGGCAGTATTGCCCCGTGCCGCAAAATCCGAGACTCTTCCACGTGCTGGATCCTGGGTCGCACGTGACCTTCTCGGTGCCATTGCATCCCTGACCCTGCGTCGCTGGCGCGCACGGTGTATTGGGCGCCCCGCCGACGGTGAATGTGCCACCGCCACCACCGCCGCTGTTGCCGCAACCACCGATCATCATGAAAAGAGCCGCGAAGCAGGCGGCGATTGCTGTGGGAGCTCGGTGCGTCATGGGCTAGTCCTGGGCCGGTCGTGAGGCGGGACCCTAGCAAAATCACGCCGAGGATGACACGCGGCATTCGCGCAAATCGCCCTGATTTTCAGCCTGATTGCTCCGAAATGACTGGGCCGGCGGGCGGTTTTCGACTGATCAATGCCCATACCCGGTGGGGAACGCGCAGATGGTCGCCAGAAAACTGGGCGGTCAGGACTGAGGCGAGGGACGCGTCGTAGGCCATGACTGCCGCTTCAGACAGTGAGCCGCCGACCAATGCCGACGCGCGCATACGCCCACGCCACGCCTCGGGGGTGTACTGCAGGTCGTGAGTAAACCCAAAGGTCTCAGTATTTTGGAAGCCCGCTGTCTCGATGGCCGGAAGCCAGCGTGGGTACATGCCGTGGACTGGCAACTCGCTCGCGGGAGGGGCGCCGCTGTGTTGTCGATGCGCCAAGCCGACGCTCACATCGACGATATTGCCAGGTAGCTGCAACCAGTCGAGGTGGCAGACAACCAGGGCGCCGCCCGGTGTGAGCAAACGCCATGCCTCGGCGATGGCGCGCTGCTGGTCGAACCAATGCCAACACTGCCCGGCGATGACCAGATCTGCCTGGCCGGAGGGCAGACCAGTGTCTTCAGCGCCGCAGTTGTGAAAAGCGATAGAGAGCTGCTGGTCGGCAGCCAAGCGACGTGCGACCGCAACCATCTCGGGAGACCTATCGACCGCATCAACGACACAGCCCAAGGCCGCCAATTGGCGCGCGAGTGTGCCGGTGCCAGTGCCCACATCCACGACCTGTTGCCCCGGGGTACCGAGGCCCAACCGCTGCAATCGGGCTAGAAATTCAGCTGGAAAGCCCTGGCGGTGCTTGGCGTAATCGTCTGCGGCCCGACCAAAGTCGACGGTACCTTGGGTCATGGCCACGGTGAGATGGGACAGATCGGGTTCGTCTTGCATCGCGCGCCTCCGCACCAGGACATTGGACAACACCAGCGCATCGGAGGCCAGCCAAAGAACAACCCCACACCCATTACGGAACGCTATCCAGGCTCAGCATCCTGTTGTCGCGCCAACTCCGTACCGAACTCGTGCAAAACCCAGACGGTGCGCTCAAGCCCGTTGGTCAATCCCATGAGATCGAGTCGCTCTTCATCCGCCAAGGTCTCGCTGCCGCGCATGAAACGTGCGCGAATCGCTCGCATCTGAGGCGCTCGGTCGTGGGTCGCTTCAAGCAAGTCATTGATATCTTCGGGCTCTTCACCAGCGACCGCGTCATCTGCAACCATCAGAAGCGCATCCAGGGACTCGATGACGGTCGCGGCGAGACGGGCGAGGTTCGGGCTCTCCTTGGCTGCGCGCACTGCACGGGCAAAGTCGCTGAGGCTGCTCTGCAGCGTGCCGAGCATACGATGCCGATTCACCAGTGAAATTAAGTGCTCCGCCCCCTCGTGATCCATAGATCGATCCTTCAGTTCAGATAGGGCCTGCCGGATCGCGTCATGAAGTGCCAGCAGGGTATTTCCGGTTGTCTCGCCGTGGGCCAAATCTTCCCCCGTCGGCAAACGCAGGGCCTCCAAATGACCGCTGAGCAGCCCAAAGAAACGGCGGAGCTCCTCTTCGGCCAACTCGAGAGCCAACTCGGGATCATCGAGCACCTGGTCGTTGAGGAACTTGAGCTTGGCCATGTCCTCTTCGGGAAGAGGCGGCCATCGTCCCTCGATCCAGCGGAGGATGGGACCACGTAGGGCGAACATCATGAGCGCGCCGAAGACGTTGAAGATGAGGTAGACCAGCGCCATCTGGCTGGCGACGTCATCGCTCAGGTGAGTTACAGCCCACCGCACCAGCGGCGCGTTGGTCGACTGCTCGACGAAAAACAGCGCAAACAAGACGGCTGCCGTAAGGACGTTAAAGAGCACCTGAAAGACCATGATCTGGCGCGATGTGCCGCGAAACCCCGAGGACAGCATGTATGTGCTGATGCCGCCGCCGAGGTTGCCGCCATAGATGATGGCGATGGTCGATCCGACACCGAGAATCCCCGCGTCGGTCATGGTAATAGCCAAAATCGTTACAGATTGTGGAGATTGCACCAAGATACTCAGCCCCGTTCCCAAAATGAGGGCGGCGACTGGCGCGCCGTTGACCTGGGCGATCGCTGCTCGGAACCAGGGCAATTCAGTGAGGGGAGCGGCGCCTGTACCGACCATCTTCAACCCAAAGAACATGAGCCCAGCGCCGAACAGCGCGCCGACCAGGGGCCTGGGCTTCTTGCTCTGCGTGAGGGCGACACCGGCGATACCAATGATAAAGAGGATGAACAATTGGATGTTCAGCGTGGCTACGAAGACCATGGTCGACGTGCCCATCGCGGCGCCCAAACGCACGGGGAGCGATCGCTCAACGGAGATCATCCCAGCGCCGATCATTCCGACCAAGATGAACGTGATCGCGCTGCCGGTCTGCATGGTCGCGCCGAGCAGGGCGCCAATAAATGCGGAGACGAAAGGTGACTTGGTCCAGTTCGCGAGGAGCAACCGAAAGCGTCGGCTGGTCAACTGCCGCAAATTGCTGGAGAGCATCTGGATGCCGACAAAAAACAGGCCCAGCCCTGCCAGCATGCTGCCAATGATCTGCAGTCCGTCCATGTTGCTAGGAGACCTCGGGGTCGTGCCGCAAGATCAGGACCGTGATGTCGTCATTTTGCTCGGCGCCAGCGGCGAACGCGCGCACCGACTTGTAGGTCGCATCCAATACCTCTTGCGCCGTCGCGTTGGGCATCTGGGTCAACAGTTCCTGATAACGAGCATCGCTGTAGAGCTCTCGCACCGGATTCATCGCCTCTGTGACCCCGTCCGTGAAGGTGACCAGCA